>CAIWMF010000032.1 GCA_903913785.1 uncultured Spartobacteria bacterium | reverse complement strand
ATGATAGCCAAGATGATATTTTACATCTCCACTAGCATCTCCAATTTCGGGACGATATTCGTCAGAAAATTCATTAAAGATAATCGCAAATGGTTTTTTTAAAAAATTAGCCAATACGTTCAAACGACCACGATGGGCCATGCCAAGAACGATTTCTTTAATTTTTTGCTCAGGTGAGCGCCTCAGAATTTCCGAAAGAGCAACCATCAAGGATTCACCTCCTTCTATGGAAAATCGCTTGCTGCCTACATACGTTGTGTGCAAAAAATTTTCGAAGAGTTCTGCTTTGTGTAGCGTTCTTAAAATCCGATAATGCGAGGTTAGTTGAGTTGTTGTATCGTTTTTTTCTACTAAATCGCGCACCCAAGTGCGGACGGCAGCATCCTGAATATGCATAAATTCAATACTGGATGTGCCACAATAAATGGCACGCAATACCTCCACTAAACTCTCCAAGGTCATCTTTTCTCCACCGCGAAAAGAGGGTGAAGAGACAATTGTTTCTAAATCTTTTTTCTCAAAGCCAAAGGCTGAAATTTCTAAAGGCGATTCTCTTCTTGGATGAGTATTCAAGGGATCAAGCCTTGCCATCGAATGACCGAGAGTTCGATAAGCATTGATTAAATTTTCCACTCTGCCATCGACACCAAGGGCACGTGAAGAGAGAGAGGATTCTTGGTATGCTTCACGTTTTTTATAGCGTTCAAAACCAAGTTCAAATCCTTGAAAAAAAGTAGCCCAATCCTCTGTTACCGAATGTTGATCATGACGCCATTGTTCATAATTGCGATCGATCACTTCTTCATTCCACTTGGCTAAAAAAGCAGTACTCATATTTCTAAATGACTTGAATCTGACTGAAAGCATTTTATGGGGCAAGAAAGCAATTGCATTTTCGTTTAATAGGAATTAGGAGTTTGTGTTCTTCTAGTTGATCAATGAATTATTTCAAATTAATCCTGCTATTATTTTCTAGTCTAATTCTTGTCAACTCTCCTAGGCTACTGGCTCGTAGCGAGGAAAAAGAAACAAAAGGCACCTCAAAGGAAAAACTGATTTTTGCCATTGATGTGATTCGCCATGGAGACAGAAATCCTATCATAGCCATCCCTGCAGTAGCTCATGATTGGCCCGAAGGGCTTGGTCAACTAACAGCACTAGGAATGCATCAAGAATATGAGTTAGGAAAAAAATGTCGGCATGATTATGTAAACAAGGAGAAATTACTTCCCTCCTCCTATCAAAAAGGCACACTCTATGTCCGCTCCACGGATATAGATCGCACCCTCATGAGTGCGACTTGTTTTTTAACGGGACTCTATCCTCCAGGCAGTGGACCAACTATCGGGCACTCTCTTTTTTCTTTGGCCGCATTGCCGCATCGTTGTCAACCTATCCCGATTCACACGGCACCTGCCACTCAAGATCCATTATTAATTCCTGATATCAGAAAAGAATTGGACGAATATGTTTTTTCAACCCCAGAGTGGCGTCAAAAAGTGAGTGCACTAAAATCGCACTTCTCATCTTGGAGTCGGGCCACAGGTGTGCCCATTAAAAGTGAAAAAGAAGTCGGTTTCTTAGGCGATACTTTGTTTATCCTCAAGCTCAAGCATATCGCCGTTCCCAAGGAGCTATCAGAGGAGGATACTCAACGCATCATTGCTCAAGAAAAAAAAGAATTTAAAACTCTTTTTAACCATCCTGCGGTAGGAAAAGCTGCTGGAGGACCACTCCTTCGCGACATCAGTTGTTATTTAGAGGCTGCAGCGAATTTCAATAAGAATATTTCACCAAAAAGCCCTGTATGCAGAGAGCCTCACTTAAAATATGTCCTCTATTCCGCTCATGATAGCACCATTCTAGGTTTGATGAGTGCTCTGGGAGTACCGCTGCAAAATAATCCGCCTTATGCCTCCGACGTAAAAATTTTGCTTTTTGAACACGCTGATCATTCTATGTTCGTACGCCTACTCTACAATGATAAACCCATTGTTCTTGCATGTTGTGATAGCCATGGTTGCTGTTCTCTCGAATCCTTTTTGAGAATTGCCAAGGCGATTCCAATAAAGAAATAGCCTTTTATTTTTCTTCTCTTCTCTCTTAATCGTCATGATGATCCGAGTTCAAGACCTTTCAAAAAGTTTTCGTAGCCGCGAAATCTTACACCAACTTTCCTTTGAAATAAAAAAAGGAGAAACAGTTGGTCTACTTGGACGCAATGGTGCAGGTAAAAGCACCTTACTCAAGATTCTCTCCACCTATCTTTCTCCGACTTCTGGATCATTTTCTATCGATAGTTTGGATCCTTATAAGCACTCTCTTGAAATTCGAGCACGTCTTGGCTACTTGCCAGAGAATGTTCCTCTTTACCCAGAAATGACGGTACTAGAATATCTCCGTTATCGAGCAGCCTTAAAGAAAGTGAGAAGCCGTCGTATTTCCGAAAAAGTCATTGATGTTGTTGATCTGTGTGGGCTGCATTGTGTCGAAAATAAGCTTATTGCAAGGCTCTCTAAAGGCTATCGACAACGCGTTGGACTCGCTGATGCGCTTGTCAATGAACCCGATCTCTTGATTCTTGATGAACCAACTATCGGTCTAGACCCAAGTCAACAAGCCCATATTCACCAACTCATAGCGAATCTTGCAAAAAGACACACACTTTTAATTTCAACGCATTCTCTGCAAGAAGCAGAACTTCTTTGTCAACGTTACCTCATTCTCGATCAGGGAAGAATTGTAGCTTCAGGCACACGAGAGGAACTCAGGCAAGAATTGTTATTACCTAGTGCCACATTAGAAGAAATTTTTATGATATTAACTCAGAAAGAAGAAGGCGCCATCAACCCAGATGATCATTAGATAGAGCTTTGCCCAACAGTGGATCATTTTTAAAAAGGAATTTTGATTTCCTTTGTCATCTGCTACAACTAGAGACGAAGTAAAGGGTCATAAGTAATGAGTTTATTAACACCTTTGGCAAAATAGACCTAAAAAATCTCATCACTATATTCCCACTTTAAGAAAATCCTTATTTTCATTTGTGAAGAGTATATCATTAGATAGCGCTCGATCTTCAACTCTGCTCTTTCTAAAAAATCCTTGCGTTCTTTCCTGTCATTTCAAAGTAATTTGACTATAGCTATACGCCTCAACCATTGCCTCTTCTTATTCTATGCGTACTTTTTTAACACTGTGGAAACGCGAAATTGCTACCTACTTTCGGACACCCTTGGCAGTGTCACTTTTTGTTTTTGTGTTACTACTTACTGGTTTTAATTTTTATTCTAGCGTCTCTCATCTCAATCATGGTCAAACGGGAATTTCCATTGTAGAAAGTTTTTTTAATAACATTTTCTTTTGGGTGACTCTCCTTGTGCTGCCATCACTACTCACAATGCGCCTCTTTGCTGAGGAATCTAGAACAGGTACAATGGAAACCTTGCTCACCGCCCCTGTGCGCGACACCCAAGTGCTTTTAGCTAAATTTTTTGGGGCCTTTATCTTTTTTGCTCTTCTGTGGGTCCCGAGCATTTTGTATTTTGCATTGTTTTGGCCTTCTGCGCATCAAGTTGCGGCAGCAGGCTATGGAGCTTATTGTGGGGCTTATGGCATGTTACTTCTTCAAGGAGGACTCTACATTGCCATTGGCTGTATGGCTTCATCATTAACATCACATCAACTTCTTGCAGGGATGATCTCCTTTACGCTGATTGTTTTATTCTTTTTTGCAGGAATTTTATGGACCACCAGTCCCTCAAAGAAGTCCATGCTTCATGAGCTTTTGAGATTAATTTTCCCTATGGAAACCATGAAAAGCTTCTCTCATGGAGTCATCGATACGCGTTCGATTGTTTTTTATCTAAGCATGATCTTGCTTTTCTGGTGCCTCACGCTCCACATTACTCAATCACGAATATGGCGGCGTTAATTTCTCCTTCATCTCGAGTGTGGTTTATTGTTCGTCTTCTTATTCAAGGGATTTCTATCCTTGCGTTGATTATTGGAATGAATCTCATTTCTTTTTATCATTATCAACACTTGGATCTTTCGAGATCACATCGCTTTTCACTTTCCGAACAAGGCTCTGTTCTCTTTTCTGGCATTTATAAACCAGCAAGTATTATCATCTATTTTTCACCTACTTCACTGCGTCAAGAAGCAGAACTCTACGGTGACCTCAAATCTCTCATTGAAGAGTATCAAATTAAGGCGGGCGAGAGCTTGATTGTAGAATATCTTGATCCTGCAAGAAATCTTGCGCGAGCACGGGAAATCCAAGCAAAATATCAATTTAACCCCAATGAAAATGTTGTCATTCTTGATTACCTAGATCATCAAAAAGTCATTCCAGTCAAAGATCTTGGCGAGTATGAAACTTTCATTTCTATGGAAGGCACTCAAAAACGGCTTGTCGCCTTTCGCGGAGAACAAGTCATTAATAATGCACTTATTGAATTGAGTGGAGTACCACTAAAAAAAGTCTATTTTCTTCAAGGCCATGGTGAAATGACCCCTGGTATATCACCACTGGACATCATCGGTCACTACCTCCAATGGCAACACATCACACCTGGCCTGCTCAACCTCAGCAACAGTATTAATGTTCCAGAAGATACATCATTAATTGTTATTGCAGGAGCTCATGTTGATCTCTCAATACCAGAATTAGTTGCTCTTAAAAAATATTGGACAGAGTCTGGTCGGTTGTTAATTTTACTTGATCCCACAGCTGACACACCACTGCTAAGTAGCTTTATTGAAGATGCAGGAATTATCCCACGAAACGATCGTGTGGTGCGCTCTCTTCCTTTAGGCAATACAAATACTATCATTCATGATGTTACTGGCATGTTTGTTCCAGGCTCCGAGTTTACAAAACAATTTTTAAATCTAAATATTCTCTTTTCAGGTCCTACTCAGTCGCTTGCAATAGAAAAAAACACCAATAAACCCCAAGAAATTCGTGTGCGCCCTCTTATCGAAGCGCTCTATGGATTTTGGGGTTCCTGCAATGCGGCAGCTCAAGATGACGAAGATATTTCTTTTGAACCAGAAAGAGATACACCTTATCCGGTCATTATCGCTGCTATGGCGGATCGCGGAGCGCTTCATGACGATCGAGTTGCTGTCCACGCGTCCCGGATAGTCGTTGTGGGGAACAGTGATTTTATTAAAGATGCTTGGATTGGAGAAGTAGGTCTCGATTTTTTTTCAAGTTCTCTTAATGGACTCATAGATCGGGTCTCCTTAGCGGGAAATACAGCAAAGATGAAATCGTATTTTAAATTAAATTTAAGTGAACAAGAAATGACGCGTATTGCATTTTGGTCAATTTTCATCATCCCGATGGGAGCAGGCATGCTAGGAATGTTCTTTTTATGGAGAAGAAAAAGAAACATTGATGATTAGCCCGCATATTTCATACTGATCGTGACGAGGAGACTGCGAAGGCGGATGGGGTCAGGCGAGTGATGAAGTCTGACGACGGCTGTATGAGTCCATATTGACTCGCTCGCATCTGCTCGGCTCGCCCTTACGGGCTGCCTCTAACCTAACGGTTACGGCAGTCTACCCCAGGCTCTCCCGAGCACTGGTGTTGCCCAAGTCACAATGTGAGTCTAACACAAGATCCATCTGACTTCCCGGTCTCCGCAGGTGATCGGTATGAAATATGCGGGTTAAATCTCAAAAGGGAAATCGGAAACATAGGGTAAGAACTCAGTTTCAAATGACTTTTTAAAGTAATTTGACTATATATGATGACAAAAATATTATGATGACTCGACGAGGAACAATAATTCTCTTTCTCTTAGCTCTTGCAACCATATCTTGGTTTTTTCTCTATGACCTCCCTGAGCAACGCTTAGCTGATGGTTTTGTATTTCATATTAATCCGGATAAAGTAACTCTCATTGTTATTAATGATGGGAATGATGTGCATACATTACAACGTAAGGAAGATGCTTGGTATATTTCTACTCTGCCCCCTGATCGTGTGAGTGATAAAAAAATAGGTCATTTACTTAATATTGCCAAGGAACTGAAGCCTCTTAATATTCTCAATGCCAAAGAGCTTACACATCAATTAAGTCTTTCTAGCTTAGGCCTACAGAATCCAAAACGCTCCATTAGGATTCATGAAGAAGGAGCAAAAGATCAAATTCTTTATATTGGTAATGAAGCAGTCGGAGAAAAATCGCTCTTTGCCCAGTTAGAAAAACAAAAAAATGTTATGATCATTCCCTCTGAAATTGCTGCGATCGTATTTACTAACGATGATGATTTTCGAGATCCTTATCTCACCACCTTAAAGCTAGATGATCTCATGGAAATCACGCTTACCAGGGGCCTCAGTAAGCTTTCTCTGAAAAAAGAGAACACAAAATGGCAAATGACCCAACCTGTATCTGGGAGTATTTCTCCAGAAGCATTACAAACATGGATTGCCCCTCTCTTTACAACAGAGGTCTTAAAGCGTGTTAGTAATGATGGTACCAATCTATGTCCTTATGGTCTTGATCAACCACGTGCAACCATAAGCTTATTGGCAGAAGATTCACTAAACCCAATAACACTCTCTCTTGGTAATGTAGCTGAAGAAATAAACGCAAACAGCAGCGCCCCTCCTGCTTATCTAGGATCTTCTGCTCGCCATGGTATTTTTATTGTACCTGCTTCTTTATCAGAATTGTTCATGATAACTCCTGAAGCGCTCCGAGATCGTCAGTTGTTTGAGCTTAATCTTGACATGGTAGACCGTATTGAAATCACCACATCCGGAAAAACGATCTGCCTCCATCGCGAATCTGGAGGAAGTGAGAATTGGATTTCAGAGAATCAAAGAGTCATTCCTGTAGCAAACCTCCAACAAGCAATCGAAACTCTTGAAAAAACTAAAGTCTTATCCTATCAGGTAGCAACCCCCTCAAAAACAGCCGCTGCAGGACTTGATGAATCGTCAAAACCAACAGCTTCCATTCGATTTATTGCTCACCTTTCAGAAAATACGCCAGACGACGAGGCAGGTGACCATACTATTATGGAAGTATGTTTTGGGAAAAAAACAGGTGAAACAATTTTTGCTCGCATAGCTCAAGATCCAGAACTTTTAGAAGTTCCTGCCGATACAGTGAATCTTCTAAAGATAGTCTTTTAAAAAAAGACGCAGATAAGACAATAAAAAATTTCTTGGGTAACAAGATTCAACCGCGAGTTCTACTCTATCTTAAGATGAACCCGAATATTCGGGTTAAATTTTTAAAAGATTTATTATTGCTAAGAGTAAGAAATCATACTAAAATTCAGGCCCCCCTGATTTTCGTATCCGAGCCATCCTTATCATTCTTATTCAAAAACCAATCATCATCATCTTATAATTTTATTTTACTATTATGCCAAACCTAACAAAACGTGATCTCGTCGTCGCTATCAGTAATGAGACTGGCCTTATTCAATCTGACGTTTTTAATGTTATTCAAAAAATTCTTGACCATATTACAGCCGCTGTTGCTCAAGGACAAAATGTGGAGCTCAGAAATTTCGGTGTCTTTGAAGTCCGTTTAACTCGTCCACGTGTAGGACGTAACCCTAACCGCCCAGAAGTTGATGTCACCATTCCTGCGCGCGCCACTGTTAAATTCAAAGCAGGAAAAATCATGCGTCAACGTGTTTTGCTACGCACTGAAGAATTAAAAAACTCTTCAGAAAATTAATACCTTCTTTAAAGCAGCATTTGTTGCGAGCCTAATCCTATAGAGTGCCTACTTCTTCTCGGATACGTCTTCGCGGTGTTAGGCAAAATAATCTTCAAGGTTTTGACCTTGACTTGCCAACTCAATCGCTTGTTGTGGTTACTGGCCCTAGTGGCAGTGGCAAGTCGAGTCTTGCCTTCGATACTATTTACGCCGAAGGCCAACGTCGCTACGTAGAAACCTTTAGCCCGTACACTCGCCAATTCCTCGATCGCATGGATAAGCCACAGGTGGCATCCATAGAAGGAATTCCACCCGCAATTGCCATTGAACAAAACAATAGTGTAAGGACATCACGTTCCACGGTCGGCACTATTACAGAAATTAATGACTATTTAAAACTCCTCATGTCCAGAGCTTCTGAGGCTACGTGTCCAGAATGCAAGCGTTCCATTCAGACAGAATCAGCAGAATCAATTACAAAAAAAATTCTAAAAGTATTTTCTAAACAAAAACTCTTCATCACCTTTCCTGTGACAACAGGTATCCTTCAAGAAGATGAAGAGGAGCCAGCGACCGTTACTGCATTCGAAGATTTTTCAAAACCAGCTCTTCCAAAAAAAACAGCACAACCACGCGAGCGCACTCCTACTGATTTTTTTCATTTTTTACAAGAACAGGGCTACCTTCGAATATGGATTCAAGGAAATATTCAT
>CAIWMF010000031.1 GCA_903913785.1 uncultured Spartobacteria bacterium | reverse complement strand
TGCATGGGCCGAACGAGGAGAAAGATACATCGAAAGAATGCTCTCCCTTTTCTTAACTTATCAGAGAGACAATCCTTGTCAAAAATTGCTTCAGCTCTTGATGCCAGCTACTGCCTCAGTTCCACTGTGCTGAACGCCTACTTTTCGAGAAGAACAGCGGGAATGGTTGGATTTCCCGACAGGCATTGTTTCTAGAGACGTCGTAGTCCTTATGAAATAGGAGGAAGCGGCCCTAATGAGCTTGGAGTAAATGAGCTTGGAGTTCGGCGGCTTGAAGGATCCGTTGCTCTAGATATAGGAGGCAAAACAGAAGGCAGTTTCTCCTCAGTCTTAGGAAAGTTTGACGGAGGTAGTCGCGTCTCCAGCTCTTTAAGAGAGAACTCTTTTTCTTCTTGTTCCTGTAAATCGCCTGGTTTTTTAGGTAAATGACCCGCCAAGGGATCGGGATTATGTGAAAAGAAATCTGGCGGAAGAGGATTCCTTGGTGGTGTTGCTGAATTGTCTAGCGTGTTGTTGTTGTTGTTACATTCGCCTGTAATAGGGGGTAAAGCACCACGGCTATTAACGTTCTTAACGCTATGACCACCAAAACGAACTTCTGTAGGAGTAGGAGGCCTGTTCTCTTTGTTTGAATGATTTACAAGAGCAGGTGTACCACCTATTGGTGGCAATTTTTTTGACGACATAATTACTTGGTTTGTTAAAGCGAACCATAATAGTAAACAATTTTTTTTTAAAGGCTCAAGCAGATTCTCTGTTTTTATCAAGCTTCTATCGCATCGATACCATCAACAGTGTAACAGTTAACCCGAATCTTTCATCCCGCGCAGGGGTGAGATAGCGCTTGTGGGGGTGGCGCAGGAAATGTTATTTCTATGGGACTTATGAATTTATTAGAACAAATCGATCATGACCTTAAGAAGGCTATGAAGGCACGAGATGCCTTTACATTAGGGACGCTACGGATGGTTAAGTCTGCCCTCAAATATGCTGCTCTTGAACAAGGAGGCGCTGCTACTCTTCTCTTAGAAGCCGATGCCCTTGCCGTCATCCGCAAGCAAATCAAGCAGCGAGAGGATTCGGTGATGAGCTTTGAACAGGGGGCTCGTCCGGAGCTTGCCGAAAAAGAAAAAATGGAAATTGCAATTCTAAGAGCCTATTTGCCGCAGGCTCTCTCTGAGGAGGAAATGGAGCTTCTCGTGCGTGAAGCGATGGATGAGGTTCATGCGACCTCAAAAAAAGACATGGGAGCGGTCATGAAAGCTGCTCAAGTAAAGGCTGCCGGACGCGCTGATGGGCGTGCGCTCAGTGCCATCACACAACGATTATTAGGAGCATTGGCACCATCCACTCCTGCTCTCTAAGAAAAGCTAAAGAGAAGAAACCAACTGCGCCGCAAGCTTCACAGCAGCCAAGTAACTATCAGCCCGCGCGATCCCCTTGCCGGCAATGTCATAGGCGGTCCCATGATCAGGGCTGGTGCGCACAAAGGGAAGTCCTAGCGTCACATTGACTCCCTGGTCAAAGGCATGGAGCTTAAGTGGGATCAACCCTTGATCGTGATACATAGCGAGCACAGCATCACACTCTCCCTGAAGAGCATTCCAAAAAACCGTATCAGGACTCATAGGACCCACGATGCTCGATTCAGGCTCCATGTGACGGAGGATCTCTACGGCAGGGGAAATAATTTTTCCCTCTTCATCTCCCAGATCGCCGTTTTCTCCTGCATGAGGATTGAGTCCAGCGACAGCAATACGAGGACGTTGAATCCCTTGTCGCCTTAAAAAGGCAATGAGCAGCTTTCCCACCCGAATAATTTCCTCTGTGCTTAAGATGGCCGCAACCTCACGCAAGGCAATATGAGCGGTCACAAGAGCAACTGTTAAGGAGCCACCAGTCAGGAGCATTGCAAAATTTTCGACCCCCGCACGTGCTGCAAAAAATTCCGTCTGACCGGGAAACAAAAAGCCCTCTTTATGAAGGTGGTGTTTGTTCACAGGACCTGTGACGATGGCGGAGAGTTCGCCCATGAGGCATTGTCCTACAGATTCTTCTAAGGCATCGATGGCGGCACGAGCGCTTGCGGGTGTGGGATGCCCAGGTGTTACTGGTGGGTGGTCTCCAACGACCCTTACCTCACAACCACGCAGCAATGATGGGTCTACTCTCAAGTGCTCGAGCACTAGAGCGAGAATCTCTGGCCCCACACCAGCTGCGTCACCTGCCGTGAGACCAATCATGGGATTTTGTGTTGGCATATTTATGCATCTATCATGTTGATGGTGGTATATGAGTCAACTTCTTCAAAAGGCTTACAAGATTTTAATATAGGCCTTATCACGCAGGCCCTTGAGCCATTTTTCCTGAGCTTTGAGCATTTCTTCTTCAATGAGACGTCGTTCGATTTCAAGCTGTACTTCTTTGAGCGGCTTGATGGAGGCATGTTTTACGTCTTCAGCCATGAGGATGTAGTAACTGTTATCCAGTGGGATGACGGGACTCACTTCTCCTGCCTTCATCGAAAAAGCAGTATGTGATAAGGTCTCGTTTAATGTCTTACGCTCGATCCAGCCAAAATCACCTCCAGAGTCTTGTGTCGAATCTTCCGAGTACATTTGTGCCATGCGGTCAAACTCTGCACCACCGGCAATTTTGCGACGTATTTCCTCGGCCATTCCGCGCTTGGAAATATTGGTCACTGTTCCTGTAGTATCACCTTCATGAAGGATAATCATCCTGAGCTTGACTTGATCGGGAGTGGTATAGGCGGCTTGATTTTCGTTGTAAAAGGCACGGATTTTGACAGGTGAAACGACGTAATTATCCTTCACCTTAGAGCTTCGCATGGCGCTCACGATAATCTTATCTTTTTGAAGCTGACGAAAACGAGCCAGTGAGTAGCCCTGAGCTTGGAGCGTTTTAATAAAAACAGTGCGATTTCCTCCAAACTCATCACGAATAATTTTTGCAACGGCATCATCAATCACATACTCAGGAATGGTGAACTCTTTTTTCTTATATTCCTGAAGGATCAACGCACGATTAATGAGATCATTGACGGCCGATTGTCGGAGCTCTTTGATCTTGGTCGCAAGCTCCTCTCCCTGCAAGGATTCTGAGGCAGCACGCTCTTGTGCGATCACTAATTCGCGAACCTGAGAAAAGGTAATGATCTCATTATTCACAATAGCAGCCATGCCATTAATGATTTCTTCCTCGGCACAGAGACTGTGACAAACAAAAAAACTAATGAAGGCTAACAATAAAAATGGACGCCAAAGATTCATGAAATAAAAACGAAGGGTGATCTTACCTATCTCGGTCAATAAAAGACAACTTAGAATCATCATTTGTCAATGCGCGCCTTGCAAAAATCCTAAGATTTCTTTTAATTTTGCCTCCGGTTGTAGACTCATCAATCTTGGAAATTGATGTCCTAGTAAAATATAATCGCCTTTTCGGGTCATGATTAATTTCGGACCACGTGTCTCCACTTTCGTCACCCCATGTTCTGCAGCAACACGACGTATCCATTCAAGATCCAGCAGATTTTTGACCGGTAGCGGGAGAGGACCAAAACGATCGCGCCAAGACTTTTCTAATTCATCTAAGGCCGCCTTATCACAAGCCTCGGCAAGATCGCGATAACCCTCAATCCTCATCGCTGCCTCAGGAAGATATTCCTCGGGAAGAAAAGCAGGGAGCTTGTCTTTAAGGAATTTCTTGCGAGCTTCTTTTTCGCGTTTTTTATGTGCATCACATGCCATCGCCCAGGCAGAGGGCGAGAGCGCTAGAAAATCAAACTCGAGCATCACCTCCGTCACCTCCAAGGAAGGCACGCCGGATATTTCTCCTTTCAGCTTGCCGACAGCCTGATGGAGCATTTTGCAATAAAAATCAAAACCAATTGAGGTAATATGTCCACTTTGGGCTGTTCCAAGAAGATTGCCAGCTCCACGAATTTCTAAATCTCGCATGGCAATTTTAAATCCAGCGCCAAGTGCCGAGTATTGTCGAATGGCCTGGACCCGTCGGCGTGCTTCGCCCTCAAGCATCATGCTGCGTGGCAATAAAAGATAGGCATAGGCCTTCTGCTCACTACGGCCAACACGCCCTCGTAATTGGTAGAGATCTGCAAGACCAAAACGATCGGCACGATCAATAAAAATGGTATTGGCATTAGGAATATCAAGCCCGCTCTCAATGATGGTGGTAGAAACAAGAATATTAATCTCTCCTGAAACAAAACGCTGCATGATCTCCTCAAGTGCATTTTCATCCATTTGACCATGCCCCCAGGCAATACGGGCTTGGGGAAGTAATTCTTGTAACCGAAAAGCGACTTTTTCAATGGTTTCAATACGATTATGTAAAAAATAAACCTGTCCACCGCGTGCTAATTCACGCTCTGCAGCATCACGAATCAGGCGCTCATCATAGGCTGCTACGATGGTCTCTACAGGCTGACGATTGGCAGGGGGGGTTTCTAGTAGAGACATTTTGCGTGCACCCATGAGTGAAAGATAGAGTGTGCGTGGAATGGGCGTGGCTGAGAGGGTGAGCATATCGACTAGTCGAAAGCGATCCTTAAAAGCCTCCTTGTGCTTGACGCCAAATCGTTGTTCTTCATCCACGATGACGAGTCCTAGATTTTTAAAAATAATATCCGGGGAAAACAAACGATGTGTCCCAACCACTAAATCAATAGAACCTGATGCCAATCCTTGGACTACCCTGCGTTGCTCGGCAGCAGTCCGATAACGACTCATGAGTTCAATACTGAGGGGATAGGAAGACATCCTCTCTCGCAGGGTTTCATAATGCTGCTGGGCAAGCACGGTCGTGGGTGCAAGAAAGACCACTTGCTTGGAGTCCATAAGAGCTTTGAAAGCGGCTCGCAGAGCCACTTCCGTTTTTCCAAAACCAACGTCCCCGCACAAGAGGCGATCCATGGGTTGTGGTGATTCCATGTCTTCTTTGATTTCGGCAATGGCATGGAGCTGATCCTGGGTCTCGGAATAGGGAAAACTTTTTTCCAGTTCCCTCTGCCAAGGAGTATCTGGACCAAAAGCGTGTCCCACATAGAGTTCACGCTCGGCCTGCAATTTGAGTAATTTGCCCGCATAGAGAAAAATGGATTTTTCTGCAGCAGCACGTGACTTATGCCATTGTTCATTATTCAGGGAGGAAAGATGGGGGACTGCCTTGCCCACGCCCACATAACGAGATACCTTCCACGCCTCTTCAAGTGGGACAAAGAGCCGTGCCTCCTCATCAAATTCTAGTGCTAGCACCTCTTGAGAGGTTCCATCTGAGGAGGGCAGCATCTCGATTCCCTGGTAGCGCCCTACCCCATACCCCGTGTGCACGACAAAATCTCCTTCGACAAACTCTCTGAAATCCATGGCCGAACGCACACTATGGGCTTGATCCTCACGAGCACGAAAGCGTTGAGAGCGGGCACGTGCCGAGCGTCCGAAAATTTCTCCATCAGCAAGAAAAATGAGCCCAGCCTCTCCAAAAGAAAATCCTTCCCTCAGTTCGCCAAGACGTAAGGAGAGGGAGGAAGGATCAAGAGACTCTTGTCTCATGAATTGCGAAAATCTCTCTTGTTCACCCTCCGAGCTACTGAAAAAAATAATTTCATTGTTGGCCTCGTGCCATGCATGCAGCTGGGAAAAAAATTCTTTTCTTTTTGATTCCTGCATCACGAAGTCACCGACTTCGAAGGAGGCAAAGGGAATAGGGTAGCAAGGCAGGTCGATACTCACTCTTAGTTCATGATTCCCTTGTGAGCTACCCATGCCCTCGAGAAGCTGAATTTTCCTCACAGGAAGTGTTTCTAAGACCTGTTTGACATCGTCTTTATAGTCATCTCCTAAAATAAAAAGTAGATCTTCCTCTGCTATGAGCTCGGCAAAAGGAATGTTTCCCCTCTCAAGATCTGCAGACTGAAGTTCACAATATTGGTGTTCTTGAATCGATCGCTGAGAATGAGGATCAAATGTGCGAAGAGAAACAATCTTGGTTTCATCAAACTCCAAGCGGTAAGGCAGATTGCTCTGCCAAGGAAAGAGGTCGAGGATTCCTCCGCGCAATGCCAGTTCCCCACGCGATCCCACCTGAGTGGTCCGGGCAAAACCCATCTCATAAAGACGCTCCACAATGTTCATGGGGGAGGTTTCCTCACCAAGATGGATGGTGGAGAGTCCTTTTTTCAGTTCTTCAAGAGAGGGCACCTCGTGCGTCAACGTGCGTCCTGCGATCAGAGTCATGAGCCGTTCGCCTTGTGCGAGTCTTCCTAAAATAGCAAGTCGCTCGGACAACACCTCAGGATCAGGAAGGCCTAAGCCCTCTCCTATTATTTCCAAATCTGGGAAAAAAACAGCCTCAGGCAACCAAGAATGTATTTCTTGAAAAAAATGCTCCTGACTTTTGATATCGGAGCAAATAACCCAAATACCTCGAGGGCTCTTTTGCGCCGCAATAATCGCACTTGAGATAAAAGACCATGCTGCTTCTTTCACGCTCGTTAATAAGCAGTCCACTCTATTCTTAAAAAGCTCCTCCTCCTTGAGAAAGGCTGAAAGCGCGGAGTGCTTGAGTGCTTTTGAGAAAAGATCGTGATGAGCACTTTGAGAACCTTTTTTCACAGTCACTAAGGCTGATGAAGAACAAGAAGTTGAGGGCGCATAGCGATCGAGTGTCTCTGAAGTACTCGATAGAGCGCGTGCCGGCGCGACGTAGTTGTTCGAAGCTTTCTTAGACTCTGAAAACAGGTTCTTACACGCCATAGAGAGAATGATATCTGTTTGCGAGTGCAAGCGAGCGAGCATACTCAGGCAACCTCACCCCATCTAGTTCATAGACGGGCATGACGCCAAGCCGGGAATTTGTGATCGCGAGCGCACGCACTGAGGATAGATCACTGCGTGTGATTTCATGGGAAGATATTCCAATAAGAGGCTCTTCACATGCCCACGAAAGAACGACGCCATTGCGTGCCCCGCTTGATGTTGGCGGGGTGACACATTGGATAAGACCCTCTTTTTTTTCTAGCCAGAGGATGACATTGGCCATGGTTGCAGAAATTAAGATCCCTTTTTGATCAAAGACTAAACCCTCAGAAGCACCTGCTTGGTGTGCCTCCTTGAGTGCACAAATATGATCCCAATAATTTCCATTTTTAACGCCCCAGTATTCATTTCCATGATGTTTTTTTAAGCAAACAACCTTTATACCGCGCATCCTTTCTTCGCAGGAGGGAAAAGAAGCTGCTTCCCAAAAGGCACAAAGCTTGGGATCGCTCACAGGGTCTGCTAGAGAACCCTCTCCCGCGGTGAGAAACACGCGAATGAGACCATCTTCAAATTGCGTGGTTGTTAAAAAATCATGCAAACTCTCCTGCCACCTCGTCTCCTCTCCAAAATGATGCGTGTGTGCAGCACGCACTAATCTATCGACGTGACGCTCTATAAATAAGGGAGAACCATTGCGCACGGCGATTGTTTCAAAAAAATGCTGACCGTAACGAAACCCACGATCACTAAGAGGAATACCTTGAGAGGAGGGTGTCATAGACCCTTTTTGGAGAATCCATGATGGAGAGGTTCTTTCACAGCAAGATGAGTTATTCAAAAAAGACACCACTCCATTCTGCTGAAGAGAAGCATCTCATGGAAAGAAAAACCTCAAGAAAACTTTTTTCTAGGCCCGGATACTTCATGAAGACTGTTATGAGGAGACTCGAAAATTCTACAAAAACGATGGGCAAGCAGATGAAGGGTAGCAAGAGGGTTGTTACCCTTTTTGTAAGAACCGTGTTTTGGCCAGGCGGTCAGGTCCATTGCTAGCCCGAATAAATTGACATTCACCTTTCATTGGCTCGAATCTTGCTCTTCTTGATCATGAGTCCCAAGGATCGCCTCTATCAAGATAGTGCGAGCGTTCATACGATCATGAATATGGTTTTCTAAAATTTTCCTCACAACCCTCAAGGTTAGAGCAGTAGGAATAACAGCCTCTTGAATCGTGAAAGAGCCTTCTACTGATCTCATCGCAGGCGTTTGTGTTGTTAGGGTGAGCTCTTGAGCATGCTCGCTATGAAGTTTCTCCTCTACTTCTAAGGGAAGATGGTCAAAAAAAGTATTCAGATTCGCTGCACGCTCGTGATCTTGCTTCTGAGCTTCTTTTAATAGAGTGAGTGCTTTGGGTTTGAAAGTTTTTTGATTTCTAAAATCACTGAAGGCATTGACCGTCTTTGCCCAAGCATCTTGCGGAGCAAAAGAATGGTATGCACGAACAGCCCCATGTGCACCACCATACGCACTACCGCAAGCACCACCAGCTAGAACAGCACCAATGCAAGCGCCTGTAAGAGTATTTATTTTATCACCGAGAGCATCACCACCAAGAGCAGTAAATAAAGCACCAGCTACAGCAGCCTTGAGAGTAGTATGTAAAGCACCATGGAGAGGACTTAGGAGACGGCCCCAAGTACGAACGACAAAAATACGGACAACGTAAGTCAAGACAGGAATATCTCCACCCCATACCAAACGACAAAGTAAAGCCGTACAAAATACAGTACCACCTAGAGAACCATCGAGAGAACCATCGAGAGCGCCAGCTAGAGCACCCCCAATAGTTCCTATTCCAACACCGCAACCACGCGCTAGAGTTTCTGTTCCATAAGAAAGAGCATGAAGAAGATTGTTGTCTGCCGCTTTTGAGCGTAGCTCGAGCGCGCTTTGATCCCTTAGATCAATAAGAAGGTTATCGTTCTTGAGAATGAAAGCATTCGATAAGTTGAATAATTGAGTATCGTGTAATAGAGGCCCCTCGAGCTTCTTGCTTCTCTGTGCAATGAATCTGCCTACATGCGTATTTTCCTTAGTAGATAATGCATCTAACTTCGCAAAAACTTGCTGTAAATCGCCAACCGTTATTGGCGTACTCTTATTCTCTTCACTCAGTAAATGAGAAAAGCAGGTAACTGCAATCTCCTTGCCATAATAATCAATAAATGACTCCAAAATCATTCCTCTCACTTGCCTGTTTTCTTGAGCATTAGGAGTACGGTTAGCCACATAGCCTGCAGAGTCGATATTGCTCTTGATTGCTGCGGTAACCACGGGAGGAATGATCGTGAGCATACTCTTGTTTTGATCATCACTAGGAATTGTAAAACTAAAGGAAGGTACGCTCGTGTTGAGAATGAATTGTTTGTCGCGCCAATCCCGACTTGTATTAACTGAGAGGAGCGTTTTGTAACAATTTTTAAAATCAATAAAATGAAAACATCTTAAAAGAGCCATTGTATTTCTACTGAACTCACTTGGTGCATGGCAGTGTCGCTGCAAATACAAAACGGCATCACTGACTTCTGTATTGGGTCTTTGCAAAACATGAATGGCGTCTTGAAGGTTTTTGCGTAAGGGAGGCACTCGCTCTTCAGATCGATCCAAGGCGAGAGGGTGATCATGTTGATTTTCAAGATCAGGAGTATCACAAGGGAGTGTTCCATATCCGACATCATGAGAAGAGAGGCTTGCGAATAAGCTTGTTCTAGGAGATGTGCTAGCAATACCGATTTTTCCGTTTGTTATTCGTGGCGTAACTTCATTGAGATCACGATTAGGTACGAGCCCGGATATTTCATACTCATCTACTGCGGAGACCGGGAAGCTAGGGTGATGCTGCGCCCAAGCTCGAAGTCTTCCTCGGGCAACACCAGTGCTCGGGAGAGCCTGGGGTACCCCATCCGCCGTCGCAGTCTCCTCGTCACGATCAGTATGAAATATCCGGGCTAACTCTCTTGCTTCCAGCGGTCTTTCTGCCATGCGTGCTTGATGTCTTATTCCAAGACTAAAGGCAAGAGTTCCAGCAATCCCTTCTCCCCATTCCATCCAGGTCATTGTCTCTGCTGCCGCTTCGGCTGGAGGTACCATCGTCATGTGAGAAATATCGTTCTTGGCAACCACCTGGTAGAAGAGTTGGTTGCTTTGAAGCAGTGAGTCAACGGGCCCATCTCCTCCTTGCAGGGTCGTTCTTTTTTCTTGGTATAAGTCTTCCAAGGTACATGAAAACGTGAGGTCATTCTCACTTATCGTTGTATCTGCCTCGCTTGCTAGTAAGATGATATCTTCTCTATCCTCTCCTGATCTACTCTCGTTAAGAACACGGCACCATCTTCTTGCCGTCACTTTATTTAAAAAGGCAGTTCCCTCATTCTCCTCTAAGGATCCCTTCGATGGAAGGAGTAGATCTTGGTAAGAATACGATCCAGGCATTCCCAAACGCACAATGCTCACGCTTGTGGGGAATAGGCCCTCCATGCTCGCGTCATAAAAATGGAAGGTATCTTCCTGTGCAATTTTATTTAAAAAAAAAGTGTAGTCGCTCGGATCTCTATTCTGAGCAAGCACAGGAAAGACGAACGTTAATAAAGATCCTGTAATTAAAAGAATCTTGATCATCGAGGCAACAAGGAATGGAAAAAGTTTTACAAAATTAACATGCAATCCCCGTAGCTAAAGAAACGGTATTTTTCCTCTACTGCAGTGCGATAGGTTTCTAGGATTTTCTCACGTCCCGCTAAAGCGCTCACAAGCATGAGGAGAGTGGAACATGGTAAATGAAAGTTGGTGAGGAGGGCATCAACTTTTTGAAACCTGTAGGGAGGACGAATAAAAATGGAGGTGGCATTTTTTTGAGGGAAAATTTTTCCAGCAGGGAGTGCCTCTAAAACACGTGCCGTTGTCGTTCCAACAGCGAGAAGACGTCCCTTTTTTAACGCTCGATGCTCATTCAATCGCTCGGCAACAGCATCTTCGATCTGGTAGTGCTCAGAATGCATCTCATGGTCTCCGAGATGATCTACCTTCACTGGCAAGAAGGTTCCTGGACCAACATGCAAGGTAATAAAGGTGTGGGAGAATTGATCTAAGATTTCTTGAGTAAAATGAAGTCCTGCTGTGGGAGCTGCCACCGATCCTGGCTCTTTTGCAAAGACGGTCTGATAACGAATTTTATCCTCGGCTGTGGCGAGGCGCTTAAAATAAGGGGGAATGGGCATATGCCCCCATCGCTCTAAATCTGGCGGATGATTAAAAGCAAGCAACCTCGTACCATCTGGAAAAATTTCTTCTACTCGAACGTGAGTATCTCCAAGAATTACGGTGCTTCCCACGCGCATTTTACGGCCTGGTTTGACCATGGCAATCCAATGACATGGATCTTTTTGTTTAATGAGCAGAACCTCAATACTTCCCGATGCGTCATACAAGCGGGCAGGAATCACCCTGCTATTGTTAAGCACCAAAAGATCATCCCCACTGATGTAATGAGTGAGATCTTGAAATGCTCGATGCTCTATCTGACCGCTCTCACGATGTAAGACCAACATACGTGACGCCTCCCGATATTCGAGAGGATGCGAGGCTATGAGCTCTAGAGGCAACTCATAATGATAATCACTGAGAAAACAACTCACTCTGGGGTTAAAAAAGCTGGTAGTTGGGCCACATCAAAATCAGCAAGGACTCGTTGATCTTCTGTTTGCAGCGTCGGTGTCTTGGTCTGAGCAGAAAGAGCAATCATTTCCTCAAAGGCAGCAGGATCTGCGAGCACATCGATGCATTGATAGGAAACGCCATGCGCATCGAGCCACTGCGTCGCATCACGACACCAGGGACAACCTGGTTTAATGTAAAGTTTATTCATCCGTGAAATTCTTTATGAAATACCTCAGATGCTCAATCTTTTATTGCGTGTTGTGGCTCACTAGCACAGACTGCGTATCAAATATTCTGGGTTACACGGTTACACGATGACACTTATGGCGCGTTCGTCTAGTGGTTAGGACACAGCCCTCTCAAGGCTGGCGCACGGGTTCGACTCCCGTACGCGCTACCAGGTATATTCGACTGGATTTCATCTGCTCTTGCTTGCTGAGAAAAAAGTTGAATTTTTTTATCTGCTCTTGGATCTCACAGGCGCAGAATTGCCCCTTGATTTGTGGCTTAGAGAGCCACCCATAGCCTAATACGGCACCAAGGCCCGCAAGCAGTAGTCTTGAGAGTTTTCCTCCCTCACCCATACCCATGGCAGCAATAGGAAAACAACTCGACATCATCGATTGAAAGGCAAGTAGACGCAGGAGTCCTTCTTCATCCTTGATCCTACAGGCAACTTTAAAACAATCAGCGCCAGATTCCTTCGCACGTAGTGCCATGCGCTCTAGACGTGCTAGGGAAGGGACAGTGTTAAAATCATGGAAAGAAGAAATAATGAAACGCTTTTCTTTCCTTGCATGTGCTAGCGTGGAGGACAATTCCTTGAAAGAGCGCAACTCCACATCAATGGCACAAGCCCATGGCAAGGCCTCCTCTAAGAGATAACGTCGCTCTGCAAGCGTGAGATGGTGAGCTCCTCCCTGCGCTCCATGACGTGCTGTGGCAATGACAGGGAGTGGCCAAGACCCAGGCAACTTCGTTACGGGTAAAGAATCAAGACGCACTTCCAGAAGGTCAATATTGTCAAAAAAAATTCTTGGAGCTTGCTCAACTATTTTCAAGCAGTCTAAAGAATACACCACTCCAACAACGCGTGGGATATTATTAGAATGACCGCAGAGCTCTTTTAAACCCGGATATTTCATACTGATCGTGACGAGGAGGCTGCGAAGCCTGATCTAGACAAGGAAGGTGATGGATTGCGACGACGGCTGAATGTTTCATGCATAGCACCTTTGGAAGCTAGTGACCCATACTGCACCGGACATGTATTGTGATTTCTATGATGAGGGCTTGAGAGCTATTGGCACGCCTCACATTCTTCGCCACGCATCCTAGCCTCCAGACTACAAGCTTTGGCCTCGTCTTGAAGGATGCCTTCTTCGGCTTTCCCTTCGCTTGCCCAACGAGGACGTGATTGCAAGGTTGTTTTTTCAATAGTATTGGCGGCAACAGATCGTAAATAGTACGTCGTCTTTAAACCACTTTCCCAGGCATGCATGTACATGTCATTTAATTTACGACCATTGGGAGCCGCAATATAAAGATTGAGTGATTGACCCATATCAATCCATTTTTGACGACGACTTGCACACTCCACATACCAATGCGGCTCAATTTCAAAAGCTGTACGATAAATATCACGCAGCGCGCTTGGAATGCGCTCAATGTCTTGAATAGAACCATCCATATACTTGAGCTCCTCAATCATGGTGCGATCCCAGAGATTGAGTGCTTTCAAGTCCTCCACAAGATACTCATTGATGACGGTAAAATCACCGCTGAGATTGCCTTTTGCAAAAAGATTTTTAAAGGTCGGTTCAATCGACTGTGCAACACCTGTAATATTGGAAATGGTCGCAGTCGGTGCAATAGCCAAACAATTACTATTGCGTACTCCATACTCGCGCACAGAGTGACGAACCAGATCCCAATTGAGTGTAGAAGAGCGATCCATCTTAACTGGCATACCACGTTCTTTTTCAAGAAGCTCAATAGTATCTAAGGGAAGCAGGCCACGATCCCATTTAGATCCTGCAAAAGTTTCATAAGCACCTCGTTCTTTAGCAAGTTTTGAGGATGCTAAAATGGCATAGTAGGAAATAGCCTCCATACTATGATCGGCAAATTCGACGGCTTCCTTACTGGCATAGCTCATTTTCATTTTATAAAGGGAATCTTGGAATCCCATGAGACCAAGGCCTACGGGTCGGTGACGCAAGTTGGCATGTCTGGCTTCCTTAGTAGGGTAGTAATTAATATCAATCACATTATCGAGCATACGCATGGCCGTTGTGATGGTTTGTTCTAAAAGAGCAAGATTAAGACCATCTGGATTCGTATGAAGCGCCAAATTAATAGAACCCAAATTACAGACCGCTGTCTCCTCTGCCGAGGTATTGAGTAAAATTTCTGTGCATAGATTAGAACTATGCACAACACCGACATGATCCTGAGGAGAGCGTACATTGGAAGGATCCTTAAAGGTAATCCACGGGTGCCCAGTCTCAAAAACCATCGATAACATTTTCCGCCAAAGCGCGACTGCTTCAACACGTTTAAAGTGGGTGATTTCCCCAGCATCCACCATGGCCTCATAGGCCTCATAGCGTGCTTCAAAAGCCGCGCCATAAAGGTCGTGAAGGTCGGTTACATCACTTGGGCTAAAAAGTGTCCATGACGCATTTTGTTTTACCCGTTTCATGAAAAGATCAGGTATCCAGTTCGCCGTATTCATGTCATGTGTACGACGACGCTCATCGCCAACGTTTTTTCGAAGTTCCAGAAAATCCTCCACATCAAGATGCCATGTCTCTAAATAAGCACACATGGCTCCCTTGCGCTTGCCACCTTGATTCACAGCGACTGCTGTATCATTAGCGACCTTTAAAAAGGGAATCACTCCCTGGCTTTCACCATTAGTACCTTTAATCAAAGCACCACTAGCGCGTACGTTTGTCCAATCATTGCCAAGACCACCCGCCCATTTAGAGAGCTTAGCATCATCAGCAACACATTTAAAAATGTGGTCCAGATCATCCATGACTGTTGTGAGATAACAAGAACTCAGCTGTGGATGTAATGTACCTGCATTGAATAATGTCGGGGTGGACGAGGTAAATACAAACGAAGAAAGAAGATGATAGAACTCTAAAGCACGCTCATTTTTATCTTCTCCTTCGTTAATGGCTAAGCCCATCGCCACACGCATCCAAAAATATTGAGGTGTCTCAATACGACGACCTCCCACATGGGTTAAATAACGATCATAGATTGTCTGAATACCCATGTAGTTGAACTGCAAATCACGCTTAGGTTCTAGCGCTTGAGCTAGTCTACTCACATCAAAATCAAGTAATGCTTTAGAAAGACGCTTCTCACGCACTCCATACTCCAGATAGGCTAAAAAATGATTACGATGGGTTTCGGCAAGATCATGGTAATGCTTAAAACCAGGAATCACCTCTCGGTAAATCGATTCTAAGAGCAGACGCGCGGTGACATACCCGTAAGCTGGATCGATTTCAATACGTGTTTTAGAGGAAAAAATCATCGCTTTCTCAATCTCATCTAAACGCACACCATCATAGAGATTTTTTAGGACCTCATCGGCCATTTCACGCATTTGACAACGGTCTTCAAATCCACGACAGGCACGAATGATGGTTCGACGAATGCGTTGTGGTTCGAGTGTCTTACGTTGACCATCCGGCAAACTAACATGAGAAAGCAATGCCACTTCACCTAAGGGTGCATTGAGGGCACGTGCTTTACGACGTTCTTCACGATAAATAATATAACGTCGCGCCACATGATGATAGCCATGCCGCATTAATGCGACCTCAACAGCATCTTGTATTAATTCAATCTCAAGTTCCTCTCCGCGTACTGCACAAGCAAGCAGAGACTCGACAATAGCATTGTTAATATTGGCAATAGCATCTCTGTCCTCTAAAGAAAGAGAGTCGTCTAGAGCAAGATGACGCTCTGCCTTAAAAGCTCCTTCAAGGGCGAGACGAATACGTTCTTCATTAAATACCTCGGTGCGTCCATCACGTTTACGCACCGAAAATTTTCTATCTGCAAGAGGATCCAGAGCGTGAAGAGGAAGTACGGTGTTCATTGAAAAAAATAGGTTAGAAAATTAAAAATCAGTGCGTGACCGCTACCCATCGTTAGATGTGCTACACAAAGAGGAATAAGACGACAGACTTGAATCTAGTAAAGGAATTAAAAAATACAAAATGTAGAAAATGAAATCTCTAAAATACCTATTAGCCCGCATATTTCATACTGAATCGTCATGAGGCGCTGTGCAAAGCTTGTGAGTACAAGGCGGGTGAAGGATTATGATGCCGGGCTGTATGTGTCCATACCGCCCAAATCACAATTCGAGACCAACGCAGTAGCCATAGAGCTTTCCACAAGCCGTAATAGATTTAGTGTGAAATATTCGGGTTAGTAGGAATAGAAAAGAGAAACATCACAGCATCTCGATTTTTTTAACAGTATTAACTTTGCACCCTCTTTTTCGATGCGCAAGGAGAAGAAGCGTGAAAAATGAAATTAAAAAAGTTGACTCTTTTTTAATAAGCCGGGGCAGATGATGGCTACTGCGCGGACGGATGGTAAGCCTTCC
>CAIWMF010000030.1 GCA_903913785.1 uncultured Spartobacteria bacterium | reverse complement strand
GAAATAGAATTCTTGAAACAATCCCCAGAGGATCATTTTTTCTATCTTTGGACCGCAAAAGAAGCAGCCCTTAAAGCTGATGGATGTGGTCTTACGCGGGGTCTGCGTCAAGCCATAACAGTGATTGAAGAAAATAGGATCCAAGGTATTTACTTAAAGGAACGTTTTATGAGACTCATTCCTTGGCAGTTGGATGATCATTTTATTGGTTCACTTGCGTCTTTTGTTTCACCATCGTTAATTCGCTGGTATGATCTGCGAGGAACGAGTAACGTTAGCCGTTAATGTCGTTTCAAAAATTTAATTTATCAGATCCTCTTGTTCATGGAGCACAGAGAATGGGCTATGTAGAGCCAACACCCATTCAGGAACAAGCGATTCCTAAGATTCTTGAGGGAAAAGATCTCATTGCCTCCGCTCAGACTGGTACTGGAAAGACAGCGGCCTTTTCTTTACCGCTCTTAACATTATTAGGTCCTGAAAAAGGATACCCGCGCGCTCTGATTTTAGAACCAACTCGCGAGCTTGCCTTGCAAGTAGAAGAGGCCTTAAAAGATTTTTCCTTCTTTTCCTCACTCCGTGTTGCTGTTCTTTATGGTGGTGTGGGTTATGGGGTGCAGAAAAAAAAGTTAGAGGATGGTGTTGACATCATCGTTGCGACACCTGGCCGTCTTTTAGATCTTTTAACGCAGGGAGAAACAACGTTGAAAAATATTGAAATCCTCGTTTTAGATGAGGTCGATCGGATGCTTGATATGGGATTTTTGCCTGATGTGCGTCGTCTCGTAGAACAATGTCCTAAAAAACGGCAAACGCTTCTTTTTTCAGCAACCATTCCTGATGAAATTGAGCGTTTATCCAGTTGGTGCATGATTGATCCAGAGAAAATCGATATTGGTGAGCGTCGCTCAGCGGCAGAATCAGTCACTCATGCCTTTTATCCTGTGGCGATGGCTCAAAAATTTGAATTGTTACAAACCCTTTTAGAGCGGACTGATTTTCAGAGTGTGTTAATTTTTTCTCGCACAAAAGATGGTGCTGATCGGATTGCTCGACAGCTTCTTCAAGAAAAACATACCGTTGCTGTCCTCCACTCCAATCGTAGCCAACAAGAGAGGATCGACGCGCTCGATGGCTTTAAAAATGGACGTTACGAGGTCATGGTCGCTACGGATATTGCGGCACGCGGCATCGATATTGCTGGTGTGAGTCATGTGATTAATTATGACGTCCCCCAGCATGCTGAGGATTATGTCCATCGTATTGGGCGTACCGGACGCGCTGCGGCGATCGGCGATGCTTTTACAATCATGACGGTGGAAGACCTCCCTCATGTCAAAGCAATCGAAACCTTCATTGGTGCTAAAGTGCCACGTCTGAAGCTCGAGAATTTTTCTTACCTCTATACGACCTTGTTTAACGAAGAGGCTGCTGAAAAGCTTTTGAAAAATGTACGTGGATCCCGAACCTTGAAGGGCTATAGCTATGGGGCTAGAAAGAGGAGATAGAGTGCTGCTTGAGAAATCCTAATTTTTATTCGTGATGAGTATCGATATCCCAAGTCCAGAGGTTACCTATCCGATAGAAAACGTTACAAGAACAGTCTTTTTAAAAAACATCATCACTCACCCACAAATTATTATTGGTGACTACACGTACTATGATGACCCTCAGGATGTGCACCAATTTGAAAAAAATGTTTTGTATTTATTCGAATTTAACGGTGACAAACTTATTATTGGAAAGTTTTGTCAGCTTGCAGCCGGTGTTCGTTTTATCATGAATGGTGCATCTCACGCCATGAATGGCGTTTCAACCTATCCATTTAAAATCTTCGGCAAGGCTTGGAAAGACGCTCCCATGCCTAGCCCGAATATTTCACACTAAATCTATTACGGCTTGTGGAAAGCTCTATGGCTACTGTGTTGGTCTCGAATTATGATTTGGGCGGTATGTACACATACAGCCCTGCATCACAATCCTTCACCCGCCTTGTACTAACAAGCTTTGCACAGCGCCTCATTACGATTCAGTATGAAATATCCGGGCTAGAACTTTGAAAGGTGATACGATTATTGGTAATGATGTTTGGATTGGAAATGCTGTTACCATCATGCCTGGAGTCATTATTGGCGATGGAGCTATTATAGGGACCAATGCTTTAGTCACGAGCGACGTAGCCCCTTACACCATTGTTGGAGGCAACCCGGCAAAGCTCATTAGACGTCGTTTTGATGAGGAGACAACTCAGTTTCTTCTTCAGCTCGCTTGGTGGAATTGGCCCATTGAGCAGATTACAAAAAATCTCCAGTCTATTGTTCATGGCGACCTGAGTGCCTTAAGAGCATTGAGAAATAGCGACTACTGATCTGAGATCAGTTTCTCAAGCGTTTCTCTTGTTAGGTCGGTCGCTTTGCAGATCTCCGCAAGAGGCAATCCTAATCCGTGTAACTTAAGAGCAACTTCAATTTTCCCTTCTTCTTTCCCTTGAGTGATTCCTTCGACTCTTCCTTCTAGGAGTCCGTCGCGTCTTCCATCACTGTAATAGGTACGAAAATAACTCTTGGTATCTCGCAATGAACCGAGATGGCGTTCATACTGCGCGAGCTCTTCTTTAGAGAGTTGAAGTAGGTT
>CAIWMF010000029.1 GCA_903913785.1 uncultured Spartobacteria bacterium | reverse complement strand
GCAGCACGTTTTTGGTGCCATTTTAAAATTGAACGCCCCTCTGATGGCGCACTTCTTGTAACTTGCCAGCAATCGCTTGCTTTTGTGAAAATGCCTGAGGGTAAAGTACAGCGTCTTCCAGAAGGCTTTCCAACGCCATTTGCACCTAGAATCTCGCTTCCTTCTGCGCATTAAGAATTTCATCCCTCTGAAAATAAATATCTATGCTGCAAAGAACTTATTTTTCTTTTTCCTTGCTAGTGACTCTTCTTATAGCGCTAGGACCATGCTTAGCAGCTTCCAAATACTCAGAAAAAACTCTCACAAAAGAGGAATATCTTCTCTTCCTTAACACAAAGACAAGCGCCTCTTGCAATCATTGCTATGATCTTAAAATGGCAGAGACTCTCTCTCAGATTTACCGCTTGGGGAATCCTGGGAATTATTCCTACTGCGGACAAGATGACAATCAGGAACACCCGATGCTTTTCTTGTCTCACCTATCTGCACAAGCCTATTGCGACTCACAAAATGATCCGATGAAACCGCTTTCTGAGGATTTAACCCGGATATTTCATACTGATTGTGACGAGGAGACTGCGAAGGCTGATGGGGTAAGGCGAGTGATGAAGTCTGACGACGGCTTTATGTTTCGTACTGCCCGAGGAAGACTTCGAGCTTGGGCGCAGCATCCATCAGGCTCCCCGGTCTCCGCAGTAGATCGGTGTGAAATATCCGGGTTAAGCACGCTCCCTGATCTGGGTGTACACAAAAGCGAACATAACGAACCAACCGATACAAACGCGTTGTTTACGAGTTCTAGCCTCTATCCATGTGACTCCCTACTTTGCGCAAATATCATCACCTATCAGAGGACCCTATCCTTTGATACACTCACCCCGCAAGAAGAAGAAGAATTCTCCGACACATCATGGGAGATTGGAGGCATTGTCCTTTTCGCTCTCTTAGCAGGCACGAGTACTACTTGCTGCTACAGTCATTGCATGACATATGGAGACCAGATAGCGACTACGCCTGATGAACAACTACACATTTTACCTAGAAGCAACCAAAGTCTTTGCAACCGATTTTCACCACAAAGCAAAATTAAATTTGATCCTAAATCAGTCGAAGAAGACATGACTGAATTTCTAAGCCTAGAACAGGAGTACTCAACCTTAGACAATACATCCTTGACTCCATCACGAATTTTATACCTTTCAAAACATAGTAAAGATGGTTTCTTTCTTGTCCCTCTCAAAGACTAAAAAGTAACGCGAGCTGCTCCACGAGCTAGCCCGAATATTTTACGCCGATCTACTGCGGAGACCGGGCAGCTAGGGGTGGATACTGGGTTAGACTCACATTGTGACTTGGGCTAGCATCTCCCTGGCTTTGTGAGTAACTTACTTTCCTTTGTGCTTCTGTTTTTTGACTTTCGTGGCAGTAGCAGACGCCGTAGCTGTTGTGACTTGGGCAGGAGCCTTTGATTCAAGGGCGATAAGTTCTGAGACAGTGACAAATTGATAACCTTTCGCCTTCAAGGCATCAATGACGTGCGGTATCGCTTCAATGGTTCCCGGCTTGATATCATGAGAAAGAGTGATGGCACCTGGTTTTGCCCCTGCAATGAGGCGTTCTGCTACGACGCTTGCACCCGGGCTCTTCCAATCCAGAGGATCCACCGACCAGAGCACAATGGTTAATCCCTCTTGCCCTTCAATCATCCGACTTAAATGAGGATTGATCGCACCATAAGGGGGACGTAACAAGGTCGGTTTTTTGCCAGTGGCTGATAGGATAGCCTCTGAAGTCTTTTGAAGCTCCTCGTGTACTTTTTCATCCGAGAGTTTAGTGAGCACGGGATGGCTCCAACTATGGCTCCCAATTTCATGCCCCTCGCTAGAAGCCCGTGCAACGATCTCCGGCGAGTGGACTACATTTTGTCCAATGACAAAAAAGGTGGCCTTGACTCCTTTGTC
>CAIWMF010000028.1 GCA_903913785.1 uncultured Spartobacteria bacterium | reverse complement strand
TCAGGATTTTTAAAATCAATAGAGTCGATAGAAATATCTATTCGACGATGTGGCATGGAACGATTAGCGCGACGAAAGTTAGAACGACGCTTTGGGGTTTTGGGCTGAGTATGCATTTACTTAGTCTCGCGGTGAAGGGTATGACGACGAAGGTTAGGATTGTACTTTTTTTTCTCGAGGCGACCCGGTGTGTTCAGGCTCTTTTTATTGCGTGTTGTGGTATAACGTGAAACTGGCTTTCCTTCGGCTAATGCCTCGGTGCATTCAAGGGTAATAATATCTCGGGCCATAATAGAGTAGATTAATTAGATAGAGCTTTAAATTTGAAATGATAATTGAATAAGAATAGTTAAGTCTAATCGCAAGATTAAATCGTGGAGCTTAATCTTTAGGATTGTCATTAAAGTTCTCGTCTTCCTCGATGTCACTTTCCTCTTCGGTAATACCAAAAAGGGCGCTTACAGGAACACGTGTCCCTGAAACATGTTGACGCTTTTCAAGATCAGCCTGACATTCCACGGTATAACGAGTAAAAGGACGAGCTTCAAGACGAGCACGGAGGATTTGCTTATTAGAAATTTCGCAAATTCCGTAAGTTCCATCATCGATGCGTTTAAGCGCTTCGTCAATCTCATAAAGTGAATTTTGTTCTTGAGAAAGAATACTTAAGGCAAAATCACGATCATAAGCATCACTACCTGCATCAGCTTGATGCATTCCAAAACCTGATGCATCTGAACCAGCACGTAAATTCCCACGAGCAACACCACTCATCGAGTCTAAAAGCATATCTTTGAGATGAAGAAGGCGTTGTCTTTGTTTTGTCAAAAAGGGATCCAGCTTAAGATTAGTTTTTTTAGCTGGAGGTGTAACAAAAGTCTGCTGCAAAGCTCCACGAGTTATTTGATGAGCAGGGACAGGAGAGGGAATATTTTTTTTTCGTTTGAGGGGAGCAACTGTTTGTGTTGCCACAGGGGTACTAGAAGTTTTTTTAAGAATTTTTACATCAGCCTTTGGAAGATTGTTTTTAACAACACTTTTTTTTGAAACAGATGGGCTTATCTTTTTAGAAACCGGTTTTGACTTTTGGGAAATTTTTTTAACTTTCGACCCTACTATTTTTTTTGCTATTTTTTTACCAGCAGTCTTCTTCAACGTCTTTTTAGCTGTATGATTCGCTTTAGGAGAATTACTTTTTGAAGATATTTTTTTCTTAGTCATAACCTAGAGGTAGCTTTTTAAAATAAATGTGAGAGGTAGGTGTTACTGCGTCACGGGATGAGGTTCAAGATAAATCGTGTCATTCTAGAACAAACATTTTCTTACAAACAATACTTTTAGGAGATGAATATTAGGAAATATTACGTCTTCTTGCTTGGATGAGGCACTCTATTGTGATTGCTTTTTCCGCCTCTCTCAGAGAAATCCTGTGACTTAACCCGGATACTAAAATAATACTATTATGCATCATGAAAGCTCCATGATTTCATATTTTTGAGTTTGCTTCACGATTGTTGATGGAAGTTTCAGATTGCATCCCATTCCTTGTTGCACCCTGACCCTATTATCCTCTATAACTCTTCCTCTATTATTTTTCCTAAATAAATTTTAGGAAATGTTACCTGTTTCTTGTCGGCTGACCTTATTGGGCCTCTCTCCGCTTCATT
>CAIWMF010000027.1 GCA_903913785.1 uncultured Spartobacteria bacterium | reverse complement strand
CAGCAGATTGAGCAGTGAAGATTTACCAGCATTCGTATAGCCGACCAAGGAGACCAAAGGCCACTGTCCACGGAGTCTTCCTTCACGTTGAGTTTGTCGAACTTGGCGAACCCCTCGCAGATCTTCCTTTAATCGAGTAATACGCTCCTGCACACGTCTGCGATCTACTTCAAGTTGCGTTTCTCCAGGACCACGTGTTCCAATGCCACCGGTCTGACGAGAAAGATGTCCCCACATGCGCGTGAGTCGTGGCAGTAAATATTGTAGCTGTGCAAGCTCGACTTGTAATCGTCCTTCTCGTGAACGTGCTCGAGAAGCAAAAATATCGAGAATGAGTTGCGTGCGATCCAGTACTTTGCGCGATAAAAGAACCTCTAAATTGCGTCCTTGAGCTGGTGTTAATTCATCATCAAAAATAATAGAAGTAGCTTGGTGTTGGGTGGCTAGTGGCAATAATTCTTCTGCCTTTCCTTTTCCAATATAATAAGGAGCTGTGGGATGATCTAATTTTTGAGTCACCACTTCCACCACGTTAGCGCCAGCAGTGCGCGCTAGTTCTCGTAATTCTTCGAGTGATTCGAGAAGTTCCCATTTTGCAACTCCTGCTTGCTCTAATCCGACGAGTATTGTTTTTTCAACAGATTCTTTTTTAAATTTTGGTAATAGGTGTGAGGGCATATATCGTCAAATAACTATAAAATTCGAGCTAAGAAAGAGAAGCTTTTCGAGAAGGGAATCATCAAGATATTATAGTCCTTAAGACTTTTTCATCTCATTTCTAAGTAATTTGACTATAGATGAATGCTCAAGAGCCTCTTCCATGGAGGAAAAATTAGAAAGATTTAATGGAAAAAAATCATGTTGATTTTTAAACCAGGTCAGCTGCCTCTTAGCATAATGCTTTGTTAATTGAGAGATTTTTTTAATAGTGGTTTCTAGACTCTTCTCCCCACGTAGATAGGCCCGTATCTCCTGAAATCCGAGAGCTTGTGAAGCTGTTGGACTCACTGCTAGGGAATCTAATACCTTAATTTCTTCCACCACCCCTTGCGTGAACATTTTGTGTACATTGACTTCTATCCTTTGATAGAGATCCTCTCGTTCCCGAAAAAGAAAAAAACCACAAGAAATCGGCAGGGATTCCTTTTTTTTTTGCCATACCTCATGAAGTGGAGAGCCCGATAGAATAACAATTTCAAGAGCACGCTCAACACGACGGCGATTTTTGCAATCAATGAGTGTGGTCGCAGTTGGATCAAGGGCCTCTAAGCGCGCTAATAACGCCTCTGTTGAAAGTTCAGTAAATGAGGCTCGTAGTATGGCATCCGCTTTAGGCAGCTTATCTAATGGAGAGATCAAAGAACGAATATAGAGCCCAGTGCCACCAGTAATAATGGGAATATGATGGTTTTTTCTTACTTGCTTAATAGCATCCTGTGCCATGGTGCTGTAGTCAGCAGCATCACATGACTCTTTGAGGGGAAGGGTTCCTATGAGATGATGGGGGACCCCTCGCTGCTCTTGACTAGTTGGTTGTGCCGTTAGAATGGGTAGTCCATCGTAAATTTGAAACGCATCTGCCCCAATAATTTCACCTCCCAATTGGAGTGATAAGAGAGTCGCAAAAGCGGATTTACCAACTCCGGTTGGGCCGGTGATATAAATGGGGGATTGATCAGTACGTTGCCTAGCTTGACTGAGGTAATTCTTCGGAACGACTTTCATTACGTGATTCCATACGGCCTTCAGGAAGTGCCTTTGCTCCACTTACAACGAGTTTGCGTCCCATATATTCTTTATCATGCAATTCTTTAACCGCACGTTTTGCTTCCTCGAGAACCGTCATTTGAACAAATCCAAAACCTTTAGAACGATGTGTATCACGATTAGAGACTAATTCGACATTTTGAACTTGACCTATACCGCTAAAGAGTTCAAAGAGATCGCTCTCTGTCGCATCAAAAGAGAGATTACCAATGTAGAGGCGTGGGCTTGTGACCTCGACTTGTTCTGGTTTGCGAGGTGTGCGTGCAATGCGTCCTGTTCCAGGACGGGGTGTTTTGTGTTCAGATGATTTTTTAGTAATACTTCTTTGAGAGCTGCAGATTCCAAAAAAGGCTAAAACTTTCTTAAAAAAATTTGTAGTACCCGCTTGTGTCTGTTCGTGGCTGGTGGAACGTTGTGATTTTTGAGGTGATCCCGAATGCGTGGATCGTAATGGTCGTCGGCCACTCTGAGAACGTTGACCGCGACGTGAGGAAGAATAGGAAGATGGCATAACAGTAAGGGTGTAAATAAGGTAATTAGGGTAAGTAAGAAAAATAGGTGATGATTGTTAGGAATAAAGGGTTTTGTGTCCTTATATTTCGTTTGCAAATCAAGGAACAAGTCATTTCTTTGCAATCATCCCCATGAGGCTAAGTAGATATTCAGGGGTATACCTTTTGTTTCATCATCTCTGGATAAATCATCAGAGAATGTCAAAAAATATTAAGGTTGATTTGTCGAGAGATTTCTTGCAAGGAACACATTGAATACGAAGCTTAAAACCTTTGAGCTCTAGCAATCAAGCTGTTCACATGGCGATAATGAGGTCTCACCAACACAGACACCTGAAATGAGATCCGTATCATGGACGAAAATATAAGAATAACAAAGGAAAATATTTCTCTCGTTGTGAAGATTACACAAATCTTTCCAGTGAAAACGCGAGCACTACGAACAACCAGGTGAGTTCGTCAAGACGTGGATCTTGTTGAGCAAGATTGAAAAAAGTCTTAAGTCTTTTTGAAGAGAGTTGATCATTCGTGAGTGTAGCCAGGGTTTCTGGAAGATCATGGTAAATGGAGCTCATTGATTGTTGGTGCAGCCAGCTATGTAGTGGCGGATTAAAACCAAATTTGGGTCCGATGAGGAGCTGTGAACCGATTTGTTTTTGTAAAAATTGTTTCGTTGGTTTTGTAAAGCGTTCTGATGCTGGCATGCCTTGAACGGCTTGAAAAAAGCGATGATCGAGCATGGGGCTACGTAGTTCAAGACCATGGGCCATACCACAGAGATCTGATTTTCTCAAAATATATTCTGGAAGATAGTTGAGTCGGTCGCACTCGAGCATCCAATCTCGTCGAGACAGAGATCTACTTGGGCGTCGCCAGTAGCTTGTCTCTACTGCAAAATCAGGTTGTAAAAATGAACGTGAAAGCGGATCTAGAGCGGAAAAACGGAGTGCATACGCCTCCTCCCAACCAAGTTGATAGCCAAGTAAAGCACGCTGCCATCGACCGTAACGGGTTGTTTTCAAGCATAAGGCAGAAGAATTCCACTGCTTGATTCGGCGATGGCGTGGGAAAAAAAGAGTTCCTCGTTCGTGAAGAGCATAACGTTTATAACCTCCAAAGAGCTCATCACCACCATCACCAGAGAGTGCCACAACAATTTCTTGTGCTGCTGCTTGACAAAGATACCATGTCGGAATGGCTGAAGGGTCGGCGAAGGGCTCATCAAGATCACTAATAATCGTGGCCACATCCTCTGGCTTCATGTTAACAGGCAATCGCGTGTGTGCTATTGCAAGACGACGCGCAATTTCATGAGCAGCATCAGATTCATCAAACAAAGGATCCTTCGGAAAGCACGCCGTAAAGGTAGAAAGTTCGGGCACCATTTTTTCACGAACCATAATGGTCGCAATGGCTTGGGAATCGATCCCCCCACTGAGAAAAAGTCCTAAAGGACGATCTGAAATAAGGCGTAGGCGTATCGATTCTTCCAAAAGAGTGCTTGGATCCTCGTGTATCAATGGTTCTGGTTGCCAATATTCTTGTGGCTCTGAGGCAACAGGCATTCCTCCCTCTAGAGAAACACTAAGAGAGTGAGCCGCAGGAAGTTTATAACAATCTTCTAGGATCGATAATGGAGCAGGAATGTAACGATGTGTTAAAAAGGCATCAATGGCTCTAGGATTTAAAGATTGTTTTTTTTGAGTAAGCTTGGCAAGAGCACTTGCCGTGCTGGCAAAAGCAAAAAGACCGTTTTGTATGGTATAAAAGAGAGGTTTTTCTCCCAGTCGATCACGAGCAAGAAAGAGTCGACGTTTTTTAAGATCCAGAATGGCAAATGCAAACATACCACGAAGCTCCTCCAGACAAGCATCGCCCCATTCTTCATAGGCATGCAAAATAAATTCTGTATCAGCACGGCTTTTGAAATGATGCCCACGCTCACGTAGCAATCTTCCCTTCTCTTCCCACCCATAAATTTCCCCATTATACGTGATCCAAAGAGACCCATCTTCATTCGACATCGGCTGAGAAGCCGTAGGCGAAAGATCACGAATGCTCAAGCGCGTGTGTATTAAGCTTGCCTGACCTCTTGCTG
>CAIWMF010000026.1 GCA_903913785.1 uncultured Spartobacteria bacterium | reverse complement strand
TAGTAAAACTTTCTAGAAATGATGCGCTGTTACAAGGTTGATTGATTTTCATCCTTGTTCTTATTTCAATTTGCAACCATTACTACCACAATATATTCTATATTATTCCAATATTAAATTCTGATTTCCTTACACGCATTGCGACTAGCCCGAATATTTCATACCAATCTACTGCGGAGGCCGGGAATGAAGATGGATGCTGCGTTGAGCTCGAAGTCTTCCTCAGGCAGTATGGACGTCGTCAGACTTCATCGCTCGCCTTGCCCCATCAGTCTTCGCTGCCTCCTCATAACGATCAGTATGAAATATCCGGGCTAACGCCAAAAAGAAGTAAGAAACTGTTTTTAGAGTCTACTGAAGCTGCGAATAAATATATCGCGCTGGCGCTCGCTCTACCCGAGTACTTCAAATACACTCCATCGCTGTGCGCCGTCGACTTCTTATTTTTCATCAGTCTCAGTGACTTTGAAAACAGCTTCTCAGTCAAATTTCCTAAAATGGATTCTAACAAGGCATATCATTTCATCTTGACGCAAACACCGTTTCGTAAAATTATTGATCTTCGTTCACGTTTTCAGCTTAACCCGAATATTTCACACTAAATCTATTACGGCTTGTGGAAAGCTCATGATTACTGCGTTGGTCTCGAATTGTGATTTGGGCTGTATGTTTAACATACTGTCCAAGTCACAATGTGAGTCTAACGCAACATCCACCCTGGCTTCCCGGTCTCCGCAGGTGATCAGTGTGAAATATGCGGGTTAAACTGGTAAACATTTTACCAAACACAAAAACCAAATTTTATGGTAAATCCTATTCCCAGCACAGAGCATCCCCCTGTTAAGCCTTGTAATATTTCTTATCTTCGGCAAGAAACTACTGCTCTGAATTATGAACAGGGAACCCCCGGAATCATACAATTAGAGGGGTGGGTGAAAAAAATGAAAGCTTCTTTCCAACCTGCTAATAATGCAGATGAAACAAAGAATGCATTGCTCAAAATGCAGCTTGAACAGTTAAACTTGATCTCACCTCAAGATTTTTTTGACTATCTTACTGAGAAAAAAGTTTCAGATATTCATCTTCTTACTCATGACCAATTAACGGACCATGCAGATAATTTTTTAATACAAAAAGCAGAACAAGCTGCGTCCCAAAACACTGCAAGCGTTGTCCATGAAAAGCCATTCATTCCTTCTCCGACTGCTTCCTCATATTTACTCAAAGGAGCTGCGGGATTTTTTTCACTATGGGCAGGAGTCAGCCAAAAGCTCACAGCATGGTTTGTACGTGCAAAGGACCCGAAACTACCAGGCACCGGCACCACCGGCACTAAAGATTCTAATGCCGTAGCAGACGCTACTCATGCCCCTACAAACCAGAGCCCGCAATTACCTACTAATACATTTCAAAATACATCTCTGTCATATTCACCGAGCCCAAGAGATCCAAAAAAAGATCACGAGCCAGCCAACCCAGCTTTAGTGACACAAGAGACTATTCATAATAATACCGACGCTCACGCTTCTCTTGTGCTGGATACGAATCAAGAAAAAACCTCAAAAGCTAAACAATTAGAAAAAGAAACTCCTTCTTCTCAACCGAATCATCAGGCAGTTAATACAATTAATACAAGTGGCCCGGACCCTCAAGAGAGTAAAGAAGTAATTGACTTGTTCTAATTAGTCATTTTTTATTCTATGAAATTCACGAGTCAATTCATTCATTTCACGAATATGCTGATTAAACTCTGTGAGATTTTTCTCGTGTAATGCTCTCAACCCCTTGCGCTTTGTTTCTGATATTTTAGAGAATAAGTTTGCAAGATCCATTTTCTTAGCTGCAAGATATTTCTCGCGTACTTCTAGAGCGTAAGCAATACCTGCCTGACGGTGATAGCCTCCATAAGCGATACTTAAATGATCATAATAGTTGACGTCTTTTTGATTTCCCACCTCGAGCGCTTCTCCTTTTTTAAGAGCAGCCTCTGCCGCCTCTCTCCAACAGTCCTGTAATTCTTTTTTTAACGCTGCGCTGTAGGGCGGTCGAACCGTAGACGTCTCGTAAGCCTTGTCATAATAGGACGCAACACCTGGACCAACCTCTGAGCCACCAAACGTATTTGCACATTCATGATAATGCCTGGCTCGTTCTTCATTTCCCTCTTCGATGGCTGTT
>CAIWMF010000025.1 GCA_903913785.1 uncultured Spartobacteria bacterium | reverse complement strand
GCGTATTGATATCGACAAAACCAACTAAGAGCGGAACCTCTCCTAGGCTTTGTTCCAAGGCATCGAGATGGTTGAGATTCTCTGCAACAAAGTCTCCTTGGAAGAGGAGATCTCGAGGAGGATAGCCGCTTAGAGCGAGTTCTGGCGTGATCACAAGATCGGCACCCTGCGCCACAAGCTTGCGATAGGCATTTCTGATCAAGGTCGCATTACCGGTAAGATCACCAACAGTTGTATTAATCTGTGCTATACCAATGTTCATGTGTGAGGAGTGTATCAATCTTCTTACTCAACGCACGGAAGAACCAAAACAGACTTTATTGGAAATGCTACTGTTCATGAGAAGTAAGAGTATGGCTCCCTGTGTGCACATCTTTGAGTGCCTCTTTGTACGCTGCCAAGTCTGCACGCGGGAGTGCCTTGTCCTTGATTGCTTGCTCTTCATCACGAGCAGAGAGTGGCAAAAGTAGTCTCATATTGGCTCTGCTCACACACAGGGATGTCTATAAAATGGTAAGGTCGTTACCTCGGCCTGATAGCGTTTTCCGCGGATTTCGATCTCCACGTATTTGCCCACTTCGCTCCATGCCAGGGGAAGATATGCCATGGCAATGCTCTTGCCTAGGCTTGGGGAATAGGCGCCACTGGTGATTTCTCCAAGCATCTCTTCCTTAGAAAAAACCAAATAATGCGAACGTAGCGGTGGGCCATCTTCGCAGAGGCATAGGGGTGTGAGTCGAGAGGTAAGGCCGGTTGCGAGCACTTGTTCAAGAGCCTTGCGTCCAAGGAAATCATTTTTGAGTGGGTCTTTGAGTGCGATAAATTTCCCGAGGCCTGCTTCTAATGGTGTCCGCGTGATCATGAGGTCCGAGCCATTAAGGGGGTAGCCCATTTCAAGGCGTAGGGTATCTCGTGCTCCCAGTCCGCACGGTCTTGCTCCGGAGGCTACTAATGATTTCCAGAGAGAAGAGGCTTTTTTGTTTTCGATAAAAATTTCAAATCCATCCTCACCCGTATAACCAGTGCGCGCTATGAGGAGCTCTATGTTTTCTGGGCCTACGTTTTGTGAAATCATTTCATAGCGTCTGGGAAGCGCAATATCTCCAAATATCTTTCGTAAGATATCCTCGGACTTGGGTCCCTGAAGGGCCACGGCTGCAGTCGTATCACTCCGGTTTTCGAGATGAACACTTCCATCATGCGGGTGATGCTTCATGAGCCATGATAGGTCCTCTTCACAGCGCGCGGCATTGATGACTAAGAAAAATGCGTCTTGTGGGTTGGGGGCAACGTATTGCTTTGCGTTGCTGAAGACTGGCTCCGTGAGATTGTTTCCCTCTGGAGAGCGTTCAGGCGGCTGCTCCAAGGGTCGAGCTTGATTATTCAGGGCATTCAATGAATCGGGATAACGGTAGAGAATGAGATCATCAATCACGCCTCCTTCATCATTGAGCATGAAGGTGTATTGGCCACATCCTCTTTTGAGCTTGCTGATGCGATTGGTGAGCATTTTCTCTAACCAGGCTTCCCCTCCTGGTCCTAAGATGAGGAGTTCTCCCATGTGTGAAATGTCAAAAATCCCAGCAGCAGTTCTGACCGCTTCATGTTCCTCGCGAATGCTTGTGTACTGTACCGGCATGGACCATCCTGCAAAGTCGACCATTCGGGCGCCTGCGGCGAGATGTTCTTCTTCGATGGGAGAATGTCGCATGCTTATGAAAAATTAAGATAAGTGTAGGAGGCTAATGTCCGTTCGTACTCGCTTAAAAGACGCATGCCCTCATTGGGTTTGAGTTGATCGCTTTTAATAGCAGTATCAAGCTGTGTTTTAATGCGACGGACCATGGCTTTGGTGTCCCATTGCGTGTGGGTGAGGACGCTGCCCACGCTCGTGCCGGGAATCACTTCCTCAATGTAGTAGCCATCGTCTTCATCTTCATCGAGGAAGACATGCATTTCATGGACACGACCAAACAAATTATGCAAATCACCCATGATATCTTGATAGGCTCCAGTGAGAAAAAATCCCAAATAGTAGGGTTCATTCGCTTTAAGTTCATGGAGTGGCAATGTGGGTCGTACATCCTGAAAGTCGATAAACTTAGCGATCTTTCCATCCGAATCACAGGTGATGTCGACGAGTGTTGCTGAACAGGTCGCTTTTTCATTCAGCCGGTGAATGGGCATAATCGGGAAAAGCTGTCCTAAGGCCCAATGATCAATGAGTGATTGAAAGACAGAAAAATTGCAAATCAACTGATCGGCCAGCGAGATTTCAAGTTCTTTGACCTCTTCGGGAATATAGGTGACTCCTTGATAGAGCTCGACGACTTGCGTGGCAATCTCCCAGTAGAGCGCGTCGATCTTGGCTTTAGAGCGTAGGTCGAGCAAGCCTAGTTCAAACATCGACTGTCCTTGATCACGGATCTGTTGGGCTTCATGAAGATGTTCTTGGCGTCGTTTTTTACTTAAGGTGTTACGAACTTCCAGCATTTCACTCACAATCTTATGATCTGAGGGAGCTGCACTTAATGTGGCAGAGGCATGATCTTTTTCAATGGCGCCAAATGCCTCGACAATGAGTACCGAATGAGGTGCTGCAATATAACGTCCACTTTCACTGACCAAAATCGGATGAGGGACTTTTTCAGCATCACAAACCTCAATGATGTTATAAACAAGGGCTCGTGTATATTCATGCACCGAGTAATTGGCCGAACTATCAAAAGAAGTCCGTGAGCCATCATAGTCAATGGCCAGTCCGCCGCCGACATCAAGGTATTCTAGAGAGTGGCCCATTTGGAAAAGCTTGGCATAAAAACGTGTCGCCTCACACGTAGCTCGGTTGATGGTGCTAATATCTGGGACTTGAGAGCCTACATGGTAGTGCAGCATCTTGAGGGCCTCTGGAATACCGGCTGCGTGAAGAATGTCACTCATTTCTACGAGCTCTGCTGTGTCAAGACCAAATTTTGCATTCTCTCCACCGCTCGTGGCCCATTTGCCAGCACCTTTGGAAAGCAGGCGGACACGTGCTCCAATAAGGGGCATGACGCCCATGGTTTTTCCAATGGCTAGGATTTGATGGAGCTCTTCTAATTTCTCAACGACTAAAATCACTTTCTTCCCAAGCTTAACCCCCAGTAAGGCTGCACGAATGAGTTCAAAATCTTTGTAGCCATTTCCAATAATGAGGCTTTCCGGGTCATCATGGACGGAGAGGGCGGCCATCATTTCTGGTTTGCTGCCGGCCTCAAGACCAAAGTGATATTGTTTTCCAGCATCGACGATTTCCTCGACGACTTCATGGAGTTGGTTGACCTTAATTGGGAAAACACCCCGGTAGACGTTCCTGTAACCGGCTTCTTGAATCGAACTCTCAAAGGATTCATTGAGTCGACGAACACGATCGCGTAAGAGATCTTGAAAACGAATCAAGAGAGGCGCACGCAGCCCTCTCTTCTTCCCCTCCTCAACAAGCTCCATTAAGTCAATGGCTTTGTCATTTTCCCTAGTGGGAAGAATGGCAACATGCCCTCGTTCATTAATCTTGGCATATCCTTCGGACCATTGATGAATGTTATAAGAGGAAGTAGAATCAGTAGATGGCTCTAGGAGGCCTTCAGAAGAGGCTTGCGAAGTGGGGTGCGTGAGTTCAGACATGAAAGTAATGACTTAGCTATCGCATACACGCCGCGACAAAGGCTTGAAAAAGAGGGTGAGGAGCATTCGGTTTGCTTTGAAATTCAGGATGAAATTGCACAGCAATAAACCAGGGATGATCAGGAATTTCAATCATTTCTACAAGTTGCCCGTCAAGCGAGGTGCCTCCAATTAATAATCCTCCGGCTTCGAGCTCTGAGCGGTAGGTATTATTAAATTCAAAGCGATGACGATGACGTTCTGCAATCTCACTGCGTTCATAAATACGATGGGCTAGCGAATCTTCCTTGAGAAGAGTCGGCCATGTCCCTAGGCGCATGGATCCGCCTTTATGAGAGACTTCTTTTTGTTCTTCGAGTAGTGAAATAACAGGGTGAGGGGTGGTGGGATCAAATTCTGTGCTATTAGCTCGCTCAAGGTTGCAGACATGACGTGCAAATTCAATGGTCGCAATTTGCATTCCCAAACACAGTCCCAGATAAGGAATCCCATGCTCCCTTGCATAACGTGCTGCCGTGATTTTCCCTTCTGTGCCACGGTCCCCAAAACCACCTGGAACAAGGATTCCAGAGACATTTGAAAGATATTTTTCTGGCCCATAGAGTTCAATTTCCTCAGCATCGACAACGATAATGGAAACACCACAATCACTAGCCCCTCCTGCATGCGTTAAGGATTCATAGATGCTTTTGTAAGCATCTTGGAGTTCGTATTTGGAGATAATGGCTATTTTGACACGATGCGTGGGATAGACGATGGTTTTGACTAATTGCCGCCAGGCTGACATCTGTGCGGGAGGAGTTGTGATGCCAAAGAGACGACAGACTTTTTCATCTAAGCCTTCTTGTTGGAGTAAAAGAGGGTATTCATAAATCGAATGCTCGACATCACGTGCTTCAATCACGCCGTCAAGTGGAACATTACAGAAGAGAGAGAGCTTTTCTCGTACCTCCGGGTCGAGTGGTTGTTCTGTGCGGCAGAGAAGGACTTGTGGTTGCAGTCCAATTTCACGTAACTTTGCAACACTTTGCTGAGTGGGCTTAGTTTTGAGCTCTCCTGCCGCTTTAATAAAGGGGACGAGTGTCACATGCATGAGAATGGCATTCTCGGGACCCACCTGAAGAATAAATTGTCGAATCGCTTCTAAGAAAGGGAGGCCTTCAATATCTCCTGTAGTGCCTCCAATTTCAGAAATCAGGATATCGGCATTGGTGGTTTCTTGAAAAAGGCGAATGCGTGCTTTGATTTCATCGGTGATATGAGGGATGACTTGCACCGTCTTTCCTAAATAATCTCCATGGCGTTCCTTAGAGAGAACGGTTTCATAGACTTGTCCACTCGTCACATTATTAGCACGTGTCAAAATGGAATTGGTAAAACGTTCATAATGTCCCAAATCAAGATCTGTCTCAGCTCCATCAGCAAGAACATAGACCTCACCATGCTGCAGTGGATTCATGGTTCCTGGATCAACATTGAGATAAGGATCGAGCTTCTGTAATGCGACACGTTGTCCGCGATGTTCCAATAATGTTCCCAGAGAGGCGGCAGCAAGGCCTTTTCCAAGAGAACTAACCACTCCACCCGTAACAAAAATATATTTCATGTGCCTAAGAACATAAAAGATATGGAGAGAAAATCCAGCTTCGTGATAGAAATTTTTTTGGGCTTCCCGACCTCCTCGTCACGATCAGTATGAAATATTCGGGTTAACCCGGATATTTCATACTGATCGTGATGAGGAGACTGCGAAGGCTGATGGGGTCAGGCAGACGAACATTTTGACGCCGGGCTGTATGTGTACATACCGCCCAAGTCACAATGTGAGTCTAACGCAAGATCCATCTGACTTCCCGGTCTCCGCAGTAGATCGGTGTGAAATATTCGGGTTAAGTATTCTTTCTAACAAATGACGTCGCTCGGCATGCTCCTGATCACTTAACACCGAGACAGAAGTTCCAACTACCATTTTAGGAAGTTGTATCCAGGAGCGACATCCTCCAAAGCGATTTTCCATTCTGAGCACGACGGGGACATCAAGACGATGGACCCGGACAAAGGCTACATGAATCCCAGGAGTATTGGTTTGATGTTTGCCGCAGTAATGAAAACGCTCCTCAATCACCGTTTCATCCAGGACGTGAAGGGTGGCAAGCTCTGCAGCTTTTTGACGGTCCGTGAGAAAACCACTCCATTCTATGTAAGCCATATATTCCAACTGTAAAATATCAGGGGTTGTATTTAGGATCGCAGAAGCGCTCTTGGAACGTATTTTCTCGATTTGTCCATGAAACCACGTTGGGAAAAGAAAAAACTCAGTGTGCTCAAAACCAAATCCTCCACGTCCTTCAGCAATCCCTCCTTTGCGTACGAGCAAACTCTGCTCCCCTGAACCAAGGGCTTCACAAACAAGAGCCCATTCCTTAAATGCAAAAGGCTCTATGGGATGTGTAGTATTTAACCCGGATATTTCATACCGATTCTGCTGCGGCTTGCGAACACCTGATGGATGCTGTGTTAAACTCACATTGTGACTTGGGCGGTATGGACTCATACAGCCGTCGTCAAAATGTTCGTCTGCGTTGACTCGCTTGGCGAAGCTCGTCTCGCCCTTTCAGGGCTGCCTAAGAGAGAGCCTGCAAACTTCTGGGCAATCCCCCACGCTGCCTCTTGGACCGCCGCTGGTACCCCATCAGTCTTCGCGACCTCCTCGTCATGATCCGTATGAAATATTCGGGTCAACCCGGATATTTCATACTGAATCGTAATGAGGCGCTGTGCAAAGCTTGTTAGTACAAGGCGGGTGAAGGATTGTGATGCCGGGCTGTATGTGTCCATACCGCCCAAATCACCATTCGAGACCAACGCAGTAATAATGAGCTTTCCACAAGCCGTAATAGATTTAGTATGAAATATCCGGGTTAAAGCGATCATAAAATGAGGTCACCAAGTTTTTTGTTTTTCATTGACGCTTCCACGCGGAGGACTGAATCGAAAAATTGTTTCATTCGGCTTCATGAGGTCCAGGCGATCTCGTGCAATGAGCTCTAAATAGTCTTTGTCATGCAAAATGAGATAGAGCTCTCGCTCGCGACGCGTTGTTTCCTTTTGGAGTTTCATGAAAGTAGAACGATCATTCTCGAGAGTTTGATGCATGCGAGAAAGCTTTTTCCATTCTGGATAAAAAGCCATTAAGACGAGAGAGAATATTCCAAAAAAAATCAGAACGAGTAACAAACGGTTCACTACCGGAAGTAATGTCGTCTGTTTTGCTCGCGGAGCACTAGTTTGTCGAGAGCGATTGGAAACCATAAAAGAGAAAAATCCCTGTTGCTGGAATGTTTCGCGTCTTATTGCGAAGGATGGCTGATGTTCTTGAGTGTGATTTTCTCCTAATGCTCTTTAACCAATAGGATGATAACAGGCATGGTTTCCTAGTTCTTCTTCGATGCGAAGAAGCTGATTATATTTGGCGATACGGTCTGTGCGGCAGAGAGAACCTGTTTTGATTTGGCCGGCATTCGTAGCGACTGCAATATCAGCAATCGTGGTGTCTTCTGTTTCTCCGGAACGATGACTAATCACGCACGTATAGGCATGTTTCTGGGCACATTCAATGGTATCAAGTGTCTCGGTTAAGGAGCCGATTTGGTTGACTTTGACCAGGATGGAATTGGCGACTTTCATTTCAATCCCTTTGCGTAGGAATTCAACATTGGTGACAAATAGATCATCTCCGACAATTTGGATTTTATCACCCAGTGCTTGCGTTAAAAGTTTCCATGTACTCCAGTCGTTTTCAGCACATCCATCTTCTATGGAAATAATAGGATACTTTGCACAGAGTTCCTTGTAGTAGTCGACGAGCTCACTTCCGGAACGTTTGGAGCCATCGGATTTTTTAAAATGATAGACATTTTCTTGAGCGTTATAAAATTCGCTCGACGCAGCATCTAAGGCAATAGAAACCTGGCTACCTAGGCTGTAGCCAGCTTTTTCAATAGCATGGGAAATGAGATCAAGTGCATCTTCTATAGAAGCAAGCTTAGGAGCAAAGCCCCCTTCGTCGCCCACAGCTGTTGAAAGACCTCGGTCGTGAAGAAGCGCTTTTAAGTGATGAAAAATCTCAGCACCACATCGGAGTGCCTCTCTAAAGGAGGGTAACGCACGTGGAATGATCATGAATTCTTGAAAATCAATCGGGGCATCTGAGTGAGCGCCTCCATTGAGAATATTCATCATGGGAACAGGGAGGACTTTGGCATTGGGCCCACCGAGGTATTTGTAGAGAGGTAGGTGAAGCTGTGCAGCAGATGCATGAGCAACGGCCAGGGAGACTCCAAGAATGGCATTAGCGCCCAATGTTTTCTTGGTCGTCGAGCCATCGAGATCTCGCATGACTTGATCAATACGGACTTGTTCTAATGCATCGTAGCCAAGAAGCTCTTTTGCAATGATATTGTTGACATTCTCTAGGGCTCTTTGAACGCCCTTGCCAAAATAACGGTTCTTATCTCCATCGCGAAGCTCCAGGGCTTCATGCTCTCCAGTGCTTGCACCGCTTGGGACGGCAGCTCTTCCTAGAGCACCTCCTGCGAGCTGAACCTCAGCCTCAAGTGTGGGATTGCCTCGAGAATCGAGAATTTCGCGAGCGTGGATGGAGGTGATAAGGGTATCGTGCATGTCTATTGGTAGATGGAAACGGAAAGCACGAAAAAATAACGTTAAACGTCAAATGTTTCAAGACGCATCTTTCTTTTACCAAACACTGGGATTGACAGATGAACATTCCAGAAAGATGATGAGAAGCCCTTTATGCACCAATTGACCGCATGAAGGCAACGTGCCTAGTAAGAAAACTTTTTTCCAATGCGTGCTCTGACTCTACTATATCCTTAAAAAAAGTGTTTTTTTTAACCCGTCGCGAAAAATCTGTTATCATTTGTATTCTTGGGGCTTTTCTCATTGGTCTTGGGGTTCAAGAATATCGTGCGAGAGGTATGTTTCCAGGTTGGTCGTTTCCATTTTTTAAATATAATCATCACTCATGCAATTTTTAGGACTTGAACAAGCCATTAAGCTTATTATTGAAAAAGATACACGCTACCGTCCCGATGCCTATTTTTTCTTAAGAGAAGCTTTAGAATTCACGATCAAGCGCCGCTCGAAAAATCAGAAAACAGCTCCCAAAACTGATGTCACCGGAGTCAACTTAGTAGAAGGATTTCGTGATCTAGCACTTCAGGAATTTGGTCCGATGGCCATCACCGTATTGGAATACTGGGGTATTCAAAGTTCAGCTGATATTGGAGAGATTGTGTTTAATCTCATTGAAATTGGTGTTCTTGGAAAAACAAAAAATGATACACGTGCTTCTTTCGCAAATCTTTTAGACTTTCACAAATCTTTTGTCGCTCCCTTCGAGCCAGCAGTTCCTTTATTAAGTGAGATGACTCAATAAAAAGCCATTCTCTGGGGCTGATAAGCTAGTTGCGAATGAAAAAAATTAGGAATTTTTTACTCATTCTTACACTTCACTTTTGAATGGGTGGAATCACTTTTGCCGCTCAACTATCTTTTCTATGCGTACCACGAACTTTTCTACCACAACTCCAGAACTCTTTACCCTACCTAATGGTCTCACCATCATTATTGAAGAAGACCACAATGCGCCTGTGGTCAGTGTTCAAGCGTGGTGTGCGACTGGTAGTATTCATGAAGGAAGATGGCTGGGGGCAGGGCTCTCTCATATTCTTGAGCATATGCTTTTTAAAGGAACAAGCAGGCGTCCGCCTGGAGCCATTGCTAAGGAAGTTCAACATCATGGTGGTTACATGAATGCCTATACCTCATTTGATAGGACTGTCTATTGGGTGAATGCTCCTTCGCAAGGAGTGTCCTTTATTGTGGATATCCTAGCCGATGCCATGATGAATGCCTCCTTACCCCCCGACGAGTATATCAAGGAGCAAGAGGTGATTCGGCGCGAATATGCCATGGGAGATGACAATCCTGACATGGTGCTCCAGAAACTTCTTTTTAAAACGGCCTATCATGTCAGCCCCTTTGCGTACCCAGTGATTGGTTATTTGGATCTTTATAATCAACTCAGCTTGGAGGACGTGGTTGACTATTATAACAGACGTTACATTCCTAATAATATCTGTTTTGTCATTGTTGGGGATGTTCATGCCCCGACTATTTATGATCAGTTAAGTCAGTTTTTTGCTGCATATCCTCGTAAGACGCTCGAACAAGTTCTCGTCAACAAGGAACCACGACAGCTCGGGATGAATATCAGGCGTGATACCTTTCGCACGGAACTCAGTCGTCTGAATATGATTTGGAAAGGACCCGGTACGACAGACCCGGATTCTCCTGCGTTGGAAATCTTGACGACAATTTTTGGATCAGGAACCAGTTCCCTTCTCAATCAAGAAATTCGTGAACACAAGAAGTTAGCTTACCAAGTTGGTGCTGGTTTTTATGGATTAAGCGGCGATGAAGGTTTAATCTATGCAGGTGCTCTTGCTGAGCCATCCAAGCGTGATAGCGTCGAAGCCGAAATCTTAAATCAAGTTGATGTACTCCTTAAAAAAGGCGTTTCAAGTAAGGAATTAGAAAAAGCTAAAAATAGTATTCTTTCAGGACATTTTGCGAGTCTTGCAACCGTTAGCGGAAGGGCAAGTGATTATGGTTCTAGTTGGCTTGAGACAGGTAATCCTAATTTTGGTAAAGAATACCTTGCTGCTATTGAGCATGTGAACCTTGATGACATCAAGCATGTCGCTAAAAAATACCTCATTCGTGAAGCCCTTACTGTTGTTTCCTTAGATCCGCTCGAGAGCCAGGATAATACAAAAAATTCTCTCAAGGATTCTAGTGTCATGCAACGTCAGGTCACCAAGTGTGTGCTACCTTGTGGGCTACGACTTCTAGTTTGTGAAGATCACCGTTTGCCCTTAGTCTCAATGATGGCGATGTTTCGCGGTGGGTTGCTTGAAGAAACTCCAGAGAATAATGGACTCACCGAGCTCTTAGCGAGTACCATCACCAAGGGGACACATCATCGTACTGCCAAAAATATTGCAGAAACTATTGAGCAGCTTGGAGCAAGTATCGGAGCGGCGGCCGGAAGCAATACGATTTCTGTCTCTATTGATCATCTGATGACACCTTATATGTCAGAAGGATTGAATCTGCTCGCAGAAGTCCTCATGGAAGCCACGTTTCCACACGATGAAGTAGAGCACGAAAAATGCTCACAGCTTGCTGCAATCAAGGCAGAAGGAGATCAAATGCTTTCCGTAGCCCAAAAAAATCTTAAAGCAAAACTTTTTGGTGATTTTCCTTATGGCATGCCACTGTTAGGAACAGAAACGAGCGTACCAGGGTTGACCCCACAAATGCTTCAAGAATGCTATAAAATTTTTTTTGTGGGTCACAATGGTGTGATTGCCATCTTTGGTGATGTGAAGGCATCAGAAATCATCGCGATGGCGACCAAGGTATTTGAAAAGATGCCTCTTGGAAAACTACTCCATCAATCTCCATCACTCCCTCCTATGCTAACATCTCCTGTGACCTCAACTTTGCATGAAGAAAAACAGCAGGCAGTCGTCGTTAAAGGATTTTTAACTCCTTCTCTCATGAGTCCTGATCGCCCAGCCTTAGAGTTGCTTGATGCTGCCTTTAGTGATTTAGGATCACGCTTTTTTGATCGTATTAGGGAAAAAGAGGCGCTTGCCTATTACGTCGGAGCATCAGCATCGATGGGTCTTGCAGCAGGATCTTTTGTTTTTTATATGGGGACTGATCCAGAAAAGTTGGATCATGCTTCCCATGAGTTGAATGATGAAATAGGTCAAGTCGTTTGCCATGGAGTCAGTAGTGATGAATTATTCAAGGCAAAGAAAAAAATTCTTGGTGAAGAAGCCATCTCCCTACAATCCAGTACAGGACTTGCGGCTCGTTGTCTGAGTGAAGAACTCATGGGCCTCGGATTTGATCATTACTTACATCGAACACAAGAAATCAATAGTGTTAGCCTAGAGCAGCTCAATGAAGTTATTAAAAAATATTTTAATGTTCCTGGTTCTGTGGAGGTGAGGGTGGGACCGAGTTTTCCTAAGCCCGCCTCTAGAATGATAATGATCGATCAATAATCACTCCAAAGTGAATATAAGATTTTTTCTTACGCTGCCAATAAATACTAGTTGTGATTTTTTTTGTGACCGTCTAGTTTTTTTTTAACAATATTTCATTCTTATGCCAGAAATTCAAAAAGCCGATCCTAAAGCCGATCCTCTTAGTAGCGAAAACGCACAGCGTTTTATTGAGTTCATCATGATGCAGGCACAGCAAGCCATGCTTTTTCTTGGACGCCTTCCGCATCCCGCAAATGGAGATGTCACCGTCAATCTTGAGGCAGCCAAGATGTTCATTGATTATCTAGATATGTTACGTGAAAAAACACGCGGTAATCTTTCCTCCGATGAGGAGAAAATTTTGGGAAATATTGTATCCGACTTACAGATGTCTTTTGTACAGGTATCTAGCGAACAATCTCAAAATACAAGCAAAACCTCTCAAGAGACCTCTTCCTCTCAGAAAGACTTACCGCCAACAGAATCATCTGCCACACCGCTTTCAGGAGAGGAAGATCAGAAAAAACGATTTTCAAAAAGCTACGGTGAACTGTAGTCAAAGTAGCTGATGTGTTGAGATGTTGAGTGCACGTTCACTGAAGAAAGTCTATTTTCTTGAACGTTTTTTCCCAATATTTTTTTTTCTTGCTTCACCTCTTGCTGCTCAAGACGGAGTAGCATGCTCCCTTAATAGTGATCAAATCAGCGCTAAGGGTTATGTTGAGTTTCTTAATTCAGGTCTCATTGATGCGACCCCGGAAGCTCAAGCAGTGCATTCCTATTTGAGTCAAAGAGATGATTCCCTCTTGCAAGGGGATCCATCGTATTGCCCTCCACTTGAAACATCCCAGAAGAACTTGCAATGCTTTCGCTGGAGCGATGATTTTTATGATGAGCAGATGCTCTCCTCTTCTATTCTTCGCACCGGTTTTCCGGGTAGTTATCACTATGATTGTCTCGCCTCTCTTGCATATGCTCATGATGTGATCGTAGGTCTTAGTTGGCGAGATGTGTCCACTTATTGCCACTATTACTCCCTGAAGCATCGTGAGGCTCAAGGCTTGCTGCCAAAGTCTGTTCACAATGGTTTTCACGAGGATTTTTTCTTAAGAACCAATCACGTTTTCTATCATCTTTATTATTCTGGAGACGCTGCACATTCAAACATGACGCAGCAAGAGGGAGATGATTCTACGATGAGATCACATGATCTATTGTTTGAATCTATTGTAGGAGGAGTCATAACTCTCGGTCCTATTTTGGGAATAGGAGCTATTTATTTTCATCGAAATCAAGATCTCCATGACAGTAGGTCTATTCGATTATCTCATGAAAATTCCTCCAATAGGATACTACTCCATGACATCGAAGTGCCCTTGAGCGGTAACAACCTTGATCAACTACAAAATGAGTTTGAGGCATGCATGATAAATTATAAGCGATCTCAAGATGAACATAGACAAGTCATCAACCGAGTATTGAAAAACCCATTTTTTACTCTTTACTCCGCTCTCACTCACTGTGTTGGATGTCTACCATCGATAACGAGCCCAATGATTGAAGAAGCAAAAGCTCGTCTAGAAGCAGCAGATGAAAAACTCAGTCACCTCATGGAGCGAGTCGGTGCAATGAGCGTCGAGGAAATTTATAATCAGATCACAGAGTCCCCAAGCAAAAGATCTATTATTGATGTTCATCGAGGCATGAGTGAAGAGGCTCCCGAGGCACAGTCTTTTTGTTTTGGTAGATTGCTTAAAAAAGAATGTGAAGCAACACAACAAGACGTGATCAATAATAGCATTAAGAATTCCATGACGAGTCTGATGAAGATCAGCAAGGATCCGTATGAGGATATGCGTACTGATTTGTCTCGCACGCATCAAAATCAGGCAAAATATTCACTCATAGAGGAACATAAGATAATAGAGCTCAATAATAAAGATGGCATTGAAAATCTGAATATATTCAAAAATTTTGTGGGAGTTCGGTATCCCTCCTTACAAATTGCTATTGCTTCCATCATGCATCAAGGAGCTCAAGCTGATTTTGAAAAAATGAAACTAGGCGCTCCTCGTGATCATCGAGATGTGAATTCATGTCCTTTTTTTACAAAGGGCCCTCACACGGAGCTCTGGTCTCCTCGATTAGAGGGCCCTATATTCCCAAAGTTATTTTCTAATGAAGGCAGAGAAGAAATTCAACTTTATGACCTTAAAAAAATCACCGCGCATCAACCACCCCTATTTGAATTCACCGCTACGTGTAGACAATCTGTACACAATAGTGATTTTACCTATCACCTATCCAGACATGTCAGATATCACATTGAGATCAATCGTACTTTTAAACCAAATTTTCCTATTACAGAGGAGAACATTCCTGTAAAAATCAGATGTCTGGATGGGAAAATTGTTCAACTTTTTGATCAAGTTCTCATAATAGTCAATTTACTTTGAAATGACTTTATTCTCATCCCGTCACGTTATCTTGAGAGAGGTGCCTGTTTTAGTAGCATTTTTTAATACACGATAATCCTAAAAACGTGAATGGAAGTAGCAAATCTAACGCAATATACGGCATATTTCCCATTTTCATTCACGTTTTTAGGTTAACCCGGATATTTCACACCGATCTACTGCGGAGACCGGGAAGCCTGATGGATGCTGCGTTAGACTCACATTGTGACTTGGGCAACACCAGTGCTCGGGAGAGCCTGGGGTAGACTGCCGTAACCGTTAGGTTAGGGGCAGCCCGTAAAGGGCGAGCCGAGCAGGTGCGAGCGAGTCAATATGTGCTCATACAGCCGTCGTCAGACTTCATCACTCGCCTTACCCCATCAGCCTTCGCAGTCTCCTCGTCACGATCAGTATGAAATATCCGGGTTTTAAAATCCTTTGGTAGTGGCGCTTCACATTCTGTCAGCAGGCCTGTGCGAGGATGTATGAATTCTATTTTCCAAGCGTGGAGAAGATGACGGCTTTGTGTTGTCCGTTTTCCGTACATGAGGTCTCCGAGAATAGGATGACCAAGATGCTGAAGATGCACTCGAATTTGATGCATCCGGCCCGTGTGGGGGAAGCAGGCGATGAGACTCTCGTTTTCATTGGAAGCAAGCACCTCATAGTCCGTAATGGCTTCGCGTCCAGCCGGGGGGCGTCTTTCTGTCATTTTCATGCGCATGGTGGGATGGCGTCCAATAGAAAGATTGATCGTTCCTTTGCGATGGCGTGGTTTGCCTGAGACGATGGCGAGATAGGTTTTCTTAATCGTTCTCTCCGAGAAGCCTTTGGCAAGAGCAACATGACTCTGATTATTTTTAGCAACAATGATGCAGCCGCTTGTTTCTTTATCCAGGCGATGCACTATTCCTGGTCGGTAGGATTCTGAAGTACTTGAGAGCTCTTCTCCTTGTTTCCAACGGTGGAGAAGTGCATTGACTAAGGTTCCTTGTTCGTGCTCTGCACCGACATGAACCACCATGCCCGCTGGTTTATCAATAATGATAAGATCGTCATCCTCATACAAAACACGTAAAGCAATATCTTCTGGAAATGCTTGGGCTAAGGTTTTCTTTTGAGTTTTGTGAATGTGAATCAGATCACCCGAGGAAATCTTTTCACTACAGCGGCCTAATTTTCCTTGTAAGGTGACATGGCCTTCTTTGATCAGTGTTTGTAAGTAAGAACGGGATTCATCCGGCAAGATATGCGCTAAGAAAACATCAAGGCGTTCGCCTCTGTATTGATGTTCAACTAATATTTCTAATGATTCGTTCATGCGTTATGAGCAAAGAGTGGATTAACCCGCATATTTCAGACTAAATCTATTACGGCTTGTGGAAAGCTTTATGGCTACTGCGTTGGTCTCGAATTGTGATTTGGGCAACACCAGTGCTCGGGAGAGCCTGGGGTAGACTGCCGTAACCGTTAGGTTAGTGGCAGCCCGTAAGGGCGATCCGAGCAGGTGCGAGCGAGTCAATAGGGACACATACAGCCCGGCATCACAATCCTTCACCCGCTTTGTATTAACAAGCTTTGCACAGCGCCTCATGACGATTTAGTATGAAATATCCGGGTTAAGAGCTCCTTTTTTCTGCTGAATATTCCAGAAGGCTGCAAAATGACCATTTTTCTCAAGGAGTTCTTGGATAGTACCATCTTCAAGAATACAACCTCGATGAAAAACTAAAATACGATCCATGGAGGCAAGGGTTGAGAGTCGATGGGCAATGACAATAGTTGTTCGGTCTTTCATTAACAACGCAAGACTTTCTTGGATTTTCTCCTCTGTTGAGGAATCAAGAGAGGATGTCGCTTCATCTAAAATTAAAATGGGAGCATTTTTTAAAAGAGCACGTGCAATGGCAATGCGCTGACGTTGCCCGCCTGAGAGTTTAATGCCACGCTCCCCAACAAGAGAGTCATAACCCTCTTCAAGATTTTGAATGAATTCATGGCAGTGAGCCTGCTTTGAGGCGGCGACGACCTCTTCAGCAGTCGATTCTAAGCGTCCATAGCGGATGTTTTCCATGAGGGAGCGATGAAAAAGAGAAACATCCTGAGGAATGACCGCAATATTTTGATGTAAGGATTCTTGAGTGACAGAATCAATAGGTTGTCCATCGATGAATATTTTTCCAGATTGAAGATCATACAAACGCAAAAGAAGATTCATGAATGTCGTTTTCCCAGCACCGGATAAACCGACAAGCCCTACTTTTTCACCGGCAGCAAGTGTGACACTGAGATCTTGAAAAACAGTATGTTGATTGGGATAAGAAAAAGTAGCTTGCTCAAAACGAATTTCCCCATGAGAAACTCTCATCTCCTTAGCATAAGGAGCATCAAGAATATCATGTGGTTTTTGAATGACCGAAAGAGCAGCATTTACCGTCGCTGCATTCTTAATAAAATATTTTATTTGATCACTCACAAACCAGACCCAGCCAGACAAATAAAAAGACTGCATCATAATTTGTGCAAAATCCCCAAGGTTCACCGAGTGATGTTGCCAGCCGTACATCAAGAAAAAAAGCATTCCCGCAATGAGAAAAGTATGATTAATACTATAGCCGATTTGTGTCCACTCTAGGTAAACATAAGCCTCATTGGATGCCCTGATTTCCTCTTCTTGAATGTGACGAAAAGAGGCTTCTTCTTTTTTCTCTCGCGCAAAGAGTTTAACGTTTTGAATATTACTAAAGACGTCAATAATCCTGCCTGAAAGTTTTGTGACAGCGCTAGCATGGTCTTCGAGCAATACGTTGGCTTTTTGTAGAAACGCAAAAGTGGTCACAAAATGAAACAGCAACCATACCATCAAGAGAAGCGCAAAAGGGGGATGAGTCATCCACATCGTGATAAATATGGTGAGCGCCATGACGAGGGCTGTGGTAAATTCACCACAGATCGTATTAACGATCATTTCACAATTCGTAGGAATATCTGAGATCTTATTAGCAATCGTTCCTGAAAAATGAGTTGCAAAATAATCAGAGGAATGAGTCTGTACATATTGAAAAAGAGCCTCGCGAATCGATGCTCGAAAGCGTGCGCAGAACTTTACTCGAAAAACAAATCCTTGAAGAATATGAAAGAGATGAGCAATAATCCACAGTCCAACGATGAGGCCTAAAATTTTGCCACTAGCACTATAAATGTCAGCACTACTGAACTGATGTAATTCTAGAACATTAATCAGGTTCTTGATGAAACACGGAAAAAAAGCGTTGTAAATTCCCCATGATGACGAAGCAAGAATGGTAATAATGAGTTTAAACCACTGTTGTCTGGCAAAGTAAAAAATAAATGGGAAAACTGTTTTTGGCAGATTCATAAAAAAGATTTTTAGCAAGGAGACTCGCTAATAACTCGACGCCTTGTTGTCACAATCTTTTTTCTTCGTTACTTTTCTTCCTTTTTTTTCTTGCCCGTCGGCAGGGTTAGCCATCCCCTGTTTTTTCTTTCCGGCATTCTCTGTGCCGGCGTGCTTTAAAAGTTCTTTCAAAAAAGGTGCTGTGCGACTTATTGTGTCCTCTGCGACTTCCTCAGGAGTGCCTGCAACGACTAGTTCTCCACCTTTGTGGCCTGCTTCAGGACCAATATCAATGATGTAATCTGCTTCTGCAATTAAATCAAGATGGTGCTCAACAACAATGACCGTATGACCCTCATCGACAAGACGGTGTAATACATCCAAGAGCAAGGCCACATCAGCTGCATGGAGGCCTATTGTTGGCTCTTCTAGAATATAAAGAGTATTTCCCTTAGCCCGGATACGTGGTTTATCGGCACTTCCCCCACGTGCTAGTTGAGTGACTAATTTAATACGTTGTGCTTCTCCTCCACTTAAGGTGGGACTTGGTTGTCCGAGTTGAAGGTAACCAAGGCCAGTTTCTACGAGGAGCTGAAGAGGACGGCGAATTTTTGGATGTGCTTCGAAAAAATCTAGTGCTTGTTCAACGGTCATAGCAAGAACATCACTGATAGATTTTCCATTGTATTTAACTTCCAGGGTTTGTCTGTTAAAACGTGTTCCATAACAATCTTCACACGGCATAAATGATGTTGGGAGAAAGCTCATTTCCAGTTTAATCATACCTTGACCTTCACAGCTTTGGCAGCGACCACCATGATTGTTAAAAGAAAAACGACTTGCACTATAACCACGAAGACGGGCAAGCGGAAGCTCTGCATAGAGATTACGTATGGTATCAAAAATTTTGAGATAGGTGGCAGGCGTTGATCTCGAGGTTTTTCCAATAGGGGATTGATCGACCTCAATGACTTGGGCGAGGGAAGCCGTTCCGCTCAGTGAGGTCCAGGACTCTGATCCCGTTTTTTTTCTCTTCGGAGCCAGTGCAGCTTCAACAGCTGGTAAGAGCACATTGCGCAGGAGTGTGCTTTTTCCAGATCCACTAATCCCTGAAATGGCTGTTAAACGCTCGAGAGGAAATCTAACATCAATATTTTTTAAATTATGTTTTGAGGCTCCCTTGAGTTCCAACCATTCTGGAACATCTTTGAGAGAGCGTCGCGTGCCTCGTAGTGGGTGCGCAGGCGGGTGGCAGAGAAATTGGCCCGTGAGTGATGTTGGGCTTGCCATGATTTCTTCAATGGTTCCTTGTGCTACGATTTCTCCTCCTCTGGATCCTGCCCCTGGTCCTAAATCAATAATAGAATGGGCTCGCCTCATAGTTTCTTCATCATGCTCCACAATGACTAAGGAATTCCCGTGATCGGCTAATTCCTCTAAGGCATCAAGCAGGCGATTGTTATCTCGTGGATGCAGTCCAATGGTAGGTTCATCTAAAACATAGAGTACACCTCGCAAGTTAGAACCAAGTTGGGCAGCAAGACGGATGCGCTGTGACTCTCCTCCACTGAGTGTTTTGGAGGAACGATGCAGTTCGAGATAATCAAGGCCAACACGTGATAAAAATTCCAATCGTTGGCGGATTTCAGGAATAATGTCACGAGCAATGAGTTGTTCTCTTCCTTGAAATTTCCAGTTGTTAATTTCTGCAAGCACTTGATCGGAGGAACGTGCGGTAAGCTCAGGAAGTGAGAGGTCGTGAATCCGTACAGCACAGCCGACAGGATTAAGTCTTTGGCCGTGACACACGACACAAGGACGTGTTTCTCCATCATCACATTGATCAAAAGATTTTTCTTCAACGATTTCAGCTTCTAATTGTGATTCAAAATCACGAGAAGATTTTGGTTCTGACCATACCTCTCCAAAACCGCGACAATGTTCACACCATCCATGTGGTGAGTTAAAAGAAAAGAGACGTGGATCGAGGTCTTCAAAAGAACGCCCGCATTCTGGACAGTTCATCTCCATGCTCAGGAGGTGTGTTAAAAACTTCTTTTTCCCTTTTCCAGTAGGATTTTCTTGACGCGCTTTTGCAGTTCCTTTACCCACATCAATAGCACGTTGAATAAGCTCAAGGAGTTCCTTTGGAGCGCTTTTAGTAAGTGTTGCTACAAGGACGTCAATGTTGTGCTCTTGAAAGCGTTTGAGTGGTTTAAATTCATCTACCGGAATCATGACGTCATTAATCAGTAAGTCACTGAAACCTTGAGAGCTTGCCCATCTGGCTACTTCTGAGTGGATTCCTTTTTTGGCACGGATTAAGGGAGCAAAGAGTTGAACGGGACCTTTCTTAAGCAGTTCTTCAATTTGATCCGCAATGGCCGTGAGAGAACTTTTGGCAACAGGCACTTGGCATTCAGGACAATGTTGCACGCCTAATTTAGCATAAAGCAGTCGAAGAAATTGATGGATTTCTGTTACTGTAGCAACCGTTGACTTTCCTCCGCCACGAGTAATGCGTTGTTCGATGGCAACACTCGGTGGTAGTCCATTAATTTCATCAACATCTGGTTTTTCTAGTTGTTGCACAAACTGACGTGCATAGGGAGACATGCTATCTAAGAAACGTCTCTGTCCCTCGGCAAATAAAATATCAAAAGCGAGGGTGGATTTGCCTGAGCCGCTTAATCCTGTAATGACTACTATTTCATCGCGTGGAATGGAGAGACTCAAATTCTTAAGATTATGTTCTCGTGCTCCATGAATTTCAATGGATTTAATGCTTGAGTCAACACGTGGTTCAGCACTTGTCAGTGTTAGGAGAGGAGAGCGACCGTGAAGAACTTCAGCAAGGTAACGGCCAGTATGAGAGGTTTTTTCCTTCGCAACTTCTTCTGGAGTTCCTGCAGCAACGAGCTTTCCGCCTTCATCTCCTGCTTCCGGCCCAATATCAATGACCCAATCTGCAGATTTAATCACGTCAAGATGATGTTCAATAATAATGAGGCTATTACCTTCTGCGACAAGTCGCTGAAACACTTTTAATAAAATAGCAATATCATCAATATGCAGTCCAGTGGTAGGTTCATCAAAAATTAATAATGCATTACCTGGTTCTTGGCTGCCAAGTCGTGCTGCAAGCTTGAGACGTTGTGATTCTCCTCCGCTCAATAAATTAATAGGCTGACCTAATTTCAGGTAATCTAGACCAACTTCGGTAAGGAGCTCTAAGGGAGGAATGATTTTTTTTGCCTGCACTTCTTCTTTAAAAAAGACAATAGCTTCACGAGCAGTCATTTCCAGAATGTCATGAATCGATTTGCCGCGATAATGGATATTTAAGACGCGTTGTTGATATCGTTGACCATCACATTCAGGACAACGTAGGAAGAGATCGCTCAAGAACTGCATTTCTATTTTTTCAAAGCCAAGACCAGAGCAACGATCACAACGTCCTTGACCCGAATTAAAGGAAAAGGCAGAGGGGCTAAGTCCTGCATCAATAGCTTCTTTAGTAAAACCAAAAAGATCACGAATAGCATCAAATACACCTAAGTATAGAGCTGGTGTAGAGCGGGGCGTGCGAGCAAGAGGAGATTGATCAACCATAACCACATCACTAAGATATTCACCTCCCTTGATAGAACGACAAGAGCCGATGGTTTCATTTTCTTCAGGTGTTACAGAGGTTAAATTCCGATAAAGGACATCGCGAATCAGGGAGCTTTTACCAGAACCGGAAACACCCGTCACGCAGCAAAAAACTCCTAAAGGAATCTTTACATTAATTTTTTTGAGATTGTGATGTGAGATTCCCTGCATGGTAATCCAATCTGCTGGTTCTTTGCGGTTTTGTGGTACAGGAATAGAGCTCTCACCACGTAAATAAGAGGCAGTGAGTGAATGATCGCATGCTGCAAGGCTTGTTAAGGGACCTGAATACATGAGCTTGCCACCTTCATTTCCGCGACCGGGCCCAAGATCAACAATATGATCTGCAGCACGTATAATGGCTTCTTCATGTTCCACAACAAGTAGGGTATTACCTTTATCACGCAGAGAATGCATGATCTGTAGTAATCTCGTAACATCTCTTGGATGAAGTCCAACACTTGGTTCATCCATGACAAATAGAGTGTTTACAAGAGCAGCGCCAAGGCAGGTTGTAAGATTAACACGGGCAATTTCACCTCCTGAAAGTGAGCGTGTAGGACGATCCAGGGAAAGATAACCAAGCCCCACATCATTTAAATACCCTAGGCGAGAGATGATCTGGTCGCAGAGCATTTTGATGCCTGGGTCTTGAATGGGTAGCCGAAACTCCTCGAGTAAACGAATAAAACGGCTCACTTGAATAGCCGTCATTTGTGGAAGTGTCAGTGGCTTTTTAAGAGGAAGGCGAAAGTTGAGTGTCTCTGGTTGGAAGCGTTGACCATGACAACTCTCGCATGGTTTGTAGGATCTATATCTGCTCAAAAATACACGAATCGGCATTTTGTAGGCTTGTCGTTCTAACCATTTAAAAAAACCTTCTACACCATACCAGTGAAGAGTTCCGCTTAGTTCTTCTCGAGAAGTATCAGCACCTGGATCTCCTTTGATAATGAAATCCTGATCTTTTAGAGAGAGTTTTTCAAAAGGTGTATGAATATTAATATTATGATAAGCGCAAGCGCGCAAAAGATCTCGTTGTGACTCACGTGATTGTCCACTTTGAAAAGGTTTAATGACTCCTCCAGAAACACTCAGTGATCGGTCTGGCATCACACGCGCATAATCCAAGCCAACAACACGTCCAAAGCCACGACACGCAGGACATGCACCTAAAGGATTATTAAAACTAAAGAGTCCGGGGCTTGGGGGGCGAATGCTCGTATCACAATGAGCGCAATGCCAGCCGGCAGAGAAAGGATATGTTTTGCCATCTGCTGGTGAAATAAAAGTAATACGGTCTTTGCCAAGGCGCAGAGCAGTTTCTATACTTTCATTAAGGCGTCCTTCATTCTCTTTGCTGATCTCAATACGATCTTGTATTACTAAAATGCTAGCAGGCAGAATCTTAATGGTAGGTTGTTCATCAGTGCGATGAATATTTCCTTGAATCCATATTCGAAGGTAGCCCTGTTCTTGTAAAAAATGAAAAAAATCAGTAGGAGTGCGCTCGCGTGGTTGTGCTGTTTTTTTTGGAAGAGCTGGTTTTGAAAAATCTTCGAATGCAGTAACGGT
>CAIWMF010000024.1 GCA_903913785.1 uncultured Spartobacteria bacterium | reverse complement strand
GCCCTTTGAAGGGCTGCCTTAAAAAAGAAAGAAGAGCCTGCAAACTCTGGGCAGTCTCCACCGCGGTCTCTTGGGCCGCCGGTGGTGTCTACATCAGGATTCACGGCGCCTCACGACGAACCAGTATGAAATATAGGGGTGAGAGCAATTTTTCAAACTATGAAACCAAAAAACATCTTTGTAAGCCCGATGCTTTTTATTGTGAGCAGTCGTTCCTCTCATGTTAGAGTCATGTCACTCTATGATTTTTTATCCTGAAGAATTAGTACGATACGAGAAGCATTGTCTTCTTTCTGAGATTGGCTTGGAGGGTCAAAAAAAATTAAAAAATGCAAGCGTTCTTTGTGTTGGGCTTGGAGGTCTCGGATCTCCTGTTGCATTGTACCTTGCGGCAGCAGGGGTTGGTCGTTTGGGGCTTGTTGATGATGATGTTGTGGTGCTCTCTAATTTACACCGTCAAATCCTCCATAGCACACGCGATTGTCATGAGTTGAAAATAAAAAGTGCTCAAAGAAAATTGCACGATTTAAATCCCCATGTGCACCTCGATCTCCACGAGGTGAGATTGAATGCGAGTAATGCACGTTCTCTTGCAGCTCCCTACGATCTCATTATTGATGGCTCGGATAATTTTTCGACACGGTATCTCATGAATGATCTGGCTTTTTTTCTTAAGAAACCACTCGTCTATGGTTCTATTTTTCGTTTTGAAGGACACTGCACACTCTTTGATACAGCGCAAGGAGGACCTTGCTACCGCTGTATTTTTCCAGAGCCTCCAGCTGCAAATGCCATTCCAAGCTGTGCGCAGGCTGGCGTTCTAGGAGTGCTCCCAGGCATTATTGGAACATTGCAGGCGACAGAAGCGCTCAAGTGGATTTTAAATATCGGGGAATCTCTTGTAGGAAGATTGCTTCAAGTCAATGCGCTCAGTATGAAATTCCGCGAATTTCATCTACGTCAGAGCCCCCACTGCCCTCTGTGTGGCACGTCACCTTCTATCAGAGAGTTGATCGATTTAGAAGAGTCCTGTAGGCTTCTACCCCCAATGAATAATCCAATTTCTTCGGTTCCCTCGATTGCCGTCGAGGAGCTTGAACAAAAGCTTCATAGCGGCAATCCTTTTTTATTAATCGATGTGCGTGAACCCTTCGAATATGAAATCTGTCATCTCCAAGGAGCACGATTAATGCCGCTTGGCAGCCTGCCCTTAGAGTTCTCTGCCTTGAAGAGAGAACAAGAAGTTTACATTTACTGTCGCTCCGGAGGACGTAGTGCGCAGGCTGTAGAATTTTTAGGCAACAATGGTTTTGCAAAGGTCTTCAATGTCGAGGGTGGCATTCTTGCCTGGGCAGATCGTATTGATCCTACACTTCAAAAATATTAAGAATCCTAACACTCATCCGATATCTCAACCCTCTTCTATGACTGAACTTGAAACACTTCGCCATTCCTGTGCCCACATTCTTGCGAATGCTATTTTAGCTCTTTGGCCAGAGGCTCAATTTGCAGCAGGGCCTCCCACGAGTAATGGATTTTACTATGATGTGGATCTACCTCATCGCATCACTCCTGATGACTTTGAGCTTCTGGAAAAAGAAATGGAGAAGATTACACAAGCCGCCCAACCCTTCGAATGTGAAGTGATTAGCCGTGACAGAGCCCTCGAGATGGGCCTCTCTGGCGAACTAGCAGGACTCGGTGCGCGCTCTATGCCGAGTCATTTTAAATTAGATATTATTAAACGCATTCCTCCAGACGCTCCCATTACGCTCTATCGCAATGGCGCATTTACGGATCTATGTGCAGGTCCTCATGTTGCCGATACCTCGAAAGTTGGCGCTTTTCGCCTGACGCATGTTGCTAGTGCTTATTATCAAGGTGATGAAAAAAATCCTCAGCTCCAGCGTATTTACGGAACTGCTTTTGCGACCAAGCAAGCGTTAGAGGATTATTTCAACATGCTTGAAGAGGCCAAAAAACGAGACCATCGCAAGCTCGGAAAAGAGCTCGAGCTCTTCACCTTTGATGAGGATGTGGGTCCGGGATTACCCCTCTGGCTTCCAAGGGGAACAGTACTCATTGAGGAGTTAGAAAAACTTGCTAAGGAGACTGAATTTCAGGCTGGCTATGAGCGTGTTAAAACACCACACATTGCACGCGAGCAACTCTACAAAACAAGCGGCCATCTTCCCTACTATGCCGAAAGTATGTTCCCTCCCATGGAACTTCATGAAGACGGGGGTAAAGAAAAAAACATTTATTACCTTAAGGCCATGAATTGTCCTCATCATCATAAACTTTTTGCGGCCATTCCGCGAAGCTACCGAGATCTTCCCATAAGGTTTGCGGAATATGGAACGTGTTATCGTTATGAACAGTCAGGAGAGCTCATGGGGCTCATGAGGGTCCGTGCCATGCAAATGAATGACGCGCATATTTATTGTACAGAGGAACAATTTGCCGAGGAGTTTCGTGCGGTCAACGCAATGTATTTAAAATATTTTCACATCTTTGGGATCACCCGTTATCAGATGCGCTTTTCTACCCATGATCCAGGCAAGCTCGGTCAGAAATTTGTGGATGACGCGCAGCTTTGGATCAAAACGGAGAATATGGTGCGTGATGTTCTTGTGAGTAGTGGCATTGATTTTGTAGAAATCCCAAATGAGGCTGCTTTCTATGGGCCTAAAATTGATGTTCAAGTTTGGAGTGCCATCGGGCGTGAATTTACCTTGGCGACAAACCAAGTGGATTTTGCGGTTCCATCGCGATTTGGTTTGGCCTACACAACATCGGAAAATAAAAAAGAGACTCCGCTATGCATTCACCGTGCACCATTAGGAACGCACGAGCGATTTATAGGTTTTCTGATTGAACATTTTGCAGGCGCTTTTCCGACATGGCTTGCTCCGGAGCAAGTGCGAGTGCTCCCTATTTCTGATAAAATGACTTCTTATGCGCAAACTATTGTCCGTGAGCTCAGAGCTCTAGGGATTCGTTCTTGTGCTGATCTTTCCTCAGAAAAAGTAGGAGCCAAAATACGTGTTGCTCAACTTCTAAAAATTCCTTACATGATCATCGTAGGCGCTCGTGAAGAATCATCTGGCGAGATCTCAGTTCGAAGTCGTCAGAATGGTGATGAGGGGAGTGTGCCTAAGGAGAATTTTTATCATCGTCTTAAAAAAGAAATCGAGCAACGTAGTGCTTGCTAGTTTTTGACAAAAAAAGATCTCTCTTGATTTTATTTTCGTGCGTTTGTTCTTCATTTTCCTATAACGTCATCTTGACCACTTCTTATTCACTACAAACCTTGCCGTAATGGCACTTCAAGCCTATTAATCCTGATTTCATCCGCATTAACGAACGCATTCGCTCACGCGAAGTACGCGTGATCATTGGTTCCACTGGCCAGCAGCTAGGTGTCCTTAAGACAGATGAAGCCCTGCGTCGTGCTAAATCCTATGGATTAGATCTGATCGAGATTGCTCCTAACGCCACTCCTCCTGTCTGTCGTATTGCTGACTTTGGCAAATATAAATATGAATTAACCAAGCAGGAGAAAGAAAAAAAACAACACCATGCCAAAGTCAAGGAGGTTAAGTTTCGTGTCAAAATTGGAGCTCATGACTATGAAACAAAAATGAGGCATGCTGAGGAATTTTTAGAAAAAGGTAATAAAGTAAAAGTCAATCTTCAATTTCGTGGTCGTGAAATGGCTCACAAGGATCTTGGGCTTGCCATGATGGAAAAAATTAAAATTGATCTTGAAGGCATGGCCCTTGTGGACTTGCCTCCTAAGTTGCTGGGTAGGGCTATTGGCATGATTTTAAGCCCACTTCCTGCGGGCAAACGCAAACGTCGCTTTGCCAAACCGGAACAGAGCTTTGAAGAAGTAGAAGCTGCAGATGAAGCCCAAGAACTCGCAGAGGCGGATAGCGAGGAATAGAAATTTTATCGTTTATCACGCGTTTTTTTCTTGCGTCATGAGTATGGCGCTCGGTTCTTATTCTGGCTCTTTTTTAAAAATTCGTGAGTTCTTTTATGTCATTTCAAAGTAAATTGACTATATTTGT
>CAIWMF010000023.1 GCA_903913785.1 uncultured Spartobacteria bacterium | reverse complement strand
TTTTTGCTCATATGTGGCTTGTCAGAAAAAAAAGAAACCATTACATTCCCTAGAACCGTCCACGGGGGTATAGCTCAACGGTTAGAGCAGCCGGCTCATAACTGGTTGGTTCCTGGTTCGAATCCAGGTACCCCCACATGGGGGATCGTGAATGAGCAGAACGCAAAAGAGAAAAAGAAACATCTTTCTTGAGTTACAAAGGATTCCTAGCCTGGAAGGCTTTTAAGAAAAAAAACTAAACAGCTTTTCCCCCTTAAAATACGGAGAACTTAACCCGGATAGGATTCCTTCTATGGCAAATCAAACGCCTTAATTATTTCTTTTTTGGGTCTTGTTCATTCATCATTCTATCGTACTCTTTTCCAATCAATTCAATAGTTTTAGCATCAGTTTTATTGCTCAGAGGTTCCGAAAATGTTTCGTATAGCTTGTCTAATCTGGAATTATATTCCTTTTCATTTTCTGCGTACATCTTTTTCAACGCATTGAAAGCGTTCTGCACAACCCTGTCTTTCCTGCTTGTTGGATCAGTAGTCCTGTTTGATACCTTAATTTCGTGAGTGGGTACTGCTGGGAGACCTGGTGCTACCGGGAGTTTTGCTAGACTTTTTATTTTTGATAGAAGAAGTTCTTGCACCATGCTGTCTTGTTGGTTTTGACGAACGTTTATCCGCCTTGCGATGATCGTAGATAGTTCTTTAATATTGTTCTCTGAAGGATCGATTCGGTTTTGACTACAGGCTGCCTGGGCTATTTCATTTGCAGTCTTGCTAGCATCAATTGCCGGGTTTTTTTCTACTGCTTCTTTTATTGTAGAATCTATAAATTCATCCAATTTTTTTGCTAGAAAATTTACTGCTCCTTCTGCTTTTTTAGGATCATCAAAGGATTGATTGATAATATTTTGAAATATAGTTGTATCATTCTCTCTCTTATAATCCTCTGCAGCCCTAGCGAGTCCCTTGGGGGGGGTTGTGGGCTCAGAGCTTGGAGTTTTCGACGTCTTACCGGAAGGATATTTTGTTGGGTATTGTCTCTTAAATTTTTCTAATAGTTTTTCTTGGTTCTCTTGATGTGCTTTTAGAATCTCCCCAATAGTTTCTTTTGTTTGAGCTCCTGCTACAACATATGCTTTTGCGTTTTGTAAAATATTGCTATTAGAATGAGGAGTAGAGCTTTTAGAATTAGTCTCTACCATCGCCTTCAATTGTTTTAACATAGTTGACCCCAACGCCACCATGAACTTGCCGAGAACATGACTAGAGCCACGCAATAGTGTTACTGCACTCGTGAAAAGGTGCCCACCTATGGCTGCTGCTGCACTAAGGAAGATATTAAAAATTGTTGAAGTAGCTTTTTTCTGATCAGCTACTCTCTTTTCAGTCGAAGTCTTGGAGGATGGAAGCCCAGAAGCACCTGACAATTCTGGATTTCCTGGAGGAGAAGTGATGTGCATAAAAAATAATTTTTAAGTTGGTTTTTAGTTTTTGTTTGTGGAGCCCCCTTGAGAAAGAGAGGCTCGGTTCGGTTACATGCGATGCAGGTTGGTTTTACGCAGATTGTGTAGGTAGGTTTTTTTACAGATGATGGTCTCTTCCTAGAATGTTTCTAGAGGTTTTTGTCGAAGCACTGGCACCTTTACGATGATGCTTTTGTGACACGGTGATTTCAAGATGATTTTAACAATGCATACGTTTTATGCTCTCTTCTCATCCTCGCGAAAGCTAGGATCCAGCGTTCACAAATAAAAACAAGCAAAGATATCCTCATCTCCTCACAAGCATTGTGGCTCGTACAAAAGGGACGTTGGGACGTTGTGATTGCTTGCGCAGTATGCGGGGCTTATGTAAAATAGCTCGCTTCATAAAGAGAAGACGGCTAAAGTCAATCTTTTTAACCCGGATATTTCATAATGATTCGTCGCGAGGCGCCGCGAATCCTGATGGTGACAAGGAAGGTGATGGATTGCGAC
>CAIWMF010000022.1 GCA_903913785.1 uncultured Spartobacteria bacterium | reverse complement strand
TTCTTGATCACGTGCCTTCCTGTTTCAGCTTGCCTGCCAACAAGCTCACTCCTACCCTTCTAAAAATTAATGCACCTTTGAGCTCAACAAAGCCCTTCTAATTATTGATCACTGTTGCACTTCACTTTTGAATCGGCGCCCACATATTTCATACTGATTCGTCGCGAGGCGCCGCGAATCCTGGTGTAGACACCACCGGCGGTCGAGAGACCGCGGTGGAGACTGCCTTTAGGCAGCCCTGAAAGGGCGAGACGAGCGGGAAGCGAGCGAGTCAACGAAGGTGATGGATTGCGACGACGGCTGTATGTTTCATACTGCCCGAGGAGCAATTCGAAGCTGACGCAGTATCCATCAGGTGTTCGCAAGCCGCAGCAGAATCGGTATGAAATATGCGGGTTAGTGACGCAAGGATGAAGGGTAAGCAAAGGTAAGAAAATAAAAAATATTGCCTGTTTTTTAAAAAAAGAAGCTACTCTTCTACGATGCATGAAACCATTGACCATCTCAAAACAACTCCACAATTCACACTCCTCTACGATGGGGAATGTCCATTTTGTAAACGTGAAATCTCTTGGATGTCCAAGCACAATAGAAAAGGCCAGCTTGCTTTTGAAGATATTACGGCGCCTGATTTTAACGCATCGCAGTATGGCCTAACACCTGAGGCAGTCATGGGAGTCATTCATGGTGTTTGTGATGATGGGAGAGTGCTCAAAAAAGTAGATGTTTTTATCAAAGCTTATCGACTCCTTGGTCTCGGCTGGCTCGTGGCACCCCTCTCCTGGCCACTCCTGCACTCACTTGCAAATATTGGTTACGAAATATTTGCTCGCTATCGTGTGCCGCTCGGAAATCTTTTAGGACGGACCAAATGTGAGACCACTCACTGCCAAAAAAAGCCTCAATGAATCAGAAGCCTTTTGAATCATCATCCGAGAGCCCCATGGTGGATGTGAGGCAACTTAGTAAAAACTATCGTTTCCAGCCTGTTCTTCGTGATGTTTCCTTTGCAATAGAAACTGGCAAAAGAGTAGCTCTTGTCGGGCCCTCAGGATGCGGAAAAACGACTCTTCTTAATTGCCTAGGAGGTATTGATCGCGGTGATCATGGTTCTATTACAATCCATGGACTGAAACTCGAAGCGCTCACTTTAGAAGAACTCACCCTCATGCGACGCAAATCCATTGGAACAATTTTTCAGTTTTTCCATCTCTTGCCGACCTTGTCGGTATTTGAAAACGTGGAATTTCCATTACAGCTTCTTGGAATACAACCAGCAGAACGCAAAGCCCGCGTGAGCGAGTTACTCGATCGTGTTGGATTATTTGCTAAACAAGCATCCTTGCCCACCGAGCTCTCCGGCGGAGAAATGCAGCGTACTGCTATTGCTCGTGCGCTCGTTCATCGACCATCCCTCGTGCTCGCAGATGAACCTACAGGAAATCTAGATTCTATAAATGGAGCGAAAGCACTCGATCTGCTTGCTGAGCTTTCGGATGAATACAAGATCACCATGCTCATGGTCACACATAGTCATGAGGCAACTCATATCTGTGATCATGTTTTTGAAATGAACGATGGCATGATCACTTCATCAATAAAAAATAAGTGAATAAGCTCCCCTTACTCTTTCTCTTAATGACGCGTATGACGTTTCGTCATTGGCGGCGTGCACCGATACAAACGCTTTTGCAAGTTGTGATGCTCTCACTCGGGATTGCCGTTTTCTTCTCGATACGACTTGCGAACAACGCAGCGGTGAGTAGCTTTGAGCATTTTTCAACTCTCCTCCATGCAGAGAGTGATTATGAGATCAAGCCTCACGAGGGAAAAATCCCAGTGAATTTATTAAAAGAATTACGAGACCAACTAGGCGCGATCCCCGTAGATTTAGTTCCCATCTTAGAGAGTAGTGCCACAGAACCTATCCCTCGAGGCGAGAAGAAAAATCCTCATACTTTATTTCAATTACTCGGTTTGGATTTAATTGCCTTAGGAAATTTACAATCATCTACTCCACTAGAAGATGTTTTATTCACACAAGAACCAAAAATATCAAACAAGAAACAACTCTTTATTACTCATGCCTTCGCTCTAGAAAAAAATCTAAAACCAGGTGATTCCCTCCCCTTGGTCATTCATGATGCTCTCCTTGACTTTCAAGTAGCAGGCTTGATTCCCGACAATCCAGCACAGCCTAAAATCCCACCTCACCTTTTGCTAATCGATCTCCCGGATCTCCAAGAGATCACACACCAGCAGGGAAAACTATCAAAGATTCAGTGTATCCTTGCCAGTGGTTCTTTTCATGGTGCTAAGAAACTCCGAGAGCTTCAAAAAAAAAATCTCCTAGAGCATCTTTCTCCTATCATTGACGGACGCTTTGAGATTGTGACCTCAAGGGATGAACGTGCACAAGCAGCATTCATGACACAAGCCTTTAGAATGAACCTCACCATTCTCTCCTTGGTTGCGCTGATGGCCGGACTATACTTGATTCTCCAAGCTCTTGATGGGGCTGTGGTGAGAAGACGTGGCGAGATCGCTCTTTTACGATCGCTCGGTGTTTCCTCAAGAATGATTCAGTGTCACTGGATCATGGAGGCTCTTTTATTAGGAATATGCGGCGGGATTTTTGGGATTCTTCTAGGCTGGGGAGGTGCTCAGTTGGCTATTCGTTCGGTTGGGGCCATTGTGAATGCACTCTATTTTTCCACAACCATTGATGCTGCTTCTTTCGATTTACACGAATTATTTTTGGCAATGCTCCTCGCCATTACCTCCTCGCTCCTCACAGGTTGGTTCCCTGCACGCGAGGCTGCACAGACTCCTCCCGCTCAAATACTCTCCCATGAGTATGATCAAAAAAGACCAAGAGGTATTTTTCAGTCGATAACAGTAGCATCACTCTTACTCGTATCAAGTGCTCTCCTGTCGCTAGCACCTGCAGTGACATTTTTTCATAACACGCATCTTCCACTCTGCGGGTATCTTGCAACACTCTTTTTAATCTTAGGAGCAGGGATTGTCTCTGCTTGTGTGACAGAAAAACTTGGAAAACTCATTGCCCTCTTGGGTACATTTTCTCTTGTGCTAAGGCTTGCGGCCAGTCATCTCCGTCCACTTTCCAAACGTCATTACCTAGCCGCATGCGGTATTCTCTCTGGGGTGATAATGGCAGCGGGAATGCTCATTCTCATTGCAAGTTTTGAAACGACTATGCAGCGCTGGATCGGAGTTGTTTTTCAAGCAGATCTCTACATAAGCAGCGCTGATTATCAAGGCGTAAACCTAGGTCATCCGCTTTCAAGAGAAATTGTCAGTGAGATTGCACAGGGTCCAGGGATTGCAGACATAGAACTCATCACATCACGTCACATCAGCCTGAAGGGTCTACCAACAATGATCAGCGAGATCGATGTCGGATTTCTTGAGCGCCATCATAATATTCTCTGGAAAAAAGCTCCCTTAAATCATGACTTTTTTGATGAGAGAAAAAATAGCCATCTTGTCCTAGCAAGCGAAAGTTTTTTAGAGCGCTTTGACTATCATTTTGGTGATCACGTCACGATTCCAACACCCACAGGAAATCAAGACATGACGATTGCCGGGGTTTTTTCTGATTATGGAAATGAACAAGGTGTACTCTATTTAGCAGCGCAAGATCATGAATTAGGACTCAGTCGCTATCATGTTTTCAATGATCTGCATGATGATCTACCTGAACTAGCCCGGATATTTCATACTCATCTACTGCGGAGACCGGAAAGCCTGATGGATGCTACGCTCAAGCTCGAAGTCTTCCTCGGGCAGGACGAAACATACAGCCGTCGTCAGACTTCATCACTCGCCTTACCCCATCCGCCTTCGCAGTCTCCTCGTCACAATCAGTATGAAATATCCGGGCTAGGCACCGTCTTAATCGTCATACTCGAGCCTCAGGTAGATCCTGAAATCGTACGACAAGAACTGAACTCGCGATTCCCTGGATTATCCATTTTTACAAACCGCACTCTTCGCGAAGAAATCTTGCGCATTTTTCATCAGACGTTTTCCATCACCTATGCCTTAGAACTCATTGGAATCATGGTGGCCATGATTGGTCTTGGAATGACTTTTTCTAATATTCTTATGGATCGCACAAAAGAACTCACCACTCTAAGAACTCTTGGCTGCACAAGTCACACGATGGCTCTTGCTACCGCACTTGAGGGAGGCTTGCTCGCATTCAGTGCGACTCTCATGGGAATCATAGCGAGTCTTGGTATGGGATACATTCTCATCTACGTGATCAATAAACAGAGCTTTGGATGGACACTACAATTTTCTTTTCCCTATCTCCCCCTTGCCTTGCTCGCAATAGCGGTGATTCTTTCAGGTATTGCTGTAGCCTATCAAGTGGCCTCTAAGAGTGGATATCTTCGTATTGAACTTCATGAATAGATACATACTCTCAGGCCTCTTAGCCTTTATTTTACTTCCCCTGCAGGCAGCAGAACCGGCTGATCATTTTACAATTCCACAGGAGGGATATCATTTTTCTTTTCCAAGAGATTATGGAAGTCACGATGATTTTAAAATTGAATGGTGGTATATCACTGGCCACCTCTTTACCAAAGAAGGAGAGCGCTTTGGATTTGAATCGACCTTTTTTCGCACGGCGTTATTTCCTGACTCTCGAGACAATCTCAAAACAAACGATCATTTTGACAAGCAAACGATTTTTTTTGCCGACATGGCACTCCTTGATGTCAAAAGACAGACATTTCTTTTTCAACGGCGCTGGAATCGTCGTGGTTGGGATGCCTCCGCTTCATCGAAAAAACTCGATCTACATAATGGAAATTGGTCACTTTGGATGGATGATCCTCCCTTAGAAATAATCCATCTGAGCGCTTCGGTGTTAGGTGATGCCTCTTGGCAACTCACATTCAAACCACTGAAACCACTAGTCATCTTTGGCAAGAATTCTGTCTCAAGAAAAGGAGAGGAGAAAACAGCCTTGAGTTATTACATGACCTTCCCACGTCTTCACGTAGAGGGAACACTCATGATTGGGAATCAAGAAAAAAAAGTTGATGGAGAAGCCTGGATGGATCATGAGATTAGCAGTAGTCAGCTAGCTTCTAATCAGGTGGGCTGGGATTGGTGCTCTCTTCAACTCAAGGATGGAAGAGAGATCATGGCCTATCGCATACGACGCTCTGATGGGACACAAGATCCGTGTTCCTCGCTTACCTGGGTGGATCAAAAGGGGACACTCACGAGATATCTTGGAAAAGAGTTTTCCATTGATTCTCTCTCTACCTGGAAAAGCCCCCGTACAAAAATACGTTACCCTATGGGCATCCGATTATGCACAGAGGATCCTGAGACAAAAAAGATGACTGTTTTTTTCTTGCTCCCACTTACAAAGAATCAAGAACTTGTTGGCTCTGGAGGCCTCAGTTATTGGGAAGGAGCGTGTCGTGTTCTCAATAGTCATCAGGAAGAAGTTGGTTCGGCTTTTCTTGAACTCACTGGCTATGATCGTGGATTTCAAAAAAATATTCATTAGAACATTTTAAAAAAAGCTATAGCCGCGTTTGTGCGTGCTTTACTCCCGGTGCTCGCGTCCTCGAGTATTAGATACACACTGCCAAGTCTGTGCTCCTGGTTTCTGGCACTTCAAAGCCTGTTGTGAGCGTAAGTATCCACCCTGGCTTCCCCAAGGCCTCCGCAGGTGATCGGTGTGAAATATCCAGGCTAGCCTACGTGAGACA
>CAIWMF010000021.1 GCA_903913785.1 uncultured Spartobacteria bacterium | reverse complement strand
GGATTCGCTCTCCAGCAAAGATTCAATGACCACATCGGTATGCAGTAGCTCGGAGAGGAAGCCTTCTAGTATCGGAAAGTTTGCCTTGCGACGCAGGAGTGTCTTGATCGCCCAGTCAAACTGAATGAGCTTTTTGACTTGCGGTTCTTCGGGTTGCATAGGACTGGGGGAGCTTATTTCATCACGCCAAGATGGGTCAAATCAAAAAAAAGAGTTTTATTTTTTTGCCCTATAAGGCTATCTCCAGTCTGGTGCTAGTGCAAATGGAGATCGCATCATTGTGATGATTTTTTTTCTTTGACCCCTAAATAATTCCTGACGCAGACATCGCTGCGAAACGAAAAGGGGACAAGTGTTGTCTTAGCCCAGAATGAAGAAGAAGAGCCCCCATCGAGGTTTAAGGCACGTGTTAGTTTTTTTTCCTTTTTTTCCTCGGAGAGCACACCTGAAAGTGCATCAAGAATATGAGAAGCCTGATCAAGGGTCACAGGGGAAATAATACCCATCACCCACATTCCTTGATCACTCGTTGCAAGAAAGCTGCGGCAGGCTTTTTTAGTCGATTCGAGTCCTATCACAGGACGTGCATGGTCAAGCAAGAAGGGTCCTGCTTGAAGGACCTCTCTGGCACTTGCAGGAATCTCTTCACCAAGGCGCAGAATAGTCATTTTCTCGGGAGAACTCACAAAAAATCCACTCAAGATACTTCCTCGTTGTTGGGGATGAATCATCTTCCCATAGTGTACTAGCAGTCCAAGCGGTGTCCCATCAGGCTGAAAATAGCCTCCATTGATTCCAGCAACACAGGAGGTCTTCTGCATCATTTCTAAAAGAGATTGATCCTGCAATGGCTGATCGACAACAAGGAGCGAAAAATCTTTTTCCTCAAAAATCAAAGCTTGGACCTCGGCCTGTTCACTCGTGGGAGTCTCAAAAGAAAATGATACTAAAATACCCGAGGGCTCTATTGTACGTAACTCGGATATTTCATCCTGATTCTGACAAGGAGGGCGTGAAGCTTGACGGGGCACCACCGGCGGTCCAAGAGACCGCGGGGGAGATTTTCCAGAGCTTATAGGCTCTAGCCCGCATATTTCATACCGATTCTGCTGCGGCTTGCGAACACCTGATGGATACTGCGTTAGCTTCGAATGGCTCCTCGGGCAACACCAGTGCTCGGGAGAGCCTGGGGTAGACTGCCGTAACCGTTTTAGGTTAGGGGCAGCCCGTAAGGGCGAGACGAGCTTCGCCAAGCAAGTCAACACAGACTCACATTTTGACGCCGGGCTATATGTGTCCATACTGCCGAAGTCACAATGTGAGTTGAGCGAAGCATCCATCTGGCTTCCCGACCTCCGCAGTAGATCGGCATGAAATATCCGGGCTAGTGCTTTGCGTTGCACGAGATGCCAAGGGTGACTCGAAGACCCGAATAATGATACAGTCGTTACGAGAAACAAACAAAACCCTCGTAAGAAAAAATATCTCCAATACGGAATCCGCATTAAGAACTTCATGCGAGAAAACTTGATGGCTGATCCTTATCAAAAAATCTAACTACTGCCTCCACAAGCCCTGGAATATGGTGTTTTTTTGCCTCAATACTAATAGGAACGCCCAGTTCCCTCATTTTGCTTGAGGTAATGGGACCAATACTTGCGGTGTGACAATAATCGGGCAATCTTCTTCCCAGATTTTTTAACAATGCGTCAAAATATTCCACACTCGATCCGCTTGCAAAGGTAATCATATCAGCTCCCTCTTGCAAAAAACGTTGAATCCCTCCTTCTTTATCATCGAGTTCTCGACGAGTATGGTAAACCGGCACATCATCAACAATTGCCCCCAGGTCTTCAAGGGCTGTGGCTAAAAATTCTCGAGCTCCACTAGCTCGAGGCAAAAGAATACGAAGGTTTTCTACACCTACCTTCTTGAGCTCTTCAAGCAACGATTCTGCGACAAATGTTGGAGGCACTAGATCTACAGAAAAACGATATTCACGAATTTTTTTCTCTGTTCCTGGGCCAATAGCAGCAATGCGTGCGGCTCCTAAGGCGCGAGCATCGTGATGATGGTGATAAAATTCTTCAAAAAAAGCGCTCACGCCATTCGGGCTTGTGAAGACAATCCAATCGTACGCATGGGCATAGTTGACGACCTCAAGGAAGGCTGCTTTTTCTTCTTTGTTTTCGATGGCTTCGATGCGAATGGTTGGTAATTCGTACACATCAGCGCCAAGCTCACGCAAGCCTGTCACAAGCTCACTAGCTTGTTCACGCGTTCGAGTAACAACAATACGACGTCCAAAAAGAGGACGCGTTTCAAACCAATTTAATTTTTTTCGAAGCAAAACCACCTCTCCAAAAACAGCAATAGCAGGAGCTGAAAAATTTTTTTCTTGAGCAAGACGAGCAATGGTTGCAGCTGTTCCGGTAATGGTTTCATGCCTCCCTGTTGTAGCCCACCGTACAAGAGCCGCCGGGGTGGCTGCTTCCATCCCTGCCTCCATTAAGGAGGTAGTAATAGCATCTAATCGCTCCACACCCATGAGCATCACTTTTGTTCCTGGAGCCATGGCAAGAGACTTATAATGAAGCGAGGAAACCTCCTTAGAGGGATCTTCATGACCAGTAAAAATAGTCAGTTGTGAATTATTACTACGATGCGTCACAGGAATACCAGCATAGGCGAGTCCCCCGATAGCAGAGGTCACACCAGGAATAATTTCAAATGAAAGATCTGCCTCGGCTAATGCTTGAGCCTCCTCCCCACCTCGGCCAAAGAGAAAAGGATCGCCTCCCTTAAGTCGAACAACACAATGACCTGCTTGCGTTTTTTTGACTAACAACGCATTGATTTCCTCCTGAGAGAGCGCATGTTTTCTAGCACTCTTGCCAACGAAAATTTTTTCAGCATCAACTGGAGCATAACGGAGTAATTCTTGATTACTCAAATAATCATAGAGGACTACCTCTGCACGTGAGAGGCATTCTCTACCTCGAATCGTGAAGAGCCCTGGATCACCAGGACCTGCGCCCACAAGATAACAGATGCCGTGTTTTTTTTTAGAAGAGGGATTTTGTTTCATAAAGTTAGGGTATAAAAATGAAAAAACTATGAGATGGCTAATTTTTCTCCGAGCATAGTGGCCACACGCAGGGCTACCTCCTCTGGAGTATGACCACTGGCTTCTCCCAAACGAGGGATAGCTCCTTCATAAGGAAAATAGACACCTTGAAGATGAATTTTTTTTACTACGTTATCAACCCTTGCCAACGCACCTAAGGCCATGTGACACCCGCCTCCCAAGTACGAGAGCAAGAGTCGCTCTGTACTTACACAAAGGGCTGTATTCTCATCATGAAGCACCTGAACACAGAGGGCAGCAGAGGCAGGAGTGTTCTCACAACGTGTCTCAATAGCAATGGCACCTTGTCCTGGTGCAGGAAGCATGGCGGCAAGTTCTCTTAGATAGAGTCTCCTCCCCTCAAAGTCAAAGAACCCTCGCCCATCATCGATTCTAAAATCATAGCCGAGGCGCTCCAGCCCAGCCTGTGCAAGAATAAGAGCATCGAGTTGATCTGGAGACTCCTTAAAAACAAGTTTGCGTAAGCGTGTTGGCACATTGCCTCGTATTGCCTGAAAGATGAAATCAGGTCTTATATGGCGTAGAATTTCTGTGCGACGCGGGCTACTTGTTCCAATAGTTGCTTGCCTGGGTAAGGTAGAAATTTTGTGAGGCTCGAGGCTAATGAGCAGATCAGTTGAACTAGCACGAGGTAAGATTGCAGCAAGCATGAGTCCCTCAGGGATTCTTATGGGAAGATCTTTAAGACTATGAATAGCCATATCGATTTCGCCAGCAAGCAATGCATCCTCGAGCTGACGGGTAAAAAGACCACTTGCCTCGCTTGTTGGTAGATGGATAGCTATCTTAGGATGGGCATCCCCACGTGTTGAAATAATTTTTTGCTCTATCTTAAGATCACGATACTTGCTCTCAAGCAAATGGACCACAGATCTTGTTTGAGCAAGTGCGAGGGCACTTCCTCGAGTTCCTATAGAAAAAAAAGAGGGCCTCATCATGAGTTTTTGCTAGGAGCAGCAGGAAAATGACATGAAGGGATTTTTTCTCATCCAGAGAAGAAATTCCCTCACATGTTGTGCGATCAGGGATTCACAGTGAACAATCTCTTGGCGACGTATGTCGATGGATTCTGAAGCGATCTTTTGCAAGCTATCAATATCGTAGAGAAAGACTCCTTGCATCTTGTTAATGCTGGGTTCGACATCTCGTGGTACCGCAAGATCAATAATAAAGAGAGGACATCCACGACGGTGTCTTAAGTGAGGTTGGAGTTTTTCAACCGTTAAGATGGCATGAGGTGCTCCCGTTGCACTGATGATGATATCAACATCACGTATGTTTTTTTCCCAATGATCAAAATGCAAGGCCATTCCTCCAATTTGAGCAGCGAGGGTCACAGCTTTATCGTAGTGACGATTAGAAACAATCAGGCTTCTCACCCCACGAGATTGAAGACTCCGTGCCGTTCTCTCACTCACCTCTCCCGCTCCTAAAATCATCACTCGACAGTCATCGAGTTGTCCAAAAATCTTCTCCGCAAGTTGCACCGCCACGGAACCTATGGAAGATGCGCCACGTGTGATTTGTGTTTCTGTACGTAGTTGTTTGGCTACGCGAAAAGTATGTTGAAAGAGGCGGTGCAAGGGACGTGTTGTAACACCTCGTTCGACAGAAAAGGAATAGGCTTTTTTTACCTGCCCAAAAATTTCCGTCTCTCCGAGCACCATGGAATCAAGACCACTAGCAACTCGAAAGAGGTGCCTCACAGCTTCCGGAGTTGTATGATAGTAGAGGGGAACGTCACTTCCAACCCGCTCTTTTAAGATGGTATGAAAACCATCGAGTGTCTGGAGCGGACAAAGACTCGACGCATAGAGTTCTACGCGATTACAAGTCGAAAGCATTACCGCGCCAGAAAGGCCATCCCGAGCACGCAGGCGCCCGAGTAATTCTGCCATCTCCTCTTGCTTGACCGCAAAGTTCTCTCTTATTTGAAGAGAGGCAGTACGATGATTCAGGCCTGCACAAAAAATATTCATCAGAAATAGAGGCCTGATATATAGCGCATCACAGGAAAGATCATCAGTGCAAAAAAGAAGATTAAAATTGCCATCAAAGCCAGATGATGGGCCCCCACACGATGTTTATGATACAAGAAAAGCGTAAGAACATACGATCCCCAAACAAGGAGCGAAATTCCAAATTTCATTCCTGAAATGGAGTGAGAGGGAAGCCATCCTGCCGCAAAACTAATACTGAGCAAGACCCAGCCAAGCCAGAGCAAGCGTAGGGTCACTGCTTCGAGAAGACGCATAGGAGGGAGATAATGAAAAATGGTTGTGGGGTGTTGAGATTTGAGTTGTTTCTCTTGGACAAGAAACATGATTGCTGAAATGGAAGCTAGTCCAAAAGCACCAAAGGCAATGAGTGATAGGGCAGCATGGAGTTCAATCCAGGGATTGATAGAGGATTCCAAGGGCATTTTTGCACCCGGTAAAAGAAGTGCTATGGATTGTAAGGCTAAGATGAGCGGTGCACTAAAAGCACCCATGAGTGAGATGCGATAGGTTGTTCCTACGACGAGATAAAAGAGACCAATCGCCCAACTCAAAAAAATCATGACCTCGGGAAGAGTACGAATAGGGCATGCGTGTTCCATGGCCCCTTGTGTCATTAAAAACCAGCTTTGCGCAAGCACCCCAAGAGCAATCACCATCCAATCAAAACGTCCTGGACGAAGTCCCCTAGAGCGAAAACCAAGCAAGGAAGACAAACAGCTTGAAAAATAAAACAACGTTGATAAGACGAGGGAAAGTTGAAAAGGGAGATGCCGCATACAACAAGTCATTGCTAAAATCATGAGTTTTTATAGTCCTCACCGAGGAGATGGAACAACCTGTCCTGACTTCTGAGAAGCATGAATAACATCATGGTAGTATAAGGCAGATTGCTTGAATTTTCTCTGAAATGTTTTTGGATCCATCGTTGCAAGCCCAAATTTTGGAACATATCCATAATGCCACTCGTAGTTATCAGCAAGAGACCAGATAAAGTAGCCTTTAATATTATAGCCTTGCGACATTGTTTTTTGAATTTGGGCTATATGATCTCTCAAGTAGTCAATACGCTTTTGCTCGTCTAAGGTAGCAATACCATTTTCTGTAATCATGAGTGGTTTGTGATAGCGTTTCCCAATTTTACGAATCAGCTTTCCTAGTGCTAGTGGATCAATACGCCATCCCATCATCGTAAAGTGAGTTCCACGGTGACTTCCCTGAGTGAGCAGACTGAAAGGACCAGCAACCTGGCTGTAGTAATAATTAAATCCAATAATGTCACAGAGGTCATAGACCTTATCAAGATGATCAAAGGCATTATGCTCAACTGTATTATAAATGAGCCCACCTGGATCCAGCCAACCATGATACCAGTAGGGAATAGCTTCGATACTCACAATTTTAGCATCAGGCTTGATTTCTTTGATACGCGTAGCAGCATCTCGGAAAAAATTCACACTCATCGACATCGCATTTTTGTAGCCTTTAAAATCACAGAGATGATGAGGTGGCCACAAGCCAACAATATAGGCAGTGAGAACCTGACCATTGGGTTCGTTTTGAGGCGCATAATAAGTGACATAGGGCGACATTGCCTCGACCATGCGAGCCACATAGTGATTCCAATGAGAACGAGCTAAGGGATGAAGCCAATTGGTCTGAGTACTATTTTTTTGATCACTTAACCACGCAGGAAATGTAAAATGCCAAAGACACACATAGGGCTCAATACCTGATTCTTTGAGCTTGCGCGCCATTTCCACATAATGATGGATTGCTTCTTGATTATACTCGCCAGGTCGTGGTTCAATCCGAGCCCATTCGATACTAAAGCGATAGGCATTAACTCCAATTTTTTTGAGCGCTTTAAGATCTTCATCAAAGTGAGACCAACTATAAAGTGCATTACCAATAATAGGAGCCTCCTTTTTTTGGACCATGAGATCCCAATCGCGCTCGAAGTATTCCCTCGATCCTGTTTCTACAGCACGATCCTCATACTGCAAACTACTCGTTGAAATCCCCCAGGCAAAAGGACGATAACCCGTGCATGTGAGAGCGCAATTTTGAGGCGGCCTCTCTAGTGGCCCGAGGGGATGTAACACACAGCCTGTGATGAAGAGCAAATATGTCAATCTGGCTAAAGAAAACAAAGAGCGGAGGCACACAGAGTCCTTGATCCCTTCGAATTTCAAGAGAAATAAATCATGACGTCTTCTCTTCATGAAGGTTTTAAAAGGCATCACTATTAGTGTGCAGGCTTCTCCTGAGCCGAAGAAGCAAAAGGAACAACTTTCAACTCATTATCCCCATCACGATAAAAACCATAGAAGCCAGCAAGTTTACCAGACCAATCCATCATCGAGGTCGTTAAAAAAGCATGATCCTTCAGGTCCAAATGTTTGTGTAGCGTCCCATCCTTTTTTCTAATTTGATAGGAAGGTAAGGTAAATTTTTCATACTCACGATCGCTGATACGGGCCCTTTGAAGACGGAGAGGATCATAAATTGAAATCCACCAACCTCCAAAAGCATTGGGTTCTGTCGGAGGCATGATTTTAAAAATAAATTTTCCAGCACGTTTTTCATCCCCCTTGAGATTAAGACTATAAAAGGTCCTTAGCGCGGAGCGTGAGGAAATATATCCTGCAAGAAAATTACGTGCAAGTTCTTGGAATTTTTCTAGTTGTTCTCCACGTGCATACATACCTAGCTCCACACAGGCAGGATCTTCAGGATTTCCATAAATATTCATTTCACCATAAGCATTCACGTGAAAAGAGAGATAGGGAACATTTCTCAAATATCCTTTATTAATACGTGTGGCTGGTATTTGAAAAAATGATTTAATCCGATCATTACAGCGCAAATCCTGAACCATCATTCGCCATGGAGGAGCTTTGTCGGGATCCACAAGATCTGCAAAATAGACCATACTTTTATCAGCATCATTGATACGCTCAACAGATGCCTTATCGATAGTGCGCTCCCCGAGAGACTGCTGAAGAATGAGTTCCTTTGCATCATTTTTAATGATCAAGCCCTCATAGCGTGTTCCATCTTTCATGATCACATAATCAGGAGAGAGACGATTAGTGGCAGAGGAAATTCCCAAAGAAAAAGAGAGAAAGAATAGGTTTAAAATAATTTTTTTCATAGATAGAGGGTTTCTTATGGGCTAATAATCTCTAATGCGATTACTCTCCAAAGCTCCTGGCACCTGATTGATCAGACGAAGTAAAGGGTAATGAGTCATGAGTGAATATAAAGAGTTAAAATTGTCCTGTTATCGTTTATAAACCCATTATTCATGACTCATTATTTCGTCTTTAGTTGTAGCAGATGAGACAAGAAAATAAGAATTCCTTTTCAAAACTGGTTCACTTTTAGTCAAGCTCTAGTTACTAGTAGTCGCCTGACATATCAAGTATCCATCATCACTATGACAACAATAGATTTCTTTTTCAAATCGCTCATGAGGATGAACTGCAAGAAGACCTCAGCACACAGCAGCCCAGTATATATGGAAACAATCGAGCAGCGAGGACCCAAAAGAGAGAGAGATTTGCCTTACCAGTCAAATTTCCAAAGAAGTCTAATATTTAAAATTCATCTTGCTGGTATCATCCTTTTGTTGCTCAGCGGTTGTGTTACTGGACCTGGCCCCTACCGAGCAACTTCTCAGAAACTTGTTCTTAAGCCACTTCCCAAGGAACCATTTTGGTGGGGCATTTCAACAGCCTCCTTTCAAAATGAAGATCGCGGCTACGGACCAAATTCCCCATGGTATTTTAAAACCGATTGGGATCGATATGCAGAAGAAGGCTTCGTCCCAGCGCGAGGCGAAGACGCCGTGTTTTCATGGAGTGAATTTTATCGTGATATTGCTGCCGCCAAAGAACTAGGCGTCAATCATTTTCGCTTTGGGGTCGAGTGGGCACGTATCGAACCACATCCAGGAGTTATCAATGATGAGGCTCTTGAGCAATACGTCAGCATGGCACGCGAACTAAAAGAAGCTGGGATAGAACCCATTGTTACCCTATGGCACTTCACCTTTCCTGATTGGCTCTATGATGGAAAAGATAAGTCTCATTCTAACTTTTCCCACCCTAGCGTTGAAAAGGCATGGCATGCCCACATGGAACGTACCGTTCATGCGCTTGCTCCTTATGTCAAAATTTATGTCCCACAAAACGAACCCAATGGCGCCTTGCAGCTAGGATGGATTGCAGGACATTGGCCGCCAGGACTTCTCTTGCATCCTCTCGGATATAAGAAGGCGATGAATACGGCTGCCTGCATGTTTCGTGATGCGGCTGCTATCGTGCGAAAAGAACGCCCCGATGCCATGATCATGGGCATCTATTCTCTTCCTGAGTGCCGTCGTTCCTTCCTTCATGATCCCACAGCACTCATTTATAATATTTATCAACGACAAAACTATGACCACCTTGATAAAGTTGTCGATATTTGTGACATCATCGGCGTGAACTATTATTACTCAAAAAGTTCTAGCATCCGTGAACTCATCGTGCGCCCCATGGGAGAACGGAGTTCCGAGTACACACAGATGGGCTGGGAAATCGTTCCTGAAGGACTGTATCGAACTCTTTGTTGTATTCGTGATCGTTACCATAAGCCCATTGTGGTTTCTGAAAATGGCATTGCCACACAAAGCGCCCAAAAATCAATCGCCTTTTTCCGCAATCACATCGCACAAATGCGTCGTGCAATGAATGATGGTGTTGATGTACGGGGTTATTTTCCCTGGACGCTTGTGGATAACTATGAATGGACAGAAGGATGGCACGGCCAATTTGGCCTCTTTTCCTATGATAAAAAAACTCATGAACGCCATATCACACCACCTGGCATTTGGTTGAGTCGTTTTATGAGCGCTTACCCTGAGCCGTAGCGCGGATATCGTGATGGGGGGGGATGAGAACCAGCCTGGATATTTCATACCGAAGCTACTGCGGAGACAGGCAATTTAGCCCGCATATTTCATACTGGTTCGTCGCGAGGAGACTGCGAAGGCTGATGGGGTAAGGCAAGTGATGAAGTCTGACGACGGCTGTATGAGTCCATACTGCTCGAGGAAGACTTCGAGCTTGGGCGCAGCATTCACCCTAGCTTCCCGGTCTCCGCAAGGTGATCAGTATGAAATATCCGGGCTAGATGTGCTACGCTCAAACTCACATTCTGACTTGGAGAGGGCTCTATACATACAGCCGTCATCAGACTTCATCACTCGTCTTACCCAACCCTAGTTTCGCGTCCTCCTCGTCACGATCAGTAGAAAATATCCTGAGTTAGCGGGGTAAAAAAATATTCATCACTCGGATAATACGGGAGATATGGATCAAGGAGATAAGGTATTTTCTTCCACCATGAGAGAACTGGATGATTCACCTGCTCTGCCCTTGTTTGCCAATACATAGGATCATTCATCGAGTTACTGACTAGTTCCTCTATATCTTTAGACTCCTTCTGGGCACGTATGAATTTTTCTTCACGCGTGACTGCTTCTTGACGTTGAGCCTTGATAAAATCTGGCCAGTCCTTTGTGTGAAAATCATTCTCATAACGCTTGGCTAAGTCGAACTTAGCGTGAGTATGAAGTTCTTCAATGAATGTTTCATGATTACGACGTTTCGCTTTTAGCCTTGCTTCTAAGGAATCGTTCGTATTCGAATGATGCAAAAATCCTTCAAAGTGATCCTTTGCCTCATGCAGGCTATGAGTTAATTTCTCCTTTTTAAGCAGCATATTGTAGAATTCTATCTCTTTGTGAGCAAGGGTGAGGAGGTGTTCATGCCACACATTACCGCTGGCAATATGCTCAAGAATCCTCTGATTAGTATTGAGATTTTCTTGGAGAAGGGCCTTGCGCTCTTCATTGGTGTCTTTCACTAGATGTCTTGTTGAGTAGGCAACGAGGTCGAGTGTTGGTTTGGTCATTTCGAAAATTGCTTCCTTCAAGTAGTAAGGATCCTGAAAATGATCTGGATTCAACCAAGAATAAGCACTAGGAGTGTTGTCCTCATTTCTCAGATCACCATGCACCTGATCCGAAGCTAATGCCACAGGCTTCGTATCAAGAAGTTGTGAGGATATTTGGTGATCAAGATATCTCTTGTGTAAATCCACGAGACATTTTTGAGTGGCTATCGCATCATGCCACTTGGGCAGGTCATTTGCTAGCATGCTCGCTTGAAGCTGATCTAAACGGTTAGCATTTGCTAATAACTCGTGTATAGAATTCATGTATAACCCATCTCTTGCTACCTCGTCAGATATACCTGCGTAATTGTTATGCTCTTGTTGAGGATCTGATATTTTCGATATGAATCGATCCCTTGCCTTCTCAATCCAATTTTCTATGCCTTGTATGACATCTTTGTGAGCTTCTCCAAGAGGAATATCATTTTTTTTCGACTGGTTAAAGAATGTGATGAGTTGATCCAAGGTTTTAGAACACCTATCAAAGACGCATCGGTGCGTCTCCTCTAAGGGAACATGCCAGCTTTGAAATCTACCGCCAAAATAATTGAATGGATGCGCGAGGGCTTTTTGAGAGAGTTTTATTTCTTGATCAAAAACTTTTTCTAACAGTACATTCGTGATTTTACGTAAGCCACGAATGGAAATTTTTTTAAGCCCTCCATACTCTACACGAGTACTTGCTTGGTGCTCGCTTGTCGCGGCCTTGCGGTCCAACGCGACGATGTGTTCTGCCAAGCGAGCAAGTCGGTTGTTCCACTCCATACTAAAGCCTCGCACATCATCCTCACGGTGACGCCCCCAACAATCTTCAGAAGATGAAGCCTGTATCATATGTTCTGCAAGAGTGACATTCTTACTCCGATACTCAACGGCTTTGCGTGCAACCGATATTTGTGGTGAATGATCATCTTGTGCTGAAGAAGCACTTCTCGAGAGCTCTTGCTCAGCTAATGTTATTCTAGCATCAATACGATCGAGGAGGGCTTGTACAAGTGTTCTGTATTTCTTAGTGGTGATGCGAAAAACTTCAATACTCTTCTCCTTGTTGAGCGGGATACTATCCTCGGATAGATGAACAAGGAGCGTGTTGTAGTCTTCAAGACGTGCTGTGAGGCTCAAAATCACTTGATCCAAATCCTCGGTATTAGCCGCGATGCTTTTCTTACAAAGAGTCAGATGAGAAAAAGTATTCTCATGACTTGTATCTACATCTCCATTGTCATGAATCAAACCGTCATGAGATGGATCTCTCTCATTGACCTTGCTTGAGGTCAAACTTGATGCGGCCTCAAGTATTTTTTGTGTGGAACGAACATCTTTTTCTGCCCCAGCGGCAACAGTTGTGAGCAACTCTCGAATTTCGTATTCTGCCTTATATACCGCTTCTGTTTTCAATAGAGAGTTCTCAATATTGTTTCGTGTTTTCTCAATATGTTGCTTTAGAAGCTCGTGGCACTCTATTGCTTGATCAAGAAGATTCCCTAGTAATGTATTGTGCGTATATGCTTTCTCTTGGCTTAACCCGAATATTTCACACCGATCACCTGCGGAGACCGGGAAGTCAGATGGATCTTGCGTTAGACTCACATTGTGACTTGGGCGGTATGGACTCATACAGCCCGGCGTCAAAATGCTCGTCTGACTGACCCCATCAGCCTTCGCAGCCTCCTCGTTACGATCAGTATGAAATATGCGGGTTAAACTGTTTTTTTGGGATTCTAATGCTAATAATGTTTGCTCTACCGGGATAGAAGCACGGAATTCATCTGCCAGAGCGCTATACATGGTCGCATTTTTTAAGTCTTGGGGATTTTCGCTATGACCGCTGATACAAGAAGAGCTTAGACAGGCAATAACTTTCCTTTGCATCTCAATAGCCTTACTACGTTGAGCCTTTTGTAAGGGGGGCTCTTGTCCTGAAAGAGCCAATGCATCGTCATAGTAATAACGGGTTAATGTTTTTTGCTCTTTGAGAATCTTGGAAGAAACAGTCCACCATCTTTTACTTGAGGGATCCAGGTGATGCTCATCGTGAATATCCTCTCTTCTGCTATATTGCGTTTTTTCTTCTTCAAGTACGTTCTGTGCGGCCAATGCTGTTTTTTGCCATGCTTCTGCCTGGTCAAGAAAAGGTTTCGTATTTAGACCGGCAGTTTCTGCTTCACTAGCTTTGTTGAGACACTCTAGTTGTTTTTTCTGACAGCCCAGCAGACTCAAATCAATAATATTTGTGTAAACTTTTTCGTTGTTGTCTTGGTTGGGGCGGCTCCGCAAGCCATCTCGATCCTCGACTTTTCCAGCATGAGGAGAGTCGTTCATGTCAGAGCGTTTATCTTTTAAAATAGCAGCAGCCACGTCTTTATGATTCTCGGCCATCTTGCTTAAAAGATCTACTCTCAAGCTACTAATATGATCTTTATTTGAGCTTGCTGCCAAGCCTTGATTGGCGTACCCAAGAGCAAGCTCCTCTTGTTTTGCAGCCTCTTTTAAACGATGGAGAAGAGCATCCCTCCCTTGAGAATTACCGAAAAGGCTTGAACTAACAGAAGTCATGCTAGATGAACGCTCGCTTCCATGAGAGACACTCGCTAAGGAAGAATTATTATGAGATGGATTACTAGAGTTTTGCTCGATCCAGTATTCCTGGTTTGCTCGCTCTTTATATTCTTCTGATATGTTCTTCAGTCTCGTGATGAAATTCTTATGGAGTTCATCGCGTTGAGTAAGAATGTCTGATCTGTTTCTGCAGTTAGCCTCATTGTTCAATAGGGAAGATGTGTCTATTGCCTGGACGGTCTCAAGAGCCTTATTTAAGAATTCAATAGAGTGACATTGATATCTTACAGCAGAAGAGGAGCGAATATTCTTTGCAATGGCACCACTCCTATATTCTCCAAGTGTACTGAAGCGCGATGAGAGTGTGTCTTGCAGATAAGACACATGATCCTGCTCTCCTTGAAAAAAATCATTTACCTCATTCGGAGGTAGCGCCTTGAGTCTATTATTATTAGAAGACAGCACCGATTTGTGTTGTAATGCGGTACTCTTGCCTACATCAGCATGTGCTTTAATACTGTATTCTAAGAACCTTGGAAGTATTGACTTTAGATCTGAACGTGGCTCCAGGAAGTTTTTCTCTTCTTGAGATGCACAGTACTGCGTGAATAGATTCTGCATATCTTCACACATCTCCTGAGAACAAGATAGCTCCGCTCCATTAAGAGATAAGTTTTGTGTGGCATCATCCCATGTTGAGTAGAGTTGCTTTAAATAACTCGAATTGTTGATCTGAGGGGCATCATGGAGCCTACTTTTAAATGCCTTGAACGCATCAAGAGTGCTCACAACACGCGTTAGCGTCTCGTGAATCATGAAAGGAGTGAGTCCGCTCTTTTGTGCTTCTTGAAATTCATGAAAATGATCAGCAAATATGCCTAGTGCATTCTGAAACTGCTCGTGAAGATCATAACTTTTTGGAGGATTTATCTCGTTCCAGTCAGCAAAAACTATTTTTTTTGACCCATTCCAATCACGACGTATTTCTAAAGGAAGATGATAAAGCACTGGGTTTAGAGTAACATCACAGAATTGATGCCCTATATTCCTGAACCCGTTACGCGAGAATTCATGGGAAAAGTTAGTTCTTGATACTACGCCAACGCCAGCAGAAGGTTCGACAGCAATATTATTCACAATAAATTCTGGATAATGCACCTGCACAATAGCATCAAATGCCTGTTGATTCTGATGCGAGAGCCCACGATATTTGGGCGAACTATTGTAGCGAGAAGCTAGGCATCCTCCACCCACAAGCAATGCCAGACCGGCTAGTTCCTCTAAATAGGAGGGAGAAGACCATGATGTCTCCTCATTTTCAGAAGTGCTACTTTGCGCAACGGCATCGTGTTTGAGGAAAGAGTGAATTTGTGTTGATCTTAACTCTCGATCAATGCTGGAGAGAGGCACATTCGCCGAAAACTCGATAGCAGAGGAAAGTAATGTATCCGTTCTTTTTGTCCAACGGCAGTAGCTAGAGATATCATAATAGCTCAACCCCTCCATGGCTCTTAGTGACGCCAATTCATAGTGATAATTTTCAGGAAAACCGATGCGAATGATTGTCTCTCCCAAGATTTCCTCGTCATAAAAATTATTAGAGAGGCATTCGACTGCAAGGTGACCTAGTGATTCCCCCTTTTCGGTAAGAGAATCCTCATTCAGGAGAGTGCTTGTATTTAAAAAATCACAATATCTCTGAGTCGTTATGGGATCCTGTGTACTAGCTAACAAAGGCTTTTCACTCCCAATATTATTAGCTCTGGCAGGTACTAACCAAGCAGCACACAAAAAAAGGAATAATAAAAAGGAGGGGTTTTTTGAGGTTTTTCTAGACTGAAACATTGTGAAGAAGAAAAAAATAACTTTAACCCGGATGTTTCATACTGATCGTGACGAGGAGGCAGCGAAGACTGATGGGGCAAGGCGAGCGATGAAGTCTGACGACGGCTGTATGAGTCCATATTGACTCGCTCGCACCTGCTCGGCTCGCCCTTACGGGCTGACCCCCTAACCTAACGGTTACGGCAGTCTACCCCAAGGCTCTCCCGAGCACTGGTGTTGCCCGAGGAGCCATTCGAAGCTGACGCAGTATCCATCAGGTGTTCGCAAGCCGCAGCAGAATCGGTATGAAATATGCGGGTTAACGCTTATTTGAAATATCCGGGCTAGAGCATTTTAAAAAGAGTGCTAGCAGGGTGAAGTGCCAGGAACGAGAACACAGCTAGCCGTCGAAGCCGCTCTTGCAGACTTGGCAATATATTCTCTAATCTTCGAGCAAGCGAGCAGCGCAGGACGCCACACAAACAATGCTATAACTCTTTTTAAAATACTCTAGTACCCCACAATGCCGTTAAGGATGCTAATCCGTTCCGCAAGGAAAAGGTGGATGCCGCCAATCGAAACGCTGAAGTCCAGTGAAGGCATGTCATGATCTCATCTGGTTGAGGCTTCCGTACTATTTAACATAGGTTCGGGAGCAATAATACCGGTATCTCGAACACCACAGGGTTACGCAGAGTAGAGAAAATTACGAACGGATTGCAAGATCAAATGATTCTTTGAGCACAACAATCATCCGCTCACAGATCATGTTGACTTCTTGAGTTGTTAACGTTCGATGTTCGTCTTGAAAGGTCAGTTGTAAGGTTAAGGACTTGTGTTGGGCTGAAATTTTTTCACCTGTAGGATCAGTAAAAATATCAATGAGAAGGATATTCTTAAGAGATGGTTCTTGTTGTGCAAGGAGTGCTTGTTCAAGAGCGTGATAAGAGATGCTTTTTGCAACAACGACGGCCAGATCACGTGTCATACTTGGAAAGATAGGTAGGGGCCCTTCCTTCTTCCAGGCACCATGATCGAGCGCTTGCAGAAGAGGAGTGAGCTCGACTTGCGCAACAATGAGAACATCATCTTGCCCGCTGAGCATAAATTTACGCGCTTCCTCAGGAGAGAGGCAACCAATGTAGCCACAATAGTGATCATCACAAAAGAGATCCATGGCAATAGCCATTGGCTCAGGCAATGGACGCACCGAGGGATGGTAGGTCATTTTCCCTGGAAGCAAGGCGTCAAGTGCTCCTTTAAGATCATAGAGATCGAGCGAGCGCCGAACTCCGCCACGCCAAGAAGAGGACTCTGCCTCACCTGTCATGATGAGAGCTAGGGATAGGGATTCTTCTTGGGCGCTCGTATTTTCCACGCATTTGACAAAGACTTTTCCTACTTCAAAGATTCTAAGTCCCTTTGCTCCTTGACAGAGGTTATGCTCGATGACTGCTTTGAGCCCTGGGAGGAGACTTGTGCGTAACACAGATTGCTCTTCTCCCATGGGATTACGCAGTCTGATCGTCTGCAACGCACTGACCTCCGGGGCCACGAGGGCACTCGTGCGTACTTCACAAAAACCAGAAGCCATGAGACGTCGACGTAGTAACATCATTCCATCATAGCGCCGATCAGCCAAGCTCGACTCAGAGGGAATGCTAAAATATCGAGGAGAGATGCGTTCAATTCCATAGAGACGGATGATTTCTTCAATCAAATCCACTTCACGTGTGAGATCCAAACGCCACGATGGAATCCTCCACCCATGCTCGCAGGGAGTACATCCTATTTTTGTGAGTAATGAAGAGATCTCTTCATCCTTAAGAGAAAAACCTAGGAGACTACGAACGCGATCATAGCGAAGAGGCAGCAGCGTTGCTGCAGGAAGCGAACCAATCACTGCGACTTCATGTACGACCACATTTTGAGAGCATTCTTTGATCAGTGAGGTTGCACGTTCTAAGGCTTCACTTGCAAGTGCAGCATGTGACCCTCGTTCAAAACGATAAGAAGCATCCGTTCTTATACCATGAAAGCAAGCAGATGCGCGAATGACGGTAGGATTAAAAACAGCACTCTCTAGTAAAATCGACTCCGTGCTTTCTCTCACACCACTAGCCATGCCACCCAGAATACCCGCTAAGGCTTGCGGTCCCTTTTCATCAGCAATGATGAGATCAGAGGATCGAAGATGATAGGTCACCCCATCGAGAGCCTCCAAGGATTCCCCTTGCCTAGCAAAGCGAACGGTGAGTATTCCCTGGATTTTTTTTGCATCAAAGGCATGCAAAGGCTGACCTGTTTCCATCATCACATAGTTAGCAATATCAACAATATTATTGATACTTCTTACACCTATGGATTCTAAGCGACGCGAGAGCAACGAAGAGACCTGGTTCACCTGGATAAGATCGAAAAATCGCACACTATAAAAGGGGCACGCATGGGCATCCATGACTCTTGGAGCACTAGAATCTTGATGAGAGAGTAAAGGAGAAATATGTGGTTTTTCTATTAACCCGCATATTTCATACTGGTTTGTAGCGAGGCGCCGCGAATCCTGATGGTGACAAGGAAGGTGATGGATTGCGACGACGGCTGTATGTTTCATACTGCCCGAGGAACAATTCGAAGCTGACGCAGTATCCATCAGGTGTTCGCAAGCCGCAGCAGAATCAGTATGAAATATGCGGGTTAACTCTCCCGCCCCAAAAGCAGCCGCTTCACGAGCAACTCCAATATGTCCTAGCCAGTCAGGACGGTTCGGAGTGACTTCGAGTTCTAAGATAGTATCACTTGGGAAAAGCTCCTGCACTTCTGTGCCAAGAATCGTCTCTGCTGGAAGGATATGAAGGCCACTCGCCCCCGAACCCAAACCTAATTCTTGAGAACTACACATCATTCCCTCGCTCTCCACACCACGTAGCTTACCAATCTTAATTTTTATTCCTCCTGGAAGGAGGGCTCCGGGGAGCGCAAGGAGAACCTTATCTCCCACATGATAATTTTTAGCACCACAGACAATCTGACGCTGGTGAGCACTCCCATCATCCACGATACAGACACTGAGACGATCCGCATTGGGATGTGGGTCGCTCGAGAGGATTTGAGCTGCGACGACATTGCTCAGGTTTGAGCCAGTAGAGATGATGGATTTGACTTCAATCCCGGAACGCGTGAGCGTTTCGGCAAGCTCTTGCGGGCTTTGAGTCGTTTTAAGATAAGTGTGAAGCCACGAGAGAGAAATTTTCATAAGGCACGCGATCACTCAATGGTGATATGAAGAGAGGGATTACAATATTTTTTTTGTGGAGTTGGTTCTCCCCTGAGATTTCCTGTCGTGTAATACTCCTGATAAAAGCGGACATTGACGCTCGTTGAATGATCGCCAGCCTTAAAATAATACGTTAGGAAATTCTCATCGCAATCCTCTCTTACTAGCAAGACCTTCATGGCACTACCCAGAAAATCGAATCCAGCATGATTGACCTCCTTGATTTCTATCCTAAGAGCATTCGGGTCATAAGAATCACCTGCAAGGTACCACTTGTTTTGTGGATTCTTGATACGGAGATAAAATTCTTGCCCTGTTGCTAAAACAATATCTTCTCTTATAGAGAAAAATCCATCTTGTCTGAGGTCAATAGTTACCTCAGGTCCATCATTGCTTGGCGCGGAAAAAGAAATAAAAGGCACAAGCAATAAGAGAAGAAAAAAAAGAGGTTTCATCATCGTACTAGTACTCCCCGGTAAATCGTTTTAAAAAGCGCAGGTCGTTTTCACTCAGCATGCGAATATCATCAATGCCAGTGAGCATCATCACCAAGCGATCGAGACCAAAACCAAACGCAAAGCCGGAAATTTTTTCAGGGTCATAGGCATGGTCTCCACGCTTTTGGTTAACCGCTTCAAAGACTGCTGGATCAACCATACCGCAACCAGCAAGTTCAAGCCATTTCTTGGAAAGATGAGAAGAACGAATATCAATTTCAAAACTCGGTTCTGTAAATGGAAAAAAATGAGGTCGAAATCGACATTCTGTGTTCACTCCTAAAAGCTCACGGAAGAAAAACTCTGCTGTCCCTTTAAGATCACCAAGCGTTATTCCCTCACCCACGCAGAGTACCTCCATTTGAGTAAATTGGGATAAATGGGTCGCATCAACCTCATCGCGGCGGTAAGCAGAACCAGGAACAATAATCCGTAGTGGTGGCAAGGCTTGTTCCATGGCCCTAATTTGTACCGTCGAGGTATGTGTGCGCAGCAAACGTCCATCAGGAAGATAAAAAGTATCTTGCTCATTACGCGCAGGATGATCAGCAGGTGTATTGAGTGCATCAAAGCAATACCAGGGAGAATCAATATCTGGTCCTTCTGCCATTGCAAAACCAAGGCGGCGATAAATGGCAACCACACGATCAATTAAGAGCGTTAGGGGATGCAAAGAACCTTGACAACGAGTGGTGCCTGGCAAGGTAGGATCGAGCGATTCAAACAACAAAGCATCGGCTTGATCACGGAATATTTTTTCTTTTGCTTCTAATACCTGAGTAAAAGAACTTCGCCAGTGGTTGAGGAGTTTGCCTACGATGGGACGTTCTTCCTTTGCAATAGCACGCATCTGCTCGCTCATGCGAGAGATGAGGCCACTCTTCCCAAGATACAAGAGACGAACTTCACGCAAGACCGAGTCATTGGAAGCGGAACTAATGGCCGCTAGGGATTCTTTTTCCTGTTGTTCAATAAGAGCTTGCATACTTAGAAGAAGGAAACAAGAAGGGCCTGAGGATCGGTAGTTTGAAGTATAAAGCCAAGAGAAAAAAACACGACGGTGCTCAGGCAGAGATCGCGAATCCCTCCACTAGAAGCATCCAAAAAGGTGATCCAATTGTGAAAGATCATTTTCTCTCACGTTGACAAGCGAAGAAAAAGACTTCACCACAAGCTCTCGATCAATTATTAGCAGGGAGTTACCAGACTGTTTTTGGCAGCTAGTGCAGCTTTTACCTTGCCAACAATCTCAAGAAAAGTCTTCTCATCAGTGAGTGCAATATCGGAGAGAACTTTTCTATCAAGTAAGATATTAGCGGCTTTTAACCCTTCAATAAAACGATTGTAGTTGAGGGATTGAGCACGCACGGCAGCGTTGAGACGCGTGATCCAAAGGGCACGAACATTACGCTTGCGTGTTTTACGGTCACGGTAGGCCCAATACTTGGCCTTCATCCGCGCATCCTTGGCATAACGGAAAAGTTTGGAACGACGACCGCGATAACCAGCGGCTTCGTCGATAACTCGCTTACGACGTGCGCGACTAGCTGGTGAATTAGTGGCTCTAGGCATTGTTTATTTTCTCCTTGTGATGAGACAAGGAGCCTCGTCGGGCTGGCTGTTTGTTAATATTGCTTCATGGAACTCACCTGCCCGGTTAGGATATTCACAATAAATATCCAGATCCATGAATCATTCTCTACTTTTTATTATTTTGTTCCTAGCAAACTGCTATCTCATGGATGCGTAGTCCTAGGAATAAATTTCATAGTTTCTTTGTTGAAACAGTGAAAAATATTCGGATGTTTTTCTTTTGAGAAATGTGAAAGCTAACAACAATGATGCCCTGCAACTCTCAGCAATAAGTCTTGATATCCAGAAGGACCGGAGGGGAGACGGGAGCTATCCCCATGGGAGATTCAGCTTAATACGACTCACATCACAGTCCTCGACAATTGCAGACTTGCCCATATTACGTTTCAACTTAGAACTCTTACACTCCAATAAATGACGACGGCCAGCTTTAGAGCGTTTGACTTTGCCAGTTGCCGTGATTTTAAATCGCTTAGCAACAGACTTTTTAGTTTTACTTCGTGCAATGGGTTTAGGCATGGGTTCAGGAAAGTATCAAAGAGATGCGATAAAGGCAAGGGATAAAATAAAAAAATTTAGCCTTACATATACGCCTCATGATCCTTGAGTATAGAATCTTCCCGCTAGTAAGAAATATCTGGCTGAAAGCCTGCTGCCTCTTTGGAAAGCAAGTGACTAGATATTTTTCCGGGAGCTCCTAAATCCTCATGCACGACGCGAGAGGAAGGAGTGGTCGATCCTACAGCGAGGGCAAGAGCTGCTAAAGCTATTGAGTAATCCGAAACAGCGCTTGCAAGTTCAAACTGAGCTAAACTCAAATTACTTCCCGCTTGCGAGTAATCGGTCACATTGGCCAGTCCGCTTTCTTGAGCAGCACTAATGGAGCTAAAATATTCTCTCGAGGAGGCAACAAACCCTTCTGCGTACTCGACCCGGTTTGCAGCAGCCAGGATGTTGTTGTAGGCGGTCCAGACATCACGTGTGGTGTTGAGTTGAGTTTGTCTTACATTTTCTTCTGCGACTTTATCTTCTTCTTGACGACGCTTGAGACGAAAGACCCGATCAAATCCATCAAAGAGATCCCAGTGCGCGGTCACAAATGCACTCCCATAAGGGGCACCAAAACCATTATAATAACCGCTCACACTAGGATTTCGCTGATTTCCCTGATATCCAAAGGTGGTATTTGCATATTGCCCTTCCAACTTGATGGTGGGGAAAAAATCAGACATCGCTCTTTTTGTAGCCTCTTTGCTAGCCTGCAGCTCGGCAACACGTGCTGCAAGATCAGGACGTAAGGCAATTGCTTTTTCAATGAGAAGAGTGACATCACCTAGGAGCTTTTTGGTGGAGGGAGGTTTTTGTGTTTCGACAAACTGCAGTGGACTATTAGCAGGAATCCCAACAGCAATACAGATTTCTCCCAAGGTATTACGCACAACAGCAACGGCAGCTTCAACCTCGTACTGGGCTTCAAGAACGCGTTTGCGGGTTATTAATTCATCGGGGTCTGCGGCAAGACCAGTCACACGCTCACGAACAACCATGTCATTGAGTGTTTGGGTAAAAAGGAGATTAGCCTCAGCGGCCTTTTGCTTCCAGAGTGCTGCCTCATAGGCAAAGTAGGTTTTCTCGACGGTAAAAATAACTTCTTGTAATTTGCGTTGATAGGTGAGTCCCAGCCCATGAAAGGTGGCAATAGTACGCTGGACATCAGCATCCCTCCTCCCAAAATCCAAGAGAATATATTCGAGACTTAAAAAAACGGTCGCTTGATTACGACTCGCAGCATTCGGACCCGAGGCAATAGGGGTAAATGTTTTATCATACCCCCCTCTAAAATCAGAACTAACCCATGGATAATAAAGTGAACGCGCCTCTCCAACCGATGCAGATGCCGCCTTGGCCGCACTCCATGCCCCACGGGTCATCGGATTATTATTGAGCGCTAAGTCAATGAGACTGCCTAGATGGTACTTTTTATTGGGGAGAAATGAGCAATTTAACGTTCCCACACTCGAGGCATGATTCTGATCTTTTGTCGAAGTGGGTGAAAAGAGATTTTTGCCAGTCGCATCAACAACCTCAACGCCAGAAGCAGGAGAGAAGATGATAAAAAAAAGAACCACAAGAACTCGTAGAACGAGGAACGAAGGGGTGACCATGGTGCGCGATGATTGCATGCTTGTTAAAAATGAACGAGTATAAATTTTGCAGTTGAGAATAGCGATTTTCATTTCTACAGGCTATATTCTCTATCCCATGCATCTAGAGAGCCCGCAACAGGAAAACATCTACCCCCTAAAAAACAAGGCCCAAGCCCGACGCATGATGATCAAAGAGCGTCAGAAAAATTCGACCCTCTGGCAGCTCATTCACCTGCTAGGCTCATTACAACTTGCGCTCATCCTCCTTGCCACTATTGCCATTGCTTGTGGCGTGGCGACGTTTACTGAATCACATTTTGATACCAAAGTAGCGCATGCCATGATCTACAAAGCACCATGGTTCCTAGCATGGTTGGGACTTCTTTGCCTCAATCTCTTTGCGGTAACCTTGACCAGGTGGCCCTGGGAAAGAAAGCATCTTGGTTTTGTCATCACTCATTATGGAATTATCACCTTACTCATGGGCGCAGCCATTGGATCCAAGCTAGGATTTGAGGGAAATGTGACGCTACAAGTCCATGGAGCAGCAGTGAAAAACATCACCACCAATCAGAGTGTTTTAGAAATGGAAACCCCGCTTAATTACCATCTCTATCTCCTTCCCTTTGATGCAACGCTTGCTCGGCCTTCGAAAAACCATCCCACACGCCTTAGGATTCCAGAAACAAAACTCCATCTCGTCATTGATGATTGGAGCGAATTCCTCGAGGACGTGCCTACACTGGTGAGACAAGCAAATAAGGATGAGAGTGAGGCAGTGCTCCTACGCTTAAGCAGTCAAGCACTCCATCAAGAGCATCTGGTAGCTTTGAGCTTAGAGGAGAAAAACGAAGACGTTTTTGATTTTTTTGGTCTTGCAACAATCACCTTGATGCGTTCAGACAAACCACTCCAACCTCCAGCCAAGGAAGCGACTTCTCCCGCTCCGCTCACTCCTCCTCCTACCGCTCCTGAAGAAGAATCCAAGCTATCAGCATTGTCTCCTACAGGCACCAAAAAGATTCCTTTAACCCGCATATTTCATACCGATCGTGACGAGGAGGCCGCGAAGGCGGATGGGGGCAGGCAGACGAGCATGTTGACGCCGGGCTGTATGAGTACATACCGCCCAAGTCACAATGTGAGTCTAACGCAAGATCCATCAGGCTTCCCGGTCTCCGCAGGTGATCGGCGTGAAATATCCGGGTTAATTCCCTACGCCACCCACAAACCATGGTTAGCACTGGCTCTCGAACCGAACAGCGATCGTGTTGAGTTTTTATTAGGTCGTCACAATAAGACGAAACAAAGTGGATCCTTACTAATAGGCGAAGTCGTGCCCCTTGGCTGGGCAGACTGGCAAATGGAACTTCTACAAAGCGGTCATCATGAACATATCGTTTCGCGCACCCGACCAACACCACCTTCTTCCAAAAAAAACAACCTCACCGGCACTCCTGGCTTTCATGCTTTTCTTGAAGATCCTGATGGCCTCAAGAGTGAGGCAACATGGGTCTCCTCAGGACAAATCACCCCGCTTATCCTAAAGGACATTCCTATTCGCATCGGTTATGGATTAGAACTACGTCCCATTCCCTTTTCCATAGAGCTCGTTGATTTTCAAATTCCTCGTGACGAAGGAACCGAGACTCCAGGAGATTTTCGAGCAACCGTATGTTTTCATGATCGCACACGCGGCAAAACTGACACAACACGTCATGACGCTATTAGAATGAATCATCCAGCAAGTTTTCCTGGAGGATTCATAGCGAACGTAACAGGGATCAATTATAAATTTTCACAAGCAGAGTGGAACCCACAGAACCTTGAGGAAACAACCCTCCAGGTCCTCTATGATCCAGGATGGTTACTCAAATGGATCGGATCACTAGCAATCTGTATTGGCATTGCGATGATGTTTTATTGGAAAGAAAAAAAAGGGAGTCATCTTAATGCCTGATCCCTCTCTCTGCTTTGCAACCTTCATGCAGCGGGCTCTCTACGATCCCAAGCATGGCTACTACGCGTCGGGTCGTGTTCGCATTGGCAAAGAAGGTGATTTTTATACCAATGTGAGTGTTGGTCCTATTTATGGAAAAACCCTAGCACTTCTCTTCCAAGACCTTTGGGAAAAGCTCGGCAAGCCCAAACCCTTTTCCATCATTGAGCAAGGAGCACACGATGGAAGACTTGCGCTCGATATTTTAGAAGCCTTACAAGCAGAAGAATACGAAGAACTCTTTGCCTGCACACAATACGTGATTGTAGAACCTTTTTTATTCCATGAGCAGCGCCAAAAAGAGCGACTCAAAGCATTTAAGAATATTTCCTGGGCACGAGAACTTGCGCAACTCCCTCGCTTCATTGGCGTCCATTTTTCCAATGAACTGCTTGATGCCTTTCCCGTACATATCCTCACCTGGAGCGGAAAAGAGTGGCTAGAAAAACGCGTAAGGCAAGAGAAGCAATGCTTTTCCTGGGTTAACACCCCTATCAAGAAAAAAAAACTTCACGCAGTAGCAGCCACCTTGCCCACCGATCTGAGTCCAGGATTTCTATGGGAAGCACGCCTCAACATTGCTCCCTGGCTCGATGCAATTGCCCAGCGTATGGAACGCGGGATGATCCTTATTGCGGATTATGGTTACTTTGGCGAGCATCGTTTTGCTCCCTACCGAGCTGAGGGAAGTATTGCCTGCTACCACAATCATCGACGCTACAACGACCCTCTAGAAAAACCAGGCAGCCGTGACATCTCGGCTCATGTCGATTTTACCGCACTAGCCAACACCGCACGCGAGCAAGACTTCGAGCTCCTTGGCTTTAGTGACCAACATCATTTTATGATAGGCGCCCTAGAACAATGGCTGCACAGACTCGATGGCCATCTTCAGAATGCCTCTACACAAGCTTATTTGCGCCAGTTAAAAACCCTTCTTCATCCAGAAACCATGGGACGGCAATTCCATTTTCTAGGACTAGGAAAAGCCATTGAGAACAGACCTCCACTCGGTTGCTTTCGCTATGAGCGCCCAGGCATTAGGCAACTTAACCCGCATATTTCATACTGAATCTGCTGCGCCTCACGACGCACCAGTATGAAATATCCGGGCTCAAGGAAAATCAGTCTACGTGGAAGTGAGAACAAGCGACACAATAGACTCAGTTTTTTCTTTTCTCCTTGCTTGCCTGCTCCTTGTGTTGTGACTACTTTTTTGCATATCAAATTCCTTTCACATTCACCTTCCATTTTTTAGCTCATGTCACATCATCGCACCGCACTGCTCTTCTCAGGTCAAGGATCACAAGTTGTTGGCATGGGCCAGGACTTTGCTCATCACTCGCTAAGAGCCGCGGCTCTTTTTAAACAAGCTGATCACATCCTGCAAACCTCCCTCTCACAGATCATGTTTGAAGGCCCTGTTGAGCAACTCACCCAGACCGTTATCGCTCAACCTGCCCTCTACGTACATGGGCTCATTACCTTGGCGCTCTTACAGGAAGCCTTACCGCAATTAGAATTTCATGCGGCTGCCGGCCTGTCTCTTGGAGAATTCACCGCTCACACAGCAGCAGGAACATTTGATTTTGCAACTGGTTTAAAACTCGTCGAACAGCGCGCTCAATTCATGCAAGAAGCCTGCGAAGAAACAGAAGGAAGCATGGCTGCCATCATTGGTGCAGAAGAAGAAGTCGTGCGTCGACTGGCTCATGTTGCCGATGTCGACGTTGCAAACTTGAATGCTCCTGGTCAAATCGTCATTTCTGGTGCCAAGAAAAATATCCTTAATGCCACCATACTTGCCAAAGAACATGGCATTCGCAAAGCCATTGAACTGACTGTTTCAGGAGCTTTTCATTCACGCCTCATGAACCCTGCACGCGAGAAATTAGAAATTGTTTTAGCAACAACAGCGATAGCAACACCACGCATTCCCGTTATTTCAAATGTTCAAGCCAAGCCTGCAATCTCACCAGATCTAATTCGTACAACACTCGCCGATCAGGTCACAGGATCGGTGCGTTGGAGAGAATCTATTGAATACCTTCTTGATGAATGTCACTGCACCCGTTTTATCGAATGTGGACCTGGAAAAGTCATTGCTGGACTCGTCAATCGTATTCGTAAAGACGTTGAAGTCATTAGCATTAGTGATCTCGAATCTCTTCAAGCTGGCGTAGAACGCCTGAGCGCCTCTTAATGCCATCTCGTTCATGCGATGGCTAAGTCTCCTTTCACTTGATGCCGTTCTTGTCGCACTCACCTGGCAAGAAGTCTTAGCACGTGTCCCAGGAATCAAGCTCACCATAGAAGAACGTGCTCTTTTAGGCATTTCTCTTTGGATTATTTACAGTGTCGATCACTTGCTTGATGGACGAGTCGCCTATCGATCCCCAGAGACATCTGCAGCAGAAGTAGCGTTATCCAAGAAGTCTTATCACATGTCCGGGCAAGCGCCGCGTCATGATTTTGTTCGTAAACACAGCATCTTTTTTTTAAGTGCAAGTCTCCTTGCAATCATGATCGATACTTCACTCGCAAGACATATTGGCCGCTCTCTTTTGATGGGAGGTCTTTTGGTTGCTCTTGTGACCGGCATCTATCTTTTTTTAAACACCTATTTCCTCAGACATGCAATCTGGCCTTTCGGAAAAGAAATAGTGATCTCCCTTATTTTTTCTATCGGCTGCGGCCTAGTCCCCTTATGCCAGATCAAGGAGAGTCATCATCATCTCCTTATTTTCTGGTCTATGATGCTTTTTTTTCTACTCTGCCTCCTTAATGCCACCCTCATTGCTAGATTAGAGCGAGGTGTAGCAGGAAAAGCATTATTAATGGGGCTCATGCCCTCTGCCTTATGGACATTGCCCAGCGGACTCGCACTTCTCTTGCTCAATAAATTTTTAGGCCATTATGTCATTATTGATCCCTTTTTATGGAGCGTGATGGGATTATCCCTTGTGCCAGAAATCGCAAAATATTATGGCAAGGAAGTCGCCTCTCTCGCAACTGACGGAGCGCTTGTCTTAGGAGCAGTTATCTCTTTTTTCGGATGAATAAGTTTTTGAAAGAAAAAAACTCCTTGAGAGCAAAAGCTCTGTCTTCACGCCAACAGCCACTTTATCGTTGCAAGCCTTGCGCAGCGACAGCATCCATGGCTGCTGAGATTTTTTCTTGATCACCTAAATAATAGTGACGCAGAGGGAGGAGTGCAGAATCAAGCTCGTAGACAAGCGGGACAGCCGTTGGGATATTAATCGGGATGATTTCCTCGGCAGAGAGGTGATCGAGATGTTTGATCAACGCACGAATCGTATTACCATGAGCGACCACAATAATTTTTTTACCCTCACGCAAGGCGGGCACAATCGCCTCTTCCCAATAAGGAACAACACGATCGACCGTATCCTTTAAGGACTCGGTTAAAGGGAGTTCTTTTTTGGAAAGCATCGCATAACGAGGGTCATCCAGTGGGGAGCGCTGATCACTTGCCTCTAGTGGCAATGGAGCGACATCGTAACTCCGACGCCATATTAGCACTTGCGCATCACCGTATTGTTGGGCGGTCTCAGCTTTATTGAGTCCTTGGAGAGCACCATAATGACGCTCATTTAATCTCCAAGAACGTTCAATGGGAATCCAGAGCTCATCAAGCTCCTCTAAAATCATCCACGTTGTCTTAAGTGCTCGTTTGAGCACCGAAACAAAAGCCAGATCAAAAGTAAATCCTTCCCTGCGTAGAAGCGCCCCTGCCGCCTTAGCCTCGGCAACACCTTTTTCCGAGAGATCGACATCAGTCCAACCCGTAAAACGATTCTCCACATTCCAAAGACTCTCCCCGTGACGAATGAAAACAATTTTTTGCATTCCATAAGAAATAGTTGTCTTGTTAAAAAATTCAATGAATGATTTGCGGAAAATCATTTTTTAAAATCATGACCACACCTACTCTTTCTCTCAGAGATAGCCATCCAATATTCTTCGATCTAACACCTACTCTGAGTGAACCGACGAATACGCAAGAACCGGTGCAAGGAAACTTGGCAGGAGTACCCATTCAACCTGTTAGCCCCCATGAATCTCTTGCTAGTTATCTTCCCCCTCCTATTCCTCATCAGGAAAGGACATCGAACCTAGATTACTTCATGGAATTAATAGCCAATCCGGTGCGCACATTCGATGCAGCGATAGGATCTCTTTCCAGTGCATCTATTCATAGCACTTCGGTATTACTTCCCGATGATCTCGCAGAACAACGTAATGCACTCTCCACCTTGAATAACTCACTCATGGAGAGTGCACGTGCACTTGATAGCCCTCATATCAATCGCACACTTCCAGAATATGAGCCATACAAAACAGCTTTCATCAAAGCGGTGCAATCCTTCAGTCATGCCTGGAATATTTTAAACAGTGACGTGAACAGCCGCTTCAACACATGGGATGATTTTGGAACTGCACTCCATCAAGCCTCCAACGACTATAATACACTCACAACTGCTTCTCGTGCTTTTAGCGATGCCCAGCGCCTCCAGTCCTTAGCAACTCCTAAGGGAGCATATCCCGTTTCTGCTGCAGAAGCCGCTTTAGCTGGTATTCATCCCCCACCTGATGCTAGAGGTCCCATTGCGATACCTCATGCAATTCCCGTAGCCTATGGGACTCCAGCTGATTCAAAGATCAGTGCACAACAAGCAAAATCCGATAAAAATCCCCATGGCCTCAGCGTTGTTGAAGCAGAGGCGGTAGGTGAAGCAGAGGCGGCAAGACCGGATGATAAAAGCCCTTTAATTGAGGCTACAAACCTATCGACCAATCAAGAAATAGCAGCGCTGATCGAGCAAAGAGCGCAGGCCTATAATACACCTAACGAAAAAGCCCCATAATCTCGATCGACCTATTCTTATACCTTTGTTGGAAGAATTCATGATTCCTACAAAGGACCCAATACCTCTAAAAAATTTCTTGCACCTCCCAAAAAACCATGTAGTCTAACGCGCTTGCGCAAACTTATATTAAGAAAAAGTTGCCGTTGGTCCTTAAGTCATGATCTTAACCGTCATTACGCAATGCGCTAAGGGAAACCCGGCAAACAACTATCACTATCCTATGCCTATTCGTCTTGGTCGTTTTGAAATGCCACAAGCTCTCGTAAAAGAAGAGTCTTCTGCCACCGACACCTATGCAAAATTCATTGCAGAACCCTTTGAGGCAGGATATGGCCACACCATTGGAAACTCATTACGCCGCACCTTGCTCTCTTCCTTAGAGGGGGCTGCGATCACTTCGGTCCGCATTGAAGGTGCTGCTCATGAATTCACAAGCTTGCCTGGCATTGTTGAAGATGTCGTAGAAATTATCCTGAACTTAAAAAAAGTGAAATTCAAAGCGCATGATCATGAAGTGCGCATGCTCACGCTTTCAGTTAATAAAGAGGGAGCTGTCACCGCAGGTGACATCACCTCCACTGCTCAGTGCGAGGTACTCAACCCAGATCAACACATCTGCACGCTGGACAAAAAGATGAAATTCGAAGCCGAACTTGAAATCAAAGTCGGTCGTGGTTTTGCCACTGGTGATGAAAATAAATATCCTGACATGGCTGTTGGTGTTATCGCCATTGATTCTATTTTCTCTCCAGTAACACGGGTCAAATATGCTGTTGAAAATACGCGTGTAGGACAACGCACCGACTACGATAAGCTCATCCTGGAAGTCTGGACCGATGGTCGCCTCACCCCAGAGGAAGCGATCCTCCAGTCTTCTGCCATCTTACGCCATCATCTCGATGTCTTTGTCAACTTTGACGACACACAAGTGGAATTTGATGAAACCCCAACAGAAGTCAGCCAGGAAAACAGCCGCCTCAAGAAACTTCTCGCCATGAGCGTCAATGAAATTGAACTCTCCGTACGTGCCGCTAATTGCCTGAACAATGCGAACATCACTACCGTTGGCCAGCTAGCCACCAAATCAGAGCCAGATATGTTAAAATATCGCAACTTCGGTAAAAAATCACTCAATGAGATCAAAGACAAATTAGTACAACTTGGTCTAGGACTTGGCATGAAGTTCGAAGCAGGTCTCATCGAACAGACCTCGATTGTGACCACTATTTTAGAGTAATCTTCAACAACATTTAGACCTATGCGTCACCGCAGAAAAACTATTAAACTTGGCCGCTCTACGGCCCATCGCGATTCTCTCCTAGCCAATCAAGTGTGTAGCTTGATTGAACATCATCGCATCAAAACAACACTTGCCAAAGCAAAGGCCACACGGCCACTCGCAGAGCGCATGGTAACCCTGGGTAAACGCGGCGATCTTCACGCACGTAGAACAGCTATTTCCTACCTTAAGCACAAAGATATTGTCAAAATTCTTTTTGACAAAATAGCTCCTGCAGCAGCTACTCGCGAGGGAGGCTATACAAGAATCACAAAATTAGGACCCCGTCAAAGTGATAGCGCTCCGATGGCCTACCTTGAGTGGGTTGATTCCGCTCCTATTGCTGAAGCAAAAATAGAAATAGAATCTATACCCTCAGAGAAATAAGAACTTGTTTTCAAAGTCGCTTAAGGCTCATGAAGGATCATGGAAAACAAGAATTCAACGGTGCACAGCGATCGAGTACGCCTGAAGCACTCGGCTAGAGCCAGTACCTTCATGACCTATTTATTTTGCTAGTAGACTCTGAAAATATTTTCTAAGACTCCCCAGAAAAGGTGAAGTTAGGCTCCCCCCTATGGCTTCATAACAAAAATCACAATGACCCCGTTTGTCTCGTACATTCGGGGTTATTTGTTATGGGGGGGCTTTTTAGGTACACGTTACCCCATTTTACTTTCTTGAGATGCGCTATTGAGCAAGCGCTGGACCACGTAGCATCATGAGATAGAGAACGGTCGCTGTTAATCCAAGAGCAAATAAAAGAATACTCATACCCATCAAATAGCGTGTTTTTTTTGACATAATCAGTGTTAAATATTCGGGTTAGATGCGTGCACTCTGACACAACAAGAGAATGAGCAAGATGAGGGGAAGATAGATAATGGAGGCGAAGAATAAATAACGTGCATTTTTTCTCGTTCGCTTCATCACAAAGAAAAGTGCAGTGAGCACAAAGAGCAAACCAAATAAAAAAGCCAGGATAAAATAAAGCAAGGATGCCATGCCAATAAGCCCGGGCACTAGAGATACTGCAAGCAAGCCCAAGGCATAGAGCAACGCCTGACGTGATGTCACAAGACCACTGGGATCATCCACACTGAGCATCCGAAATCCTGCAGCCGCATAGTCCTCACGATACAACCATGCGATAGCTAAAAAGTGCGGCATTTGCCAAAACCAAAGTATCAGAAAGAGAACGACCCCATCTAACCCGATCTCTCCGGTTGCAGCGCTCCAGCCAAGCAGTGGAGGAATCGCCCCTGGAATGGCTCCTAATAAGGTATTGAACGTGCTATAGCGTTTCATCGGAGTATAGCAAAGAATATAAATCACCACCGTCATGATTCCTAATACTGCAGAAATAGTATTCACAAAAAAGAAGAGAAGCCCACTGCCCAGTAGAATCGATAAGACGCCAAAACAGAAAGCATCCCTGGGATGCAATCTTCTTCCAGGAATAGGACGATCTTGTGTGCGCTTCATGAGAGCATCAAATTCATGTTCCCACCATTGATTGAGCGATGAGGCTCCAAAGGCACTGAAGGCTGTGCCCATCAGAGTGATCACGAGCAAAAAATAATCCATAGGTCCCACCCAACCTAAGAGAAAACCGACAAGTGTCGTAACAAGGACCAGAAGCGACAAGCGAAGTTTAACAAGCTCCATAAAATCATGAGCACGATTTTTAATGAGTTGCCCAGGAGTGATACTTGTGGAGTGAGATGGTAGAGTCACGAGTGTGCAGCGTTAATTGTCATTTAGGAGAGACGTCGCCGAGTAAATCCGGAAGACAAAGAGATAAGCTGCCCCAAGCATCAAGGCCCCAAGAGCCATATGCATCGTGGCAATATCAGCTGCCTTATTGGACCAAATCGTCCATGCTCCCAGCATCACCTGGCATAAGAGCATGCATCCCCAAGCCGCTGACCAACGGCGTGCCCAATGCTTCTTTGGAAAGTTACTATAACTACGCATGATTAAGAGCACCAGCACTCCGCTTAGTAAGAGAGCTCCTGTGCGATGAATCATTTGAAGAGAGATTTGAAAAATAGTTGTTGGCATCATCCCCTGGAAAAGGCGGTTCTTATTAATGAGCACGAGCGCTTGCTCTGAAAAAGGAGGCAGCAAGTGACCGTAGGCTGTTGGAAAATCAGGAATAGAAAGACCAAGATGACTATGACGCATTGTCGCAGCAATGATGAGTTGAAAATAGACTAACACAAGCGCCACACAAGCAGGCCTACGAAGAGAACACGCCAAGGGATCATGAAACCATCGACCCTCCGAAAACTGCCGACTCGTCACAACAGAAAAAACAAGCAAGAGCGAAAAAAATGATTGCGATAAAATACCATGAAAAATACCAATCTGATCTTGACAGAGCGTCACACGCAGACCTCCAAGCAAACCTTGCAACATCACCGCAAAAAGCGCTATGACAACCAGCATGCGAAGCAAACGACGCTTCTCAAGGGCAAAGGTGGCCACTGTTAAGAGTACGGTGAGCAAACCAATCCCAGATGCTAACAAGCGGTGACTATGCTCGTAAAAAATCCCACCCACCCAACGTGAAATGGGAAAAAGAAACATATTATATCCATACGTTGTCGGCCAATCAGGCACGGACATACCCACCCCTTTTGACGTCACCAAACCACCACTATACAAGAGCAAAAACGTCAATAACGTCGTCACAACGGCAAGAACATGCAGAAAAAAAAGAGAGCGTGTGTACGGTATTGCTAAGGTTGCATCCTGTAATCGTGAGTCTTGAGGTAACATTGTTAAGAACCTATCAGAAAGTTTGTCTGTTGGTCAAAACCTGAAACCAAGTTCTTTGCCCATCACTTCCTCTCGAGCTACCCTACACGACTTGTGCTAAGAAGACTTTTAATAACCTCTGTTGCCGTTTCCTCCGCATCTGCCCATTTCCCTTGTGCCAGATCTGAGGCCGTCAGTGAGGCTATCATGGGAACGATTCTAGGAGCGATTGTGCGAGCCGCTTTAAGAAAATTTTCTTTACTTTCTTCTAAGTCTCTTTGTTGACTCCCAGGCGTTGTCTCTGGAGCAAGTGTCCACGTTGGACGATTCATTTCAAGTGTCAGATCATTTTGGGTAGGGTTAGGAAATTTTCCTATAAACTCATGATACCTATCTTCTCCGATCAGTTCTTTGAATCCTTCTAATTGTTCTTTGCTAGCAGGTAGCGCAGCTCTCTGACAACACGAAGTGAGGAGACGATCAAAAGCCGCCTGGTGCATGCAAGCCTGCAATTCCTCTTGTGATAAAGACCCTTCATGCTCACCCCCAAGTCGGCGAGCAGACCCAGGAAAGTCTTTTTTGGATTCCTTGAGTGTATGAATTACTTGACTCTTTTCGCCTAGTAGACCGACGACAGCTAGACCACCGGCATAACCAGCAATGCTTTTGATGACTGTTAGTTGAGGATCTTCGCCTCGAAAATAACCAACGAGCAGATCTGAGGCTAATTTCTTGGCAAACCCACGATAATTCACAATCCCTGCGATACTCTTGGCGACATCTGCAACTGATAATCCACTCGTCTCCTCTAGAGAAGTATCAAGTGCATTCTCCACGTGGGGTGCTGTCAATTTTTCTATTCTTCTTGCCCGTAATGCTTCCAGACTTACGGGCATTTCCCCTCCACCGAGTCTATGCCCCTCACTAGCAGTGGAAAAATTCACAAACGACTTCAACTGCTTGACCACCTCTCCTGCAGCAGACTGAGCACGTCCCAAGAGCACTTCAGGCATCTCGGCAACCTCAACAACCTTCCCATCAATTTTATGATCAAATAAAAAATCAGAAATCGTCTCACCTAGAGACCGCTCGGCAACAGGTGGAGTATTAGGAAGAGGAAGCCTATTATGAGAAATAGGAGGTGTATTGGGCATAAAAGATTTTACAAAGATCAAACGTAAAATACTCTCAAGAGACTACGAAAGATGAGGCATTATCCACCTCATTTGCGCCAAGAACGAAACTAGTAGATAGTATACTTTTCTCGAATGCATTTTTCCTAGCACTCAACTTTTTCTTCTATCCCCTCAGTGCGAAGATAGTTGCTGCTGCCAGACGAATTCCATACTCTTCTGGAAGAGCTGCTAATAGCGTACCTATTGATGCAGCATTTCCTACTCCATGAAGCACGGTGTTCCCGTTACCGAAGGCTCTAGCTCCTGCCGCAGCGTGTGCAATATTAGTTGCTGTCGTCATTGCTTCGGAAGGCCCCGATAATATACTTACTAGAGCTTCGAAAGTCCCTTGCAAACCATCATATTTTTTCTCAGATAAATTTTCTACAAAACTTTGCACTTGAGTGATATCAGCAATAGTTAAATATTTTTCTTGTTGTAAAAAAGGTGTAATTTTTTCTTGAAATTCTGCTGTCCTTGCCGGCTGTACTAATAGAGTGCCTGCTGTATTTTTTTCAAATAATTCTTTGAATTTGGGTTCGGATAACTCCAAAGTTTCACGGTTTGCCTTTTTTATATCAGGTTGGCTAGGCCACAACCACCAATCTTTTTTGCCTAAAGAACTAGTGTCACCACTTGAATTTTCATCTTTCTTAACAACAATAAAATCCTGATGATCTTTGAGAAACTGTGCAAGCAATACCTTTTTATCTTCAGAAAGAAAGCCTTCTTGTCGAGTATTAGGATAGGCTTTCTCAAATTCTTGTTGTAAAATATTCTCACCAGGACTTGCTTGTAAAACGTATTCTTTTCCATTAGCAAGTGCTTTTTCTTTTGTTAAAAATTTACGAAGCGCTCCAAAAGTTAATGGTCTTCCAGAACGATAACGACTCCCAAATTCAATATTAAATCGCTGGCTTGCTTGAGATCCAAAATCATCAGATACACTCTTTCTCACTTTTTCCATTGCCTCCCGATATTCACCAGAGTAATCAGTGGGGCTTAATCTTCTCGATAAAGAATAGAAAAACCGTGTTATCAGATGGGAAGGTTTCTTGTATTGATCCTTGTTTGATATTTCATTTTCGTCATTCAAGACAACATAGTCATCATTTGTAAACTTCACGTTGGTATTCCATTGTTCACAGAGTGTTGAACGCTTCTCAGCTGGATTTTTATTTATTATCGATCGTATATCATCAGTTTTAGATTGAGTATTTTTTGCTTTCAGAGCAGTCATTCCCATGCTTAAAAGCAATACTTGATTCTTTTGATCTAATGGACTTAAAGAGACATTATCCTGAACATTCAAATTTTTATATTTTTCATCAATTAATGCGAATGAAGCGTTTTTTAATTTTTTATAATATCCTAACATCTGCGAAGCTTGTTCTTTCTGTTGATTCAGATTATTTAATGTGTTGGTTGAAGCACCCTGTTTTTTATTCTCTCCAACATATTCATCATTAATTGCATTATATAACTTCTCAAATAATGTAGTATTGAATTGTGTATCTACAGCATACCTTAGAACCTCGAAGTCCATTTTATTTGATGTATAAAATTTTTTAAATTCTTGAGATACATCAGATACTGTCTTGGGTGTTAACTCTGTCGGCGGTTCTGACTGAGGGAAAAACCAAGAATATACAGTACCGAATAAACTTGAAATCCCATCGCTTTTTGTTTGTGTTGTATTAGTAGCAGATTCCTCTTGATTCATTGGATCTTCCAAATGTATTCGACGATTTTTAACAGCGTTAAATAGTGCCTCAATGTTACTTAGGCCTTTCTCTAATTTTTCTTGTTTGCTCAAAACTGAATGACCATTGGAATGAGTTAATTCTGTGTTGCCGGAAGTTAGCGCAGTCGAATCACTTGAATTGCTAGGAGAAGAGACTTCCTCTTTTGTTTGCTCGTTTTGATGGTAGCAATACGCTCCTAATGGATATATCAAACATTTCATAAAAACATTGTTGTCTGTGGCTAGGTCATACACTATTGTATTGTTCTTTTCATCATTTGCCATTGCAACAGCCCTCAACTTTTCAGTTAACTCAAGCCATGTATCTAGATTCAGTATGTTTGTCTGCTGAGGAATATTACTCTGTGGAACACCACTCGGACCTTCTACATTGCTGTTAGGATAACTTGGTGCTTGTTGTGTCACAGAAGGTTGTAATGAAGCAGGGTTCACTAAAGATGAATTTTGTGTGTTAATAGGTACTAAATCACCAGGTACTAAATCACCCTTTTGTTCAACTACGGAGGAATCTTGTGAGTGTTGTTGATGTTGTTGAGTAATATGGTGACGTGCAGGATTAACTTTCAAACCAGTCACATTCTGTGAATCAATAGGAGCTGCCGCATGTGACTGTCCTTGTGTGCTAGGTACTTGGCTAACAGTTTGATTGCACAGAGTCGCGCTTGTTTTGTTCTCACCTGAAATAACTTGCGGCTCACCTGAAATAACTTGCGGTTTTGTTGGCCATCGGAGTTTTGATGCACGGTCCATAACCTTATTAACTCTATATTGGTTTTAAAAAATAAAGGCGAGCGCCCAGGCTTATCAAAAGGCAATTTTGCTTGGTTTAAGTGTGCTCGGTTTTGCTCCTCTAAGAAGGAAGAGGAACACGTTCAAGCTATTTGAAAAGAGATCCTCAAGGCAACCTTTTTTTTGGCAATCTTTTTTTGGGCTCTTTTTTTTAGATGCTCGTGATCCTTACTCATTGACATCCCTTGCCTCAGCCTAGTAATGTCCTTGGTCCTATGCAACCCGAAGAACCACAAGTCAAAAAGCTCATTCAGTTTGACTGGGCAATCAAGACACTCCTACGTCGCAAGGCAAACTTTCCGATACTAGAAGGCTT
>CAIWMF010000020.1 GCA_903913785.1 uncultured Spartobacteria bacterium | reverse complement strand
TCTAATTTCCACAATCGCATCTCGATCATCATCCTTTTGAGGCGGCAAAAATCCAATATGGAGGGCTTGCTCGAGTGTCGTCACTTTTTGCCCTAGCTCTACAAGCTCGGCTGCTGCCATTTCGGCTAATTCAAGATCACTTCCCTTCACAAGTTGCTCACTTTCTTGTAGGTCGCGGCGCGCTTTTTCAAGCTCTGAGGCCGTCTTCAAGAGCTCCTTGAGACGCGCATGTTCTTGTAATAAGAGACGTGCTTGCTTCGCATCTTGAAAAAGATCGGGAGCACTAATTTTACACTCTAATTCTCTAAAATGCTCGCGACGTTGGGTCAGTAAATGAGTAAAATCAACGGGCATGAGGAAAAGGAGTCAGTAAGAAGATCGGAAGGCGTGTATTTAGCTATACTCGTCACGAAGCAAACATTCATGCTCTCATGCGGCATCCTATACAACGTGGTCAATAAAAAAGCACGCAAGGCAACTACGCATACCTATTTTCTAACAATCTTATCGTTTTTTACCCAGCAATGCGGAATGAGCTGCACGTGGGGTTTGAGCACGTGTCGCATTAACACTCCCATAGCGACGGGCAAATTTTTCTACACGACCTGCAGTATCAATAAACTTCTGCTCTCCGGTGAAAAAAGGATGGCATGCAGCACAGATACCAATTTTTAGATTCTCCCGAGTAGAGCGGGTTTTATAAACAGCACCACAGGCGCAGATAATGGTTGTTTCGTTATATTCGGGATGTTTGCCAGATTTCATGGAGCCCAAGAGACTGCCATGAGTTTTGGTTCTAATCAAGTAGAAAAATCGCAAGAATGTACTCACTTTTTTTTTCTCAATCCTTTAGGATCGCACGCTATGAATCGTGTTCTTGGTGTTGATTTGGGCTCTGTGAGAATTGGTTTAGCAATCAGTGATGATCTTGGATGGATGGCGCATCCTTGGCAAACCCTCTCGCGCTCGCCCTCGAGCGCCTCTGAGATCGCACGCCTTGTTGCAGAAAAAAACGTATCAACCATTATTGTCGGTCTTCCGCGCAATATGAACGGCACGTATGGATCTGCCTCAGAAGCATGCCGAGCCTTTGCTCGCGAGCTCGAGCAGACAACCAACGCCAAGGTTGTTCTTTGGGATGAACGTCTCACCACTGCTGCTGCAGCGCGCAGCCTCCATGAAGCAGGACGCTCAAGCAAACAACAACGCTCCATTATTGATCAAGTTGCAGCTCAACAGATCCTTCAAGATTGGATGGATGCGCAAAAAAATCATGGACTAGAAATGATGGGTGATGAATAGAGGAAAAGAGCATTACATTATTTTCTACTTGTGAAGCTCAAACTAACCATTGCCTATGAGGGTTCTTTTTTTGCTGGGTGGCAGAGTCAACGTCATGGCAAGACCGTTCAAGACATCCTAGAAACAGCATGCACTCAGATAGCCGGACGTCGCATCATTGTTCATGGCGCTAGCCGCACCGATGCTGGGGTTCATGCTCTTGGCCAAGTAGCTCATGTTGACCTAGGGGAGGTTTCTGAAAAAATGAGCTCCCCAAAACGCTGGCAGCTTGCCCTCAATGCCTCCCTTCCACCACAGGTACGCATTCTGCGTGCCGAGCGTAGTTTAGAACAATTTCATGCACGATTCTCTGCGCACAGCAAAATCTATCGTTATTGCCTCTGGCATGATGACACATTGCCTCCTCTGCTTTACCAAAGGGCTTGGCAGATCCATGGACCTCTTGATATCGTACTCATGAGGTGCATAGCTAATGCTCTTGTGGGCACACATGATTTTCGCGGATTTACCGCTAGATCAGGAGCCAAACGAGAGGATACCATCCGCACTCTTTATTGCGTTAAGGTCCTCAAACGAGGAAAAGAAGTGAGGCTCGTTTTTCATGGCAATGGATTTCTCTACCACATGGTGCGCATGCTTGTTGGCGCGATGGTCCATGTGGCTCGAGGAACATTATTAAGAGAAGATTTTTTACAACGCCTTGTTGCTGCCACTCCCCCCATCGCACCACGAACT
>CAIWMF010000019.1 GCA_903913785.1 uncultured Spartobacteria bacterium | reverse complement strand
TTCATTTTATTCTTGCTCCGGTGGGAATTCTTAGGAATCTTCATTCGCTTATGAAAGCACGTGTTACCATTATGCCGCAGTCTGCCGTCTTAGATCCCGCTGGCGTCGCCACAGCTCATGCTTTAGAGCATTTAGGGTTTACAGGGGTCGAATCGGTGCGTATTGGAAAATCGATCGAACTTGAGATCACCGGTGCTACATTAGAAGAAATCCACAAAGCATGTCGTGATCTACTTACCAACCCAGTGATGGAAGAGTATCGACTGGAGCTTCTCTCGTAAAAAAAGAAATCATGCGCGCTGCTGTTCTCCAATTCCCAGGATCCAATGGTGATACTGATGCGCTTATCGCCTTGCGTTCACTACCAGGCGTCAGTGCAGATCTTCTCTGGCATGAAGAAACTTCAGTTAAGGGATTTGATCTTATCGTTCTTCCTGGGGGGTTTTCTTATGGTGATTATTTGCGTTGCGGAGCGATTGCTCGTTTTTCCCCAATCATGCAAGCAGTCAAAGAATCAGCGGCAGAAGGAACATTCATTCTTGGTATTTGTAATGGTTTTCAAATTCTCTGTGAAGCAAAACTCCTTCCCGGCACTCTTATTGCCAATCGCAATCTTCTTTTTTGCTGCCAAGAGCAGATTGTTAGGGTTGAAACGGATGATTCCCCTTTTACAAAAAACATCACTTCTCAAAGTCTCCTCCATCTTCCCATTGCTCATGGCGAGGGGTGCTACGTTGCAGATGAGGCGACACGGGCACAGCTTAACCTGAATCATCAGGTGTTGCTTCGTTATGCCGATGCGACTGGCAAGGCAAGCAAAGAGGCCAATCCCAATGGATCCTTAGAAAATATTGCTGGTATTTGCAACCTGGAAAGAAATATTTTTGGCCTCATGCCTCATCCTGAAAGAGCCTGTGAAGAGCTCCTTGGAAGCTGCGACGGGCGTGGTATTTTTGAGTCAATACTCACAATGCTTCAAGACCAACAGTAACACCTTTGTCTTATTTCTATGATTACTCCAGCCCTTGTTGCTCAACATGGTCTCTCACCAGCGGAATATGAAAAAATTCTCTCCATCCTAGGCAGAGAACCCAACCTCGAGGAACTCGGTGTTTTTTCTGTGATGTGGAGTGAGCATTGTTCTTACAAAAATTCACGCTTAGAGCTTAGAAAATTTCCTACGAGTGGAGAAAAGGTTTTAGTCAAAGCTGGAGAAGAAAACGCTGGCGTCATTGATATTGGCGATGGTTGGGCTGTGGCTTTTAAAATAGAAAGTCATAATCACCCGAGTGCAGTAGAGCCATTCCAAGGGGCAGCAACGGGGGTTGGTGGAATTATCCGCGATATTTTCACCATGGGAGCTCGGCCTGTGTTCCTACTAAACTCACTCCGTTTTGGTCCTATTGATGGGGATTCTCAGCGCGCTCGTGATAATCGCCATCTTTTTTCAGGAGTGGTGGCAGGTATTGGACATTATGGAAATTCTATCGGCGTCCCGACCATTGGTGGAGAAGTCTATTTTGACCCGAGCTATAATGGCAATCCTTTAGTCAATGCTTTTTGTCTTGGAATCTTAAGACATGAACAAATTGCTCGTGGTGCCGCCCAAGGAATAGGTAACCCTATCTTCTACGTCGGTGCAGAAACAGGTCGTGATGGTCTGGCAGGAGCTGCCTTTGCCTCGCGTGAACTCACCGAGGAATCCAAGGCGGATCGTCCAGCAGTGCAAGTAGGTGATCCATTTCGAGAAAAACTCCTTTTGGAAGCCTGCCTAGAGCTCCTTGCCACTGGCTGTGTGGCCGGCATTCAAGATATGGGAGCGGCTGGCTTGACCTGCTCCACCTGTGAAACAGCAAGCCGTGGTGGTACAGGTGTAGAAATTGACCTGAACCTCGTTCCAAAAAGATCAGCAGATTTAACCTCCTACGAATTACTCTTAAGTGAATCCCAAGAACGCATGCTTGTGATTGTTAAGAAGGGAGAGGAGGCAACCCTACAACGTATCTTTGAAAAATGGGAACTCCCCTACGCCTTGATTGGGCATGTCACTGATGATGGAAAGATGCGGGTGAAACGTGGAGATAGAGTGATTGTTGATATTCCTGCACGTGTTCTTGCCGATGAGGCACCACTCTACCAACCTGAGGCTGCCTTATTGAAGCAACCCTTGCCCCTTGATCTTACAACCCTTAGAGAAGCTGATCCCATCACGGCATTGCATCAACTCCTTGCTTATCCAAGTATCGCAAGCAAACAATGGGTCTGGCGCCAGTATGATCATACCGTACAGACGGGAACCGTTGTTCCACCTGGCTCTGATGCTGCTGTCTTTTATGTGCGTGAGGCCAAGAAGTTCTTAGCAGCAACGAGTGATTGCAATGCTCTTTATTGCTCTTTAGATCCTTATGAAGGTGCAAAAATCGCTATGGCCGAAGCAGCTCGTAATTTAGCCTGTTCTGGGGCTCGTCCCATTGGAGCCACAGACAATCTGAATTTTGGAAATCCACATAAGCCTGAGATTTTCATGGAACTCCGTGCAGCTATTGAAGGAATTTCAGAGGGATGTCGTGCCTTTAATATTCCAGTCACTGGAGGCAATGTCAGTCTCTATAACGAAAGTCAGCTCTCTGCCATTGACCCAACACCTACTGTTGCATTAGTAGGGCTCATTGAGAAACAAGAAGAAATCACAACACAATATTTCAAAGAACCAGGAGACATCATTTTCCTCCTTGGAGAATTCGGGAGTGAACTAGGAGGTTCCCATTATCTTCTCATCTCCCACGGCAGGAAAGAAGGGCTTCCCCCTCGTATTAATTTTGCACACGAGAAGGCTATTCATGAGGAACTCCTTGCACTTATCCAAGGAGGTTTTGTGCAAAGTGCACATGACTGTTCTGAAGGAGGACTTGCCGTGGCCCTTGCGGAAGCCTGTTTTGGCAATAGCAACAAAACGGATACAAGACTTCTTGGAGCCTCTATTGACTTAGGAAGGAGAGATATTCGTAGCGACGTGGCTCTCTTTAATGAATCTCAAAGTCGGATTATTTTTTCAACACCTGCTCACAAGGCTCCTGAAGTAGAAAAAAAACTACAATCCTCTGGCCTCCCTTTTAGCCGGCTAGGAGTGGTGACTCAACAAGAAGAACTCATCATTGAGCTTGATCAAAAAACATACAACTGGCAGACAAAAATCTTATACCATAGCTGGTCGACTGCCATTCCTCAGATGATGAACAGACTGAATTAACCCGAACATTTCATACTGATCTACTGCGGAGATCGGTGTGAAATATGCGGGCTAACGGTAATGATAGTCAAGAATAAGCTATTTGAAAAAATTGAGAATCTTGGGATTAGCCAATATGCAGGTGGCTTGTTGCAAATGGAATCCATGATTCCTCCTTGGGATCAGGTGCTGGTTCACGCAAGACCCTTGCTGTCGTTGCTTCAATTTCTGCTTCTATCTCTTGTTGCCATGCAGTGAGTTCTGCCTGTGTCATCCAATTTTTTTCTAATAATGTTTGTTGGGCAACTATGAGACAATCACGCCCGAGTGCTGATGCTTTTTGCTCTTCCGTGATGTAACTAGCGTCATCGTGATCAGCATGGCCCACCAGTCTTAATAAATCGGCAACGACAAGCTGAGGCCCCCCACCAGAGCGTGCGGCCAAGACGGCTTCTTTGAGAACGTGCAGACAACTACTCAGATCATTACCAATAGCACGGTGCCCACTAATGCCATACCCAAGGGCACGGTCCACAAGATTTTTACAGGCAAATTGACGACTATTAGGTGTGGAATAAGCGTATTGATTGTTAGCCACAACAATCACAAGGGGGAGTTTTTCAACAGCCGCTAAATTAAGTCCTTCGTGAAAACTACCCGTTGAGGTTCCACCATCACCAATACACGTGGCGCCGACAATACTTGTTTCTCCACGAAAACGACGTGCAATGAGCGCACCACTGACCGCCGATACCATCACACCAAGATGACTAATCATCGCAAAGTAACCTTCTCGTGGACGACCACGGTGGACATTTCCATCACGGCCGCGCATTGATCCCAGAGCAGATCCAAGATAAGTGCGAAGAGCGTCTAGCATACCTTCACCAAAGGCAAGACGACCGGCTTGATCACGAATCAAGGGCGCATAAATATCCCCTTTACGAAGATGAATACCAAGCGCAACACTGAGTGCTTCTTGCCCACGACCTAAAAAAACACCACCAACAATTTTTCCAGATCGTTTGAGTGCTGATAATTTTTCCTCCAAGAGTCGTGCTGTGAGCATGAAGCGATAGGCTTGGCAGTAGACGTCTTGACTGAGGTCATCTTGAAGGCTCTGAATACTGTTTTGAGAGTGATAAGGCGTTTCGTGTTCCATTTAAAAAAATTTTGGCACTAGGTTGCTGAGCCCATTTTTTGTAGCATTTCTTGCAGTAAGCTTAGGCGTTTATTCCAACGTTCTTCTCGATCTTGATGTTCTATGAGCACTGGAGGAGGAACTTTGTTCATAAATTCAGTATTGGATAATTTCATGCGTACTTTCGTAAGCTCCTGCTCTACGTCCTCTATTTCAAGTTTCAAGCGTTTCCTCTCTTTTTCAAAATCGATGAGACCCTCTAGTGGTATAGTGAGTGTGCCACACTCTGTCAAAACAGAAGCACTCTCTTGAGGAGGATGGCCTTTGAGTATGGTGATCTCTGTAGCACGTGCAAGTGATGCAAAAATCTCTAACTCCTTGTCATTCCAAGTAGCTTCTTCATTTTTTGGTGTCAGAAGAAAAGTAATTGCTTGCTTGGGATTGATTTTTAACTCACCACGCAAGTTCCTTGCTGCACGAACTGCACCATAGAGTGCTGCCGTTCTGTTCATAGCAATAGTAATGTTTTCTTGACTAAGGTGAGGTAGAGAATTTTTTTCAGGTGGTTGAGTGTAAAGGAGGAAGCCCGAGCGAGTAGGATGAGTCGAGAGAGCCTCTAATTCCAGGCGCTTCCAAATTTCCTCAGTAATGTGAGGCATGAAGGGATGGAGTAAGCGTAAAAATCCTGAAAATACAAAATCAATCACATCCAAAAGAATCTTTTTTGCTTCGGTTGATCCGTGATGGAGTGTTGGTTTGGCTGCTTCGATAAACCAATCACAATAATCATTCCAGAAAAAATGATAGAGAAGTAAGGTCATTTCTTGAAATCGATATTCTCTATACCCTTCAAGAAGCTTGGCATGCATGGTGTCAAACTGAGCCAGCAATGTAATGGCAATATCAGGAAGGTTATCATGTGTGAGATTAAGATTGGAATGAGTCATTTCTTGCATCTGCCTAAATCGAGCAGCATTCCAAAGTTTAGTCGCAAAATTTCGACCTTCTTCGATTTGTTTTTCCTCAAAGCGAATATCTTGCCCATGAGGTGCCATACGCAGGATACCAAAACGAAGACCATCAGCTCCATATTTGGCAATGAGATCCAGGGGATCAGGAGAATTACCAAGGCTCTTGGACATCTTACGTCCACTTTTATCGCGAATAATTCCCGTGAAGTAGACATCCTGAAAGGGAAGTTTACCCGTATACTCAAGACTTGCCATGATCATACGCGCAACCCAAAAGAAAATAATATCAGGTCCAGTAACCAGGACAGATGTGGGATAGAATTTTCTCTGTGTGACCTCATCCATCGCTGCATGTGCCCAGAGCCAAGAAGAAAACCATGTATCAAGAACATCAGGATCTTGTCTCCACTGCGGTCCTGGTGAGGTAAGTTGTACTTTACAGAGATCCTCATTCAAACTACCGCTACCCTTAAGAAGATTGTTTTCAGGCAGGTACCAAGCTGGGATTTGATGCCCCCACCAGAGCTGTCTACTAATACACCAGTCTTCAATATGTTCGAGCCAATGATCATACACCTTTTCCCAACGCTCCGGAAAAAAACGGATGATTTTTTCTCGAACAGCCAGGCGTGCTTCTTTGGTCTGAGGATAGCGCAAGAACCATTGCTCGCTCAGCCTGGGTTCAACAGGCACATCAGCACGTTCACTAAAGCCGACGTTGCTTTCATGGATTTCTTCTTTTACTAACAAACCGAGTGTATGCAGAGCTTGAGCCGCGGCAGTACGTGCTTGAAAACGATCCATACCTGCAAAGGCGGCTCCTGCAAGCGCATTGAGCGTTCCATTAGGGTTCATGATATCTAGGATGGGGAGATGATGACGCATAGCGATTTCATAGTCCATGCGATCATGAGCTGGGGTCACCTTGAGAACACCCGTTCCAAATGTCATCTCTACAGCTTCATCTCCTACAATAGGCAAGAGCATCTCTGAATCAGTAGGTAATGGCCGACGTACATGTTTTCCAATCAAGTGGGCATAGCGTGCATCTTTCGGATTCACTGCAATGGCCACATCTCCCATCATCGTTTCAGGCCGTGTAGTCGCTATTTCTAACCAGGTTCCAGGTTTCTCAACAATTTCAACTTTGAAATAATAAAGGATCCCTTTTTGTTTTTTTGGAATGACTTCCTCATCACTAAGAGCTGTGAGGGACACAGGACACCAGTGGACCATCCTCTTACCCCGATAAATCAATCCCTTATTATAAAGATCAATAAAAGTTTCTTGTACTTTTTTTCCGTACTCCTCATCCATGGTAAAACGTTCCCGTTCCCAATCACACGAACAGCCAAGACGCTTGAGTTGCTCAACAATGATTCCACCATGTTTTTTTTTCCATTCCCAGATACGCTCTACAAAAACAGTCCGACCAAGATCATGGCGTGTTTTTTTTTCCTCTTTGCGCAATTGACGTTCGACCACATTCTGCGTCGCAATACCTGCATGATCAGTGCCCGGAAGCCAGAGGACTTCATGACCAGTTTGACGAGCACGCCGTGCCAAGATGTCTTGAATGGTATTGTTTAGCACATGCCCTAAGGTCAAGACACCAGTAACATTAGGCGGAGGAATGACAATGGAATAAGCTGGAAGAGATGATTTTTCATTAGCATGAAAAGAATCAGTTTTCATCCATCGAGCATACCAATATGGCTCGACTTGAGTTGGATCATAGGTGGTTGGAATAAGATTGGAAAACATGAGATGAAGAAAGGAAGATAGTTTGTGTTTTATACCTCAGGAATAGTGTCACAAAGATCTTCTCATTGTTGGAATTTATATTTGAGCTTGATAAAACTGGAGTCAGGAAAAGGCCACGTAATATTATTCGGGTTAAAGAAGCGCTCCATATTCATTGTGAGCGAAAGCAACGCAGCGATTGTAATTTTTGGTAGCATTGCCTTCGTTGAGCATCTGAGCAACAAGATCCTGACACGTACTAAAATCAAGGCTTTGAATGGCTTTTTTAATTCTAGGAATAAAAATTGCACTTGCGCTCAGTTCATTAACCCCCAAGCCTACTAATAATGGTGTAAAACGAGGGTCTCCCGCTAATTCACCACATACTCCAACCCAAATACCTGCTGCATGTGCAGCATCAACGATCATTTTTAAGATACGAATCACTCCAGGATGTGCAGGATTGTAGAGATAGGAAATAGATTCATTGCCACGATCGACACTTGTGAGGTATTGAACAAGATCATTGGTGCCAATGCTAAAAAAGCTCACTTCTCGTGCCATTAAATCAGCAATCATCGCAGCACTGGGCACTTCCATCATGATGCCGACCTCGATATCTTCCTTGAACGAAATTTTTTTATGACGCAACTCTTGCTTGACTTCTTCTAAAATAGCATTTGCTTCGCGAAGTTCTTCGATTCCTGAAATCATTGGGTACATCATACGTATATTACCAAGCTTTGCAGCTCGCAAAATGACTCGCAATTGGGCTTTAAAAAGCTCCTTATGTTGCAATGCAAGACGAATGCCACGGCAACCCAATGAGGGATTAACTTCTTTTACAGAAGGCAAACAGTAAATAAGCTTATCTGCTCCAATATCGAAGGTTCTTACAATGGCATGATAAGGTCGACAGCGTTTTGCAATAGTACATAAAACTTCATATTGTTCTTCTTCTTCTGGCGGAGTCAGGCGATTTAAATACAGAAATTCTGTACGATACAGACCGATACCTTCTGCTCCGCTAGAAAAAATATCATCAAGCTCTCCGGGTAGCTCTAAATTCGCAGAAAGAGTAATACGTCTCCCATCTTGTGTGGTTGCTGGCATATCGCGAATTTTTTCTAAGTCTTTATGAAGGTCCTGTTGGGCTGCATGCATTAGCTGATAACCTCCAACACTTTTATAAGTAGGATTGATAATTAACAATCCATGATAACCATCTAACACAGCGGGTTCGCCATTTTTTAATTCTCCGAGAACATGTCGGAGACCTACGACTGCAGGAATACCAAATGCTCGCGCTAAAATTGCTGTATGGGAGGTTTGACTTCCTGTTTCCGTTGCAAATGCTGTTTGTTTTTTCCCATAAACCATTACTGCATCAGATAACGTGAGTGTATTTGCGACAATAATAATAGGCTCATCATGATCGATAGGCTGTAATTTAGGCTTGCCCAAAAGATGATTAAGAATACGACGAGAGACATCTTTAATATCGACGATGCGCTCTCGCAAATAGGAACTCTCTTTTTTATTTAGGCTGTCGCAAAATTGCTTGATAACTATATCAAAGACATGCTCGACATTAATGAGATCACGTCGCAGCAACTCTAGCACTTCTTTTAATAAATCCGGATCCTCGAGTACTAATAAGTGCGCATCAAAAAGTGCTGCCTCATGAGCGTCAAGGCAAGGAATGACATGCTTTTTAATTTCAAGGAGCTCTTGTTGTGTTAATCGAAGTGCTTTTTCAAAACGCTCCATTTCACTTGCAATGTCTATTTTTTGAATTTTTCTCAAAGGCATGCTTTGTTCCATGGCTAAATGAAGCATAATTTTACCTTCTAAGATTCCTGGAGCAGCGGCAATTCCTTGATAGTGGCGTTCCTTCTTGGAATCTTCTCTTACTACGATTAATGGTTGATGCTTCATAAATTGAACGCCATCAAAATCAATGAGAGAGCTGCAATCAGCAAGCATTAAATCAGCTTTTTGAAAAGCTTTAAATCACATAAAATCCATTTTCTCCCAACCACTCCCATTCATGAATCCATCACTTGATTTACTGCCTCCACTGCATCCACCTGGTCGCTCGAGAACTGGAGCTGCATGGAGTGCTCTCATTGGGTTCCTGATACTGCTTATCGTTCTTTTGTTGCATTCATTTTTATTACGACAATCGATCGATCTACTTTTATGGGCGTCAGAGCCTATCACCGGCATCACTATTCATGCAGAAACATTACCAGTAGACTTAAAAAAACCATTGCGATGGCAAAATGTTGTCATCAGCTTTGGAAAAACCCCTCATGAAAGTCGGTTAGATTTTAAAATGGTCTCCATAGAACTCCTATCACTGCGGAGGATTTTTTTTGGAAATCATCGGCTCATAAAACAATTAGAGGTCTCCCAAGGTAAATGTCTCCTGGATCTACGCAATCTAGGATCTGGGGAGTCATCATTTTTAGAAAATCAAAAAAGATATGTTCAGAACTTAGTCCAACAACAAATCATCGAACTCCCTGAATCAATAATCCTACATGATGTCTCGCTACTCTGCATGAGAGAAAAGGAACGTCTTAGCGTCGAACATTGTTCATGTTCCCTCCCCAAAAATACACCAGGCACTCTTGCCTATGAGTCCATACTTTTTGAAGTAAGTAATATAAAATGTCATCTACACAAGGCAGCTTGTCATGCCATATGGGACGGAAAAACCATAACACTCAAAAATCTTTTACTAGCAGAGGAAATTCATTTACATCAACTAGAGTTAACAACTTATCCAGATCGATTAGAATTGGGATTTGTGGCTACGATTTTTCATGGAATATTGCGTGCTGATGGTTGTCTGAGAAAAAATGGACCTGGTCCAATACTCGATGGCGCTATTTTTGGAGAAAAATTATCACTCGAGCGTCTTGCTAAATTTTTTGGATTTCAGGAAAAGATTTCAGGTGTACTTCGAGAAGGAAGACTTGTTTTTCGTGGCTCTCCTTTTGAGCCGATCAATGCAGAGGCTTCTCTGCGTATGTTGGTAGATCATTTTCGTTGCAAGAAAAAGGAATGGGCCTCTCTCTCTATTGCTTCGAATTTCATTGGTCGTAAAATTTCTCTTACTGGATTTCATCTCCAGCAACAAGAAAATCGGGTGAGTGCAACAGGAGAAATGTCAATTTCCGAGGATTGGTCAAAAATCGGAGAAGCTCCTTTTCATTGTAAGCTTGAAGCGACCATTGCCGATGCATCTCAATTAACGGATTTATTTGGGACTCCTTGGAGCAATATTAGTGGTAAAATTGATATAGATGGTGAAGTCAGCGGCCGCACAAATCTTGCAGAGGGCTATTTACATCTTCATGGAAGGGAAATATCGCTACATGGATTACCCATTGATGTGATCGAATCAACGTTATTATTTCAAAAAGAAAAAACGGTCCTGAGTCATCTTGATTTTTGGAATGGTAAAAGCCATATACAATTTTCCGGCTCCATGGCAAACATCTGGCCACATGAATACTCAGGAGAAGGTAGAATCGATTGCCGCAATTTTTTTGAAAAATTGATGCTTCTTGACAAATGGGTGAATGGTGAAATCACAACAGATTCATGGAATGAAATACCAAAGAGTAATTCCTCACTATTAGCTCAGATTTGTCAAAACCCTAAGAACTTCCTCTCTCTTCTCCATGCATTCATTCCAGAAAATCTCAGCATACACTCTATACCATCGCTCCAACCTCAGAGAGAAAAAGCAATCGATGGCTCTGTCCAAGGCAAATCACATGAGGCATCTCATTTCTTTAAAAATATTCATGGGGCAACTCTGCAAGCACTCTGGAAGGGTCATGGAAGAGCTAAGTGGCATGAAGGCTCTTTAAAAATAGGACTCGAAGAAGCTCTGCTAAACAATCAACCTCTTGAACTTCACTCTACAATTGCCTACACACCTCAACTAGTAACCTCTCCTATTTTTCACCTAAATTATGGGGACAGGAATATTGCTGCTTCTCTTTCCCTTACCCCTCATACGCTGAGCCTAGAAAACGTTACTTTCAACGAAAGTGGAAAACGTAGGCTCTCTGCATCAATAACTCTACCGATGAATGGCATGGGACTATTTGATCATCGTCCTTTCCCTTCACTGTTGGAATGGAACAAGCCGATGGAAGTGTATGTAGCATTGAATCATTTTTCATCTTTTTGCATAGATGGAAGCATTAAGTCTTTTGGCCTTTGGAGCCGACCTTCTGTAGCCATCTCTTTAGAGAGTAGAAAAAAAACTTCAAATAATAACACCTCTTTTCACATGCAACTTTCATCGCATGAAGGGCAAGGACTCATCGATGCTCAACTAGCTACTGAAAATACTTCATGCACTCAATTAAGTGGAACATTTCCCTTAGGATTAATAGAGCTGACTCCAGGAGCCGCACTTAGTGAGAATGATCAGGCTATAGCAGCCTCTCTAGGAGGCCCATTAAACATAAACTTACGACTTACAAACTCCTCACTTGATTTTATCAACAACTGGCTTCTGCCTAGTGAAATCAACCTCAACCATGGAAATATTTCAGGTGAAATAGGACTTCGAGGAACAGTTGCAACTCCAGAACTTTTGGGCCATGTAAATGTAAAAGCTGCAGAGTGCACTTTAGGATCTCTTCTTCCATCACTACAAGGCCTCCAAGCAATCATTTCATTCAGTAAAGAAAAAATAAACCTTGAGAGCGGATCTGCATTTCTTGGCAAAGGCAAACTCGAAGCGTCTGGATCGAGTCAGGGCATTTTAAGAGATCTACATCATGAATACCATGTCTTGGGGCATGATCTTCTATTGTTTAAAAAAGAAAATGCATCGATCACTGGAACAGCAGCACTTGTTCTTCAGGGGAATACTCAAGGAGGCAAGCTCAGTGGTCATCTCAATATCACGGAACTTAATTGGAAACCTCAACTCACCATCATTCCTTGTCTTATTCCGCCAGGGATTTTTTGTGAAACAGCTTCATTGGCTTCCCTCGGCACATCGTCTTGGTGCAATGATGTGACGCTTAGTTATCAGCCTAACGACCAAACCACTCATTCCACAATCACTTCGGATGCTTGTTACTCAAAAAATAACTCTAATAACGAGCATAATAACTCTTTTGAAAAGATTCATCTCCATCTTCTAGGACCTCTCCTTTCTCCGACCCCGGAAGGATCGATCATCTTTTCTCATCTACTCATAACAACCCCTCGAAGCCCTATGCGCTTTTTGCAAGGAGAGATGCATTTCTCCTTAAGCCAACCATGGCAACCTTATTTTGACCTGACTGCACAAACAAAGATTGGTATTAACAATATCAATATACACCTTAGAGAAGCATACGAAGGATCACATCTTTTCTTTGAAAGCACTCCCCATCTCTCACAAGAAACAGCGGCCCTGTTAATAGCACAACCTAGCAAGCGTTCCTGGTCTCACCAACTTGCTTCACTATGGATGGAAGAACTCCCATTCTGGATTCGTCAGCAAGAAATAGAAGAACCAACGACTATTATCCAACCGCAAGTGCCACCTCATCAAGCGATGGAGATATACGATGATCTAGGATTTACTGGATCTACCATTTTGTATCACACACAACTGGAGTGAGCATTTATATATTCGTCAACAATGAATATGTAAGATTCATTGTTGTTGTAACATATTATATGCTCCAAGCAGTAAGGCGTTATTTTTTTAATACCTAACTCCATACATCCCCCCATAATGAAAACTATTAGTGTCTATTTGTTAAGCTTAGCAGTCTACTCATCTAGCCTTCATGGTGTTATTGCAGAAACAAAAAATCAGTATGATTGTCTCAATATAGCCTCATCCTCTGCTATTTTTGTTGAGGAATATACCAATTTTCTCGATGCAGGGACAATGGTCTCATCGAAGGCACTCTTCCAAACAAATTCAGAAATTCCCTCTGAATTCTATGATGATAAAATGAGCAACCAGATTGCACGTCAAGGAATGCCTGGAAATTATTCCTATCAATGCATTGCAGAAAAAGGCTCCCGGCCACTCATGAGTTTCATGAATGCCAATGAAACCAAAATGTATTGCTCATGGAAAAATGATTTTTTTGCAGGTGTTTCCTATGTTTTAAAAAACTCTAAAGAGGAAATAGGGATGATTGATTGCTTGCTACACTCAAGCCAGATGACTTTTGAACTCTCTTCTCCAGCGAGCACTACTAACAATTCTTTACTCAAAGAAGATGACCTCACCTGGAGCAGTTGTAAAATTTTTTTAAGCGCTTGTTTAACAATTGGCACTCTTTTTGGAGAAGGACATTTTTCTCTTGAAGAAGCACGAAGACGAGCACCTAGAGAAATATCTTTTTGTGAGAGTTTGGATCCAAGAATCCAACGTAGTTGCTTTAGCAGTCAAGCTGTCAGAGAGAGCCTTAAAGACCATCATCCCTATGCCAGGCTACAAGCAGAAATAGAACTATTAAATAATATAGATCATTCTGCCGAGGACATGGATATATTAAAAAAAGCCCTGGTCATTGAGAAGAATTTTCAAGAAATCAGAGAAAAAACAGTTTTTGGAACACTTGATGAAACAAGACAACATCTCTTTGCCGGAGCAGGACGTTTGCTTGGATGCGGATTTTATACACTCAGTCCTATTTTAGACAATGGACGTCGTTTTACAGCAGGAGGAATTCTTGGATATGGTTCAGGACTGATGGTTGCCAGTCTGGCTCATGGTGATAGTTTTACGTTAATGAGTGATGGTGCAATAGGAACCTCACTGGCAGTCGGACCGCTCTTGGTAATAAATATTTACGATATCTATACGCACGGAATGGAATATCGCAGTGCCTTATCTGAGCGTTGGAATCACATGAAGGATTCTTTTGCAATGGCACAGCAATCATTTGCTAGCACCTGGACGCTTCAAGAAAAAAAAAATCAGATTACACAAGCACGTCTCAGCTTTTATCAAGAACAAAACAAACGGTGGAATCAATTGATGTGCCGGGGAGACTCTAGTAGTAGAGTGATGGATTCAGCGGCATTAGCCCGGATATTTCATACTGATCGTGACGAGGAGGCCGCGAAGGCGGATGGGGTAAGGCGAGTGGTGAAGTCTGACAACGGCTGTATGAGTCCATACTGCCTGAGGAAGACTTCGAGCTCAACGCAACATCTATCTGGCTTCCCGGGCTCCGTAGTAGATCAGTGTGAAAGATCCGAGCTCGAATCATGTTCACATAGCACAAACATCAACAGGTTATTTCCATTAGGACGTTTATTCCTCGAATCTCAAGCTCACGAAGTGATTCAGGCAACACTCGAGAATCAAGCAGCAGCTTTGGCAAAATTCTCTGAAATGGGAAACCAACTCTACGGTTCAGCAATCATGGAACATCTCCTTGCTGCTCAAAAATATAATGAGAACCATTGCGAACATTTCCTCCAGAACTTTGAAAGCGAAAAAGATTCTTTGTTGGCTCATCTACGTTCTCTACACGTTTCACTTTTCCGGCAGTGGCAAAAATCCGAAAATCGATCAGAGGAAGACTTAGAAATAACCTCGCGTGCCTTTCTAATCACTCCAAGTCTATCTCCGCAATTAGAATGGATTAAAAATCATACAGAGGATTTACGTAATGCTGCTCATAATGAAAAATTAGAGATAGAAACAAAAAAGTATACTCTTTGTAAACACCTCACAGAAATTGGATCCTTGGTTTATGAAGGAGGATCTTTCTTGTCCACGGTGGCTATGAAATCGCTGATAGGATTTTTTGTTGGATCATTTATTGGAAACGAATTTCCCATTACATTTTCTGAAGGTGATTTATACCATCCTTTTGTTGCTGCAAACACAACAGGAGTGGCTTATGGAGCTTATTTTTTATGTATTGATCTTTCAAATAGTCAAAATATGATCCGCTCCAGTGCTCGTAGAACGACTGAGGCTTACGCTCGATTAAGTGAAATTTTTCACCAACCGTCTCGACAGCAGGAGGTGGAAACAAGACTTGCTGAGGCTGAAGAAAGATGGTCAATAGCGCAAAGCCGATACTCTGAGAATAAATTATTGACTACCTTTTGTGAGCTTAAGCAACAGTTTGCAGAAAATGATGGCTGCCACACCGTATCTACTCCTCAAAAACAAGACATCACAGCAGATTCATCTTTTAAAACACCATTCTTTAATCGGATTGAGATCCTAAAAAACTCACAACGGAATTCAACAATGCCAAAAACGAAACCGCGGAAGACTAACATACCTTTTTCGGATGAAATTGAGGAAATATAATTCAAAAAATAATACCCTCTCCTTCTCTTAAAATAGAGATATGATCTTCCAGTCCTTTCTCTCGTGCTGATTTTATCAGGCGCGCAGGAGGTTCATCTAAAGGCTCATAACCAAGGCGAAAAGTCCCATAATGCATGGGAATAAAAATCTTGGCCCGTAATTCTTGAAAGGCTTCAAGAGCCTCTTCTGGATTCATGTGTGCATCACGTCCACTGACAGTGTCATAAGCACCAATAGGAAGAAGTGCGATATCAATGCGAGCTCTCTCTCCAATTTCCCGAAAACCGGGAAAATAAGCACTATCACCACAATGAAAAATTATCTTACCTTCGTACTCAATTAGGAATCCACCAAATCCTCGATAGCGATCATGTAAAAAACGTGCTCCCCAATGGAAGGCTGGTGTTAGCGTAATCTTGAGTTCATCATATTCGAGGACTTCCCATGGCCCTAATTCGTGTACTTTTTCAAAACCTAAATCACTCACAAGATTGCCAACATGCTCAGGAACAACAATGGGCTGACGAGCAGCAACAGCTCTCAATGTTTTTTTATCAAGATGATCAAAATGAGCATGTGTTACTAAAACTAAATCAATCTCTGGTAACTCATCTAAATCAAAACCAGGATGACGTAATCTTTTAATCACTTTCAACCATCGAGCCCAGTTCGGATCAATAAGGATAAAGTGTTTCCTCGTTTGAATCAAAAAAGAGGCATGTCCAATCCAAGTAATTCCAAATTGACCAGTATGTAATTCTGGAAAATGTGGTTTAAGCCGCAAACCAGTCCGTTTTTTAAAAACAGAAGGAATGAGAACTTTTGTTAAAAAATTTCGCTTATGCCATCCCTCCCCAAGATGCATATCCACGTGATAATGACTATTAGGTATTAGTGGATCAGAGGATTGAGGCATGTCTAAAGAAAACAATATACTCTTTTTGATGCATTTTAGAATGATGTTATGCTGAAATTTTTCGAGAGAAAAATTGTTGATCCAGGTCAGCATCAGCAAACTCTACGGCTTGTTGCCTATAAGCCCCTCCTTCCTTATTCCAGTCAGTTATTCAATGAAGATTATTGCGAGCCTATTGCTTAACCCGGATATTTCATACTGATCGTGACGAGGAGGCCGAGAAGGCGGATGGGGTAAGGCAGACGAACATTTTGACGCCGGGCTGTATGTGTCCATACCGCCCAAGTCACAATGTGAGTCTAACGCAGGATCCATCTGCTTTCC
>CAIWMF010000018.1 GCA_903913785.1 uncultured Spartobacteria bacterium | reverse complement strand
GCTCTTGGAAGAGGAATCTTTCCTAATTCTGTTGCATTGGGAAGTTCGTTCAGTGAAAGCAGTCCAAAATGATCGAGGAATAATTGGCTGGTCGCATAGAGTAACGGTCGGCCAGGGATATCAGCTCGTCCTGTAATTCTAATGAGACCTCGATCTAAAAGCGTCTGCACAACGCCATCGACAGCCACACCCCGGATAGCCTCTAAATCAGCGCGTGTGATAGGTTGTCGATATGCAATAATGGCTAGTGTTTCTAGCGCTGGTGGACTGAGTCGTGAGGGACGTACTTCTCTGAAAAGTTGCCGGAGCCAGGGTGCAAATAATGATTTTGTGACCAGTTGCCATCCGGAAGCTGTTTCACGAAGTTCATAAGCTCGCTTGGAAGTCGATAAATCCTCATGCAACATCTCGAGTGCTTCTCGGATTTTTTGTTCACTCATAGAAGTAAACGTTTTTTGAATCTCCTCTTGCAAAGCGGTCGATGCAGATTGGAGCAAGGAAACAAGTTCCTTGAGTGAGAGTGCTTTTTGAGACGTAAAAAGAAGTGCCTCCACAATAGAAACAAGCGTTGGGATTTCGGAGTTCTGAGCGCTTGATGGTTGATGATTGCTAGGGTGCTGGTCCATTGAGAAAAAGTAATTTGACTATAAAATCTAAAGATATCCTCAAACGAAGCTTTCTTCTTAAGAAGTAACACTGTTTTGTTTGTCCCACTCTAATTGATGAGTAGTCTTCTGCTGCCGTTCAATCCATATGGTACTACAGTGCGTGTCTTGACGTACGCAGAGGTACTTCATTCGAATGAGTTCTAACATTGCTAAAAAGGTCACGACGAGTTGAGCACGCGTTGTTGTTGAGGAAAAAAGCTCCTCAAATTTCATGGTAATGCCATGAGCTAATGCCCCAATCAAATATTCGATACGACTTGATACGGTATAGGTTTCTTCAAAGATTTCACGAAAGTTTTCCTCCTTTGGGAGGCGATGAAGTGCTTTTTGAAAAGCGTGAATTAAATCAAAAATAGAAACTTCTTTGAAGAGTATATTTTCTTGAGGGAGGAGGCTTAAGGTCGTTTCAAGAGAGCTCTGAGGGCGTGAAAAAATGGTTGCTTGATATTCTTCTTGATCACGAAGATGGAGTGCAGCTTCTTTGAATTTTTTGTATTCAATGAGTTGGCGAATGAGTTCCCAGCCAGGATCGTCTTCCTCTGCCTCTTCGCCAGGCATTTGCTCGTTTTTAGGCAGAAGCGTGCGGCTTTTAATGTAGAGAAGCGTTGCCGCCATCACCATGAATTCTCCAGCGATTTCGATATTGAGCACCTCAAAGGCATCTAGATACTGGAGATACTGTTTGGTGATCTTTTCCATAGAAACCTCATAGATGTCTACTTCTTCCTTTTTAATTAAGTAGAGTAAGAGATCTAAGGGGCCTTCAAAAATATCAAGGCTCACTTTGTAACCATCGTTTTGAAACGGAAGTTGGGCATGAGTCATTACCGATTCGTTGTTCGTGTCTGCAGGCTGACCCATGAGAAAAGTACGTTATGAAGTGAAAATTACTGCAAGCAAGCATGAGAAAACACTCCCATGTATCAGTCTTAGTATCAGTCTTAAAAAAGCGTTCCCTATTATTTGAAGCCCCGCTTAGTGGCTTCTTTTGCAGCACGGATTTTGTGTTTCTTCACTTCAAGGGTTTTTGTTTTATATTTACGAAGCTGTTGTGAGAGTTTGCTAATGGTTAAGTCAATGGCTGCATAAAGGTCATTTTCAGCATCCTGAGCATATATATCAGGGCCAGGAAGTGCTAGGTGAGCCTTTACGACATAGCGGTCTTTTTTAGTTTCATCATGCATTAAGACAATATGTGCTGCGATAATCGTAGGAGTCATGGTTTCGAGATGCGCAATTTTTTCACAAACATAGCTATGAATTGCTGCTGTGAGAGTCATATGGCGAGGGCTTAAGTGAATTTGCATAAAATGAAGGGAGTGTCTTAAAGATGAATCTGATAAAGAAAAAATCGAGGTGAAATCAGGGGTGAGGTTTTACTTGTGGTGTTGTTTGGTAGCATGACCATGCTCATATGTTTCTAGTGACATTGTTTGTGTCCTTTGTGTTTGCGCTATGTTTTGTGAGATCAGGTACCAAAGGACTACCCCCAGCAATAGGGAGCCTAGTTTTTCTTTCCAGTGGTGAAGAAGTAGATGATGCATTTTGAGGAATAATAAGTTGACTGAGGCGCTCTTGAAATTCTTGCTCATTGAGATGACGATCAATAGATCCTCGATAACAGAGTGAAACATAGCCTGTTTCTTCAGAAATGACGAGGACGATCACATCAAATTCTTCACTCAGTCCTAATCCAGCGCGATGACGTAATCCTATCGTCCGTTCTAAATCGTCACGCTGAGAAATGGGAAAAATGCAACCAGCCCCCACAATGCGATCATTGCTGATAATCACTCCACCATCGTGCAAGAGCGTTTTGGGATGGAATAAAGTCAAAATAAGTTCTTTGGACAATAAGGCATCGAGTTTGACTCCTGTTTCAATAATCGCCTTGAGATCCATATCTCCTTCTAGAGCGATAAGAGCTCCAAATCCTTTATTAGAAAGATCGAAAACAATTTCAGTTAATTCTTCAATAGCCTCACGATGTTGTAATGCAGAGGTAAAGAAACGATGAATTCCAAGTTCATTGAATGCTCGGCGTAATTCTGGCTGGAAGATAATCACAAGAGCGATGACTAAAAAAGCAGAGATGCTTTTTAATAACCAACTGATAACCGCCAGGTTTAACTCTTGAGAGATCAAGGTCAGCACCATGAAGGTGATGGTCACCCAAATTAAAATCTCGGCTCCATGAATCCGCTTTAAGTAGAGAAAACTGTAGTAGAGTAGTGTGCCTAAAATGACGATTTCCAGGCCAGCGGTCCAATTTTCATGACAAAAAATTAACAGATTGGATAAGGATTCTAAGAGAGCGTACAAGCTGTTTGTCAGTGGTGCAATATTCATAGAGAGAGTTTATTAAGATTCAAGGTGGTCATGGAGACTCTCCCGAGTATCGCATATGTGTTATAGTATGAAATATTCAGGTTAGTGTTGGCAGCTGCAGCAGCTACATGGAAGGCGATGAGTATATCTTTCTCTGCTATCAGTGACCGATTCCATGTGAGGTTTAGCGAAGATGCCAAGCCTCTTCAATGATGCGTATTGCTTCACGGTGGGCATAGGGATCGTGCACGCGAAAAAGTAAGACACCATGGTAGCGAGCAAGGGAGGTAATGGCAACGCTAGGTAACAAACGCTCTGGAATTGTTTTGCCCAAAAATGATTTTCGAGAATGACCCATGAGCAGGGGTGAGCCAAGTGTTAATAGGTGAGGAATCCCTCGTAATAAAGCAAAGTTATGTTCTACTGTTTTTCCAAAACCAATGCCTGGATCCAAAATAATCGCGTTTCTCTCGACGCCAGCTTGGATTGCCTTTTCCCGCGCCTCGCATAAAAAAGCGATGACTGCAGAGAGCACATCATCATTTGGGTATGTTGGGTTGTTTTGCATCGTCTTTGGTGTTCCTTGAGCATGCATAAGAATGAGAGGTGCACGATGTGAGGCCGCAACTTCTCCCATTTCTGGATCTCTCAGAGCGCTCACATCATTGATAATAGTTGCACCCGCTTGCAGAGCGGCATGGGCAACCGAGGCCTTGGAAGTATCAATGGAAATGGGAATATTGGTTTTCAAGCGCAATGCACGAATCACAGGAATGACGCGTTCTAATTCTTCCTCAAGGGAGACGGGCTCGGCACCAGGCCTTGTGGATTCTCCTCCAATATCTAGAATATCTGCTCCCTCTTTAATGAGTTGGAGTCCGCGGTAGATGGCATCTTCTTTTTTAAAAAAAATACCGCCATCAGAAAAAGAGTCTGTAGTCACATTGAGAATGCCAAGAATAAGAGCTTTTTTAATAGGAAACATATGTGCACCAATTTTAAAATGGAATGTTGTCAGTGGGGTGGGGATGAGTTGAGAAACGCCTTTAGCCCGGATATTCATCAGGCTTCGCGGCGCCTCGCGACGAATCAGTATGAAATATTTGGGCTAGCCATTCTTGATAAGTTAAAGGAGTTCTTGTCTGTAGACTCCGTTGTACGCTTGATAAGAGATGGGCCTTAATCGCGTTATACTTCCAATCCACAGGATGGAAGCCAATCCGTAGGAGCGGCCATTTTCTTTGTGTTGCGTAAAGAAGAAGCGATTCATTCCAAGCGAGACTTGCCGCGCGTCGCCATACTGAGCGCACGCTATAGACCATGCTTTGAGAAGGAAAGAAGCGATGCGGTTTTGCTTGCAGATTGACGACTCCATGTAATCGCGTCGTATAGGAAAATCCAGCATCAGCAACCGCTGCTTCGGCTGCTTGAGAGAGAAGCCATGCTGGAGCAATAAAACCAACAATTTTCGAAAGATCCAAATCCGCGTTCTGGAAAACGCTCTTTCCTTGCTCTAAAAGCAAGCAAGCTTGCTCGTAATTAAGGTCATAAAATTCTCCTTCCCCAGCAGTATAGTGCTCGGCGATCAAACGTTTCCAGGGATGCTGGTATTTTCTTGGGCCGCTTAGGTGATTAAAACCATGTAAGATAATTTCATGTCCCCTCGAGGCTTGTGTCTGGAGCCATCGGATAAAGCTAGGAAAACGTGTGATGAGTCCCAAGTGATGATGGTCAGGGATGACTAAGAGCGAACAACGAGAAACACCAAGCGCACGTAACTCTTCGAGCTGCTGGGTGACAATTTCCTCTGTTTGAGGAGAGACGTCGTGGAGAGAAACAACGAGGTTAAAGCGTTGAGGGGAAAGAGATTTTTTTTTGCTATGGGCATCTATCATAAAAAGAATGAGTAAGGGTAGTCTCAATTGTTTTCATTCGTCACGAGTATACTTTTCTTGATTCATTTGCAATCAAGCGAGATCTCTGTAAAGTGAAGGATTCACTTTTTATCCATGTCCAACCAAAATCTTTCTCCTCAAGAGGGTCCGCTTCCTTCTTTGAAAAACAACAAAACTCCTAATGAACCAACTAAATGGCGCAGTATTTTACTTGTTGTCATTGCGCTTGCGCTCATTGGTGGTGCTTTCTTTTTTAGAGGGAATAATCTTATGACTTCCGAAGAGCTTTCTCTTCCAAAATTTGAAACACTTCTCAAGGATGGGAAAATTATTTCGACTCCAGAAAAACCCTTAGAGCTCCTCATTGAAGAAGGAAAAAACACTCAAGCCCTCAGTGGATTTTATCTTAAAAAAACACAGAACTCTGAGGAAGAAACAGCGGCAGCATTTAAAACAACTGTTTTCATGCCCTTTAATAGCGGCACACTTGAAAAAGAACTCAGTGCTGCAGGCATCACGGCAACGCCTAAGGCGGAATCAAATGTATTTTTATCAACCATTATTAATTTTTTCCCGGTTATTCTCTTTCTTTTAGTCCTCTATTTCTTTTTCCGTTCTCAACTCAAGATGGCAGGTAAGAGTGCGATGAGTTTTGGTAAGAGTAAGGCAAAAATGCTCGCAAGGGAGAAAAATAAAATTACATTTAAAGACGTTGCAGGCGTTGATGAGGCTAAGGAAGAGGTTCAAGAGCTCGTTGAGTTTTTACGCGATCCCAAACGTTTTCAAAAATTAGGTGGCCGCATTCCCAAAGGAGTCCTCATGATAGGTTCTCCCGGAACTGGCAAAACACTGCTAGCACGTGCTATTGCCGGAGAAGCAGATGTTCCTTTTTTTAATATTAGTGGCTCGGATTTTGTGGAGATGTTTGTTGGGGTAGGGGCTTCACGTGTTCGTGATATGTTTGAACAAGGCCGCAAGTCGGCTCCCTGCCTTATTTTTATTGATGAAATTGATGCCGTAGGACGCCATCGTGGTCATGGTGTTGGTGGTGGTCACGATGAGCGAGAACAGACATTAAATCAGCTGCTCGTCGAAATGGATGGATTTGATGCTCAAGAGGGGGTGATTATTATCGCTGCAACGAATCGTCCTGATGTTCTCGATCCCGCATTATTGCGCCCAGGACGCTTTGATCGGCAGGTAACTATTGGGCTACCTGATGTGAAAGGTCGCGAAGAAATCCTCAAAGTACATGCAAAAAAAGTAAAACTCTCTGAGAGCGTCGACTTATCTCGAATCGCTCGAGGTACTCCCGGTTATTCTGGTGCAGAACTAGCTAATGTGCTCAATGAAGCGGCCCTCATGGCAGCCCGTAAAGGCTTAAAAGCCATTACCCAATCTGAACTCGAAGAAGCACGTGACAAAGTGCGCTGGGGGAAAGAACGTCGCAGTATGGCAATGACCGAAAAAGAAAAAACAACAACCGCCTGGCATGAGGCTGGTCATGCCTTGCTCAATGTTGTCCTCGAACATACGCACCCGCTGCACAAAGTCACCATCATTCCACGTGGTCAATATTTGGGCGCAACCATGTACCTTCCTGAAAAAGATCAGCTCTCAACACAGCGTAAAGAATCCCTCGATGGTCTTGTCATGATGATGGGAGGGCGTATTGCCGAGGAAATGTTCACCAATGATATTTCCAATGGTGCTTCTGGTGATATTGCCCAAGCAACAACCTTAGCACGCAAGATGGTCTGTGAATGGGGAATGAGTAATCTTGGGATGATTCGCTTTAGTGAGGATAGTGACTATGTCTTTTTCGGACGTGATATGGCTGGAAAGCGTCAATATAGCGAAGCCACTGCTCAACTCATCGATGCTGAAGTGAAACGTTTGATTGATGAGGCCTACGTACGTGCTACAAACATTCTTCAAGAGAAAAAAACAACTGTCGAACTTATCGCAAAAGCCTTGCTTGAATTTGAAACCCTCGATGGTGCACAAGTTGCCGATTTGATTCATCTTGGCCATATGAAGAACCCTCCTATCATGGAACAACGCCCACCACCCATTCCTCCTGCACCCATGCCTTCTTCGGCTGAAGTTTCAAAACCAAACCTTCCTGATTTTCCGACAGGTGGGCTCGTTGCCCCGGTTCCAGCCTAGCCTAGAAATTCTGCAATGGCTCAGAGAGAATCGTGGTTGTTGCTCTGATCATATGTCCTCGTGAAACGATTTGCTCTCTCTAGGTTTCTTAGCTTGTCCTGCCTTGTGTTCATTGGGACGAGCCATGCTCAAGCAGGACATCAAGCAGAGGGAGTACACCAATCTGCAGAGGCACTTCTTTCTCAGGCCCGACTGCGCCCGACCTCTCATCCAGTGACTCTCTCTGCAGAAATTCGTGGAGCAGAAGCATTGCTCCCTTTGATTGTTAGTATCAGAAAAAATGAGATCACCTATCAACTCGATCATCCCGAGGAGACCATTGTTATCACGATGGAGCCTCATGCCTGCTTGTTAGGCCATACTCAACATGGGTTGAGTAGCCTCATGAACAATGAAGAACGCTATCATGACATCCGAGGCACAGGAGTCACTTATGATGACCTCTCACTGGATTTTCTCTACTGGCCGCATCCTCGCTTAGCCGGCGAGGAGACGCTGCGTGGCCTCAAAACCACCATCATTGAACTCATCCCTCCGACAGATGCAAAAACTCCCTATGGCAGCGCTCGGCTTTGGATGGATCAAAAGAGTGGTGCCCCCCTGCGTATGGAAGGATGGAACCATCAAGGAAAGCTCTTAAAACGCTTTGAAATGATTGCTGTGCAGAAAATCGATGGAGTCTGGATGCTCAAAGAAATGCGTATTGAAACACTGGATCCAGAAAGTGGAAAAGCATTCCAGCGTTCCTATTTGACTTTTCATGCCCTGTAGCTCTCAAAGGGTGATGAATCAAACTTCGTAGCCTCCTCGTCACGATCAGTATGAAATATCCGGGCTTAGGCCATCCTTATTTTTCTTGATTGATGAGTTGATAGCGAAAACGCTTGTCGTATTTTCCCTGAGCATACTTTCGGCAGCAACTCAAACACGCAATGTCACGACGTGGCTTTCGGACACGACTTAAGCGCTGATCACATCGGGGGCAGCAATAGAAAAATTTCCGCTGCTGCTTGATTCGTGCAAAGGGAAGTTGATGGGTGGTTGGTTCTTTTGGAATCCCTAAATCAATGCACGCTTGCCGCCACTCCTTCCCGTGAGGGGCAATCTGTTTTTGTCTTGAGCGATCGCGTGCGAGGAGGTGGGCAAGCTCATGTCGCAAGGTTTTTTCGATCTCGGTTTCTGAAATATTCTTAAGTTCAGGGTTGAGAACAACTTTATCGTAATGATAGAGGGCAAGACCAGCCGTTGTTCTAAGTCTTGGATTCCAATAAACACGTACACGCTCTGCTAATGCTGGAGCATAAGATTGTAGAAGCTCTCGAGCTTTATTTTCTAATACTTGATCACGTTGTCCCTGGTCTCCTTTGTATCTATTGACTGTCACTCTCCTCTTAGGCGTCATCGCAAGGATATAACGCAGAATCATTGTGAGCATTGTTTGGATTTTTAACCACGCACGCTGCATTGCTGCTGCCTTGTTAACACTTGTTCTAGAGCGCTCAGGGTTCCCTTAATATCAGCGAGGTTTGTTTGTTTTCCTAAGGAAAAACGAACTGCTCTCTGGGCATCTTCTCGAGTCACTCCCATGGCTTGCAAGACATGAGAGGCTTGTACTGATCCGACCATGCAGGCAGAGCCACTGGAAACAGCAACTCCCTCTAAATCCAGTCCTATGAGGAGTGTTTCACCGTCTGCTTTAGGAAAATGAATATTGAGTGTATTGGCGAGTGTTTTTTCTAGATTGCCATGACGCACTGCCGTGGGATGAATTGTTTGAATCCCTTGCCAGAGGATCTCTCTGAGTTCCTGTTGGCGCTGCGCCTCAAGACCTAATTCCATTTCTTCAAGGGCTTTTTTAGCTGCGGCAGTCATGCCAACAATGCTGGCCACATCCTCGGTTCCAGGACGTCGTTCATTTTCCTGGAAACCACCGTAATGAATAGAGTCAATGGAAATACCAGAGCGCAGCCAGAGGAGACCGACTCCTTTGGGTCCATAAAATTTATGCGCGGCAAGAGACATGGCATCGACTCCTAGTTCGCCTGGCATGCAGTTGCGTTTGCCAAAAGTTTGAATTGCATCCGTGTGAAAAAGAATACCGTGTTTGCGAGAGATTGCAGCGCATTCGCAGATGGGTTGAATGACCCCGGTTTCATTGTTAGCTTCCATGATGGAAACTAAAATGGTCTCAGGTCGTATCGCTGCCTCGAACACAGCAGGATCAACGAGGCCTTCATGATTAACCGGCAAAATAGTAAGTTCAAAGCCCTCGCGATCCTGCAAAAACTTCATCGCATGTAAGACGGCATGGTGTTCTGTAGCCACCGTCACAAGATGGTTGCCACGTGCACGATGGCGCCTGGCTAATCCTAAAATGGCCAGGTTATCGCTCTCTGTTCCTCCAGCAGTAAAAATAATTTCATGTGACTTAGCTCCAAGCAGGCGGGCCCACTCATCACGGGCGTCATCAATGGCAGCACGTGCAAGACGCCCGCTGTAATGAATACTCGATGGGTTTCCGTAGCCTTGATGAACGCCTTGTAACCAAGGAAGCATGGCTTCTAACGCTTCATGACATAAGGGTGTGGTGGCATTGTAATCAAGGTAGATCATTTCAAAAGGGGTCATTGGTAGCTCAGAGGAGATAAGAGGTAAATCTTTTTTAAAAAAAGATCTTTACCATGTTTGTTGAAGTAAACCATCAGGCAAAGGAAAGACCGAGCAATAAGGGTTGTCTCAAGCGCTAGAATCGGGTACTCATTATTTTCTTTGCCTCATGCCAAATCATTTTCAAGTCCTTATTCTGGCTCTTATTCAAGGGCTCTGCGAACTCTTGCCTGTCTCGAGTTCGGCTCATGTGATTGTTGCCGAGCGCATCATGGGACTTAACCCCTCGGCGCCAGCAATGACATTGTTATTAGTCATGCTACACACGGGCACGATGGCTGCGGTGATTCTTTATTTTTGGAAAGAATGGCATGATCAATATTTCTCTTCTCTTGAGAAATTTTCAACAATCACTAGGCAGGTCTTTTTGGCCACACTTTGTACAGGAATTTTGGGCCTTCTGTTCAAAGTAGTGATTGAAAAAATCTTCATGCACAACCTCCCTCATGCTGAAGTGGAGCATCTCTTTTCTAATCTTCCGCTCATCGCATCAGCCTTAGCAGCGGTTGGTATTTTGATGATTTATGCAGGTTCGCGTAAAGAGGCGTCAGACTCTCAAGAACTCACGATCAAATCCTCCTGCTGGATTGGCTTCATTCAAGGAATCTCTCTTCCTTTTCGTGGCTTTTCTCGTTCCGGGTCAACGATCTCTATGGGGCTTCTCCTTGGGATTTCAAAAAAGAAAATTGAAGCATTTAGCTTTGCACTTGCTGTTGTCTTAACGCCTGTTGTCCTGGCAAAAGAGCTTCATCGATTTCTTCAAGATTCTGCAATGACCTCACAGGGAGAAATGATTTTCTTGCTCCTCCAATGCATCATGGGAATGGTGTTTAGTTTTTTTGCAGGTCTCGTCGCCTTAAAATGGCTTTCGCGTTGGTTGGAAGAGGGGCGTTGGCAATTTTTTGGCATATATTGCCTTGTTGCAGCGGCAGGCATTCTCATCTTAAGTTATTTTTTTCTGTAGCTTTGAATAAGTAGCCATTAGCCTCCAGCGATGAACAATCTGATTTTACCTGATCTTCAAGCAGTTCTCCTTTGTGAAGATGTGCGTGCTGAACGGAGCGGACAGCAAACACTTGTAGGGATTTTAGGAGCGATTCCAACATCTGTCTTGCCTATTGGTTTCTTTAAGCTTTGCCTCTGGACTCGTTGGTGTGGTGGTGTTGGGAAGTTTACGCAACGCGCGACTATTTTTGATCCCGAAGAAAAACAACCTATTACGGAAACGACTATTCACTTTGAGCTCACCAATATGAATGCCCATGCTACGAATATTCATTTTTTTGCAGGTGTGCAGTTTAAACGCTTTGGTATTTATCATATTGAGGTTCACTTGGATGATGAATTGAAACTAAGGGTTCCTCTTCCTGTGGTTCACATGAAAGAAGAAGAGTAATTTTCTAGACTTTCTCTTGACACTCCTCCTTCTTGCACATAGAATCTTCGACTTTATTGAATACTGCATGAAAACTTTTTCCGCAAAAGCACCCGAAGTAAAACGTCAATGGTGGGTTATTGATGCCAAAAATCAATACCTTGGCCATGTTGCCGTCAAAGCAGCCACACTTCTTCGTGGCAAACATAAAGCTATTTTCACGCCTCATGTGGATACGGGTGACTTTGTGGTTGTCATCAATGCTTCTGAAGTGCAAATCAGTGGCAAAAAAGAAGTTCAAAAGACTTATATGAGTTTCTCCGGATTTGTCGGTGGACATAAGTCAGAAACATTTCGTCAACGCCGAGCACGTCGCCCTGAACTCCTTATTGAAAAGGCCGTCAAGGGGATGATACCACATAATCGTCTTGGAGCTAAAGTATACACCAAGCTTCGCGTGTATAGTGGTCCAGAGCATCCACACAAAGCTCATAGCCCTCAAGCAGTGCCACTTTCTTAATCTAAACAAGCAAGTAATGCCAACTGAGTAATTTATTCTCTAAAATATTTCATTTTATTTATTTCTATGATCGAAGAAACAACGGCCACTAAAAGCATTAAGACACTCATTCAGCCCGTTAAAGTTGGCAAAAAAGGGAATGTGACCGCCACTGGACGTCGTAAGACGGCCGTAGCAACCATTCGTCTTATTGATGGTTCTGGAAAAATTCGAATCAATGGTCGTGAGTTTGCAGATTATTTCACAACCGTCTCCATGCAGAATAAAGTTCTCAAACCATTTGATACGGTTAATGCGATCAAGGCTTATGATGTCACTGTTAAAACTCAAGGTGGTGGACTCAATGGTCAAGCAGGTGCTGTAAGCCTTGCCATTGCACGTGCACTCAATAGCATCGATTCAGAGCTTCGTCCTGTATTAAAACAAAATGGACTACTCACGCGTGATCCACGTCGACGTGAGCGTAATAAACCAGGACGTGCGGGAGCGAGAAAACGCTTCCAATTTTCGAAACGTTAAAAATTTCATCTTACGATATTTTACTGCTTCCCTCTTTAGGCTGGGCTTGTAGAAAAATCGGTGCCTCTAAAAAAGACTTTGCTATCCCTGAAAGGATGCATTGACCCTATAGCCTTAAGAAGACAAGAGCCTCCTCTCTTGACTTTTGAACAATCTCTACGTTCTTTCCTGCCATTGATAAGTAATGTGACTCTATTTTTTGGATGAATAAAAAACCTTTTTTAAATACCAAAGCCTATGCTGCCTTCAATGCAGCGAACCCGCTTGGTCCCTATCAACTTGAGCGACGCACTTTGGGGTCTCATGATGTGGCAATCGTTATTGACTACTGCGGAATTTGTCACACTGATATTCACCAGGTGCGTAATGAATGGGGTGGTAGTCTCTATCCTATGGTTCCTGGACATGAAATTGTTGGTCATGTGCAGGAGGTTGGAGCTGATGTCACAGGGTTTCATCCGGGTGATCGTGTCGGTATTGGTGTCATGGTGGACGCTTGTCGCAGCTGCTCTTCTTGTGCAGAGGGCTTGGAGCAATATTGTGAAAATGGATTTTCTCCTACGTATAATGGAACCGAACAAGATAAGAAGCGACTCACCTACGGGGGGTATGCTGAACATATTATTGTCAAGGAACATTTTGTCTTACACCTCCCTACGCACTTGCCTCTGCCTTCACTTGCACCGTTGCTGTGTGCTGGGATCACGACCTATTCTCCACTACGCCATTGGAAGGTAGGAGCAGGTCAGAAGGTCGGCATTGTGGGGCTTGGAGGTCTTGGTCACATGGGTATTCAATTTGCCCATGCCCTTGGAGCACACACCTACGCAATCACAACATCACCTCATAAAAAAGCAGATGCTTTGAAATTGGGAGCAGAAGACATCATCGTTTCCAAAGATCCCTCAGCAATGGCTCAACATGCCAATAGTTTTGATTTTATTTTAAGTACTATCTCTGCACCTTATGATTTGAGTGCCTATTTAAATTTGCTCAAACGCGATGGCACGATCGTGATTGTGGGTGCTCCTAACAAACCTACAGAACTTGGGATCTTTGATTTAATTCCAGGACGAAAAACTATTGCTGGTTCTCTGGTGGGAGGCATTCAAGAAACCCAAGAGATGCTTGATTTTTGTGGAGCACACAATATTACCGCTGAGATTGAACTGATCTCGATCCAGGAAGTCAATGAGGCTTTTGAACGAATGCTTAAGAGCGATGTGCACTACCGTTTTGTGATTGATATGGCATCCTTGCGTAACACGTAGTTGAGAAGGTTCAATAAAAAATTGAAGACAAATTTTTTCTAAAAATTTAGACGTTACTCGAGGAGCATTGTCCTTTATTTTGCTTCGATGACTTCCACGAAAGAAACCATGGTAACGACTTCTAAAGTTAGCGTTCGTGAGCTGCTCCCTGGGAGCAAGCGCATCTATCTTCCAGGAAAACAATATCCTTTCTTGCGTGTTCCCATGCGTGAAGTGAAATTAAGTCCCACAAAAAATCTTCACGGAATATTCGAAGAAAATGCCCCAGTATCGCTCTATGATACCAGTGGGCCTTGGGGTGATGTTAACTTCAAAGGGGAGGTTGAAGAAGGCCTTCCACCGCTACGAACCCATTGGATCACGGATAGAGAAGATGTGGAAGCTTATGAAGGGCGCCATCTTAAGCCTGTCGATGATGGATACTTGAGTCTTCGGCATATAGAGCACTCGAATGCTTTAGAAAAAAATCCTCATAGCACCTTTCCCGGTCTTCATGCAAAAAAACGTCGCCCACTTCGAGCTTCTCAAGGTCATCCCATCACGCAGCTTTGGTATGCTCGTCAGGGGGTGATTACTGCTGAAATGGAGTTTATTGCTATTCGAGAAAATCAAGGATTTCAAATGCTTCAAGAACATAGCGAGTCTCCACGTCATGCGCTCATGCATCGTCACCCCGGATCTCAGGACAATGATCGCTCTGAATATACTCCTTCGGTGTTTCGTCGTTTTCCACAGCGTATTCCCAAATTGATTACGCCTGAATTTGTGCGAGAAGAAGTTGCCTCTGGCCGTGCCATTATTCCTGCAAACATTAACCATCCCGAGCTAGAGCCGATGATTATTGGACGCAATTTCTTGGTTAAAATTAATGCTAACATTGGTAATAGTGCTGTGGCCTCTAGTATCAAGGAGGAAGTGGAAAAGATGCGCTGGGCTACTCTCTGGGGAGCAGATACGGTTATGGATCTTTCCACCGGCAAGAATATTCATGCCACGCGTGAATGGATCCTACGTAACTCTCCTGTTCCCATTGGCACAGTACCCATTTATCAAGCTCTCGAAAAAGTTGGTGGGAGGGCGGAAGACCTCACTTGGGACATATTTCGTGACACGCTCATTGAGCAAGCAGAGCAAGGGGTTGATTACTTTACCATTCATGCTGGCGTGTTACTTCGTTTTATTCCCATGACGGCACAACGCATGACTGGCATTGTCAGTCGTGGCGGATCCATTATGGCAAAATGGTGTCTGGCGCATCACCGTGAAAATTTTCTCTACACGCATTGGGAGGATATTTGTGAAATTATGGCAGCCTATGATGTGAGTTTTTCTATTGGAGATGGACTACGTCCTGGTTCCATTGCCGATGCTAATGATGAAGCGCAATTTGGTGAGCTGGAAGTTCAAGGTGACCTGACTCAACGAGCTTGGGCCAAAGGAGTGCAGGTGATGAATGAAGGACCAGGACACGTCCCTATGCACATGATTGAGGAAAACATGGCAAAGCAGCTCGAGTGGTGTCACGAAGCACCCTTTTATACTCTAGGTCCCTTAACAACAGACATTGCACCCGGATATGACCATATCACCAGTGGCATTGGTGCTGCCATGATTGGTTGGTATGGCTGTGCGATGCTTTGCTACGTGACACCCAAAGAGCATCTTGGATTACCAAACAAAGAAGATGTCAAAAATGGTGTGATTACCTATAAGATTGCTGCGCATGCAGCCGACCTTGCCAAGGGGCATCCAGGTGCTCAATACCGGGATAATGCGCTTTCCAAGGCACGTTTTGAATTTCGATGGGAAGATCAATTTAATCTCGGACTGGATCCAACAACAGCACGTGCCTTTCATGATGAAACATTACCTCAAGAAGGAGCTAAAACAGCCCATTTTTGCTCGATGTGCGGCCCTCATTTTTGCTCGATGAAAATCACTGAAGACATTCGCAAGTATGCTGCAGAGCAACAACTCTCACCAGAAGACGCCCTCAAAGAAGGTATGCTTGAGAAAGCCAAAGAGTTTATGGAATCAGGCCGGGAGATTTACAAAAAAGATTAAAATTTTATCAATTTTTTTATAAAAATCTCTTTTCATCATTTCTAAGTTTTATCTTTGTGCATCGTTTTTTTTCAGAAGTTAACAATTTTCTCGATCAAGAAGTAGCACCTGTTGCCAATCGTCTTGATGAAGATGAAGAATTATTTTTTGAAATTTATCATCGTTTTGTCACAACAGGCGCATTGTATCTGCTGATTCCCAAAAACTGTGGTGGTCTTGGTGGAGAGAGGCAAGAGTTGATAGATTATCATATTTTGATGTCCCAATATTCGGGTGCATTACTTTTTCTTCAAGCGCAGCATCATTCCTCTATTTCTCGGCTTAAAAAATTACTACCACACACCGGGATTGAAGAAGTATTTAGGTCCCTCATCCAAAAAAATGAAGGAATTGGTTTGGCATTACAAAAAAATAAAAAAATTCTTCGTGTTCAACAAACTCCTCAAGGATATCGGCTCTCGGGAACATTTCTTTGGGCAACAGGGTTCGGTTTTTTTTCTCACCTCCTGGTTTCCTTTGAGCATGAGGGAATGCTTTTTTATACATTGCTCCCGTTTGGTCCACGCGAGTCTGAGGGAGGGGCTATTACATTATCCTCAAAAATAGAGACTGTTGTTTTTAATGCTCTACCCAGTCATAGCGTTACTTTGAGAGATTGGCTTATTACTAAGAGTGATATTTTAGCAATGCATCCTCTCTTGCCACAAGAAAAAGCAGTAGAACATCCTGCTACTTATAATTTCGCAGGAACTGCCAAAGCCTTACTCGATCTGACTCTTCAAGGACAGTACGGCTCTACACCACAGGTTCTTCTTAATCATGCATCCCTAACCACACGATGGCAGAGCTATTATCAACACATCATTGAATCATCTATAAATCCGCTTCTTCTCCGTATCGAAGGCTTCAAGCTCGCAGAAGACTGTTGCTTACTTGCAAGATTTTCTATCGGTGCTGCAAGTCTTCTAAAAGAACATCCCATTAATAGGATCGAGCGTGAAATACGGCAGTACACTCTTGCAGGATATTCAGAAGAGCAAAGAAACGTCTATTTAACCCGGATATTTCATGCTGAATCGTAATGAGGCACTGTGCAAAGCTTGTTAGTACAAGGCTTGCGGACTTGATGTTGTATTACTAGCGGTTGGGTGCTGGGACTTTTTCATCTAAACCCTTATTCTTACTCTTAACAAAGTTCATAACGGCTGCAGGAGTTAAAGGAGTTAAAGGAGGTAATTTACCATTTTGATCTGTATTATTTAATTTTTCTTTCAAGGAATCCGATGGATTGTTTCCATTCAATTTTTCTTTTAGCTCTGAATCTTCTAAGAGATGAGTCTTTTCACTGTCTTGCTTTTGAAGCTCATCTTCAATCATCCTCTTGACTGTGTTAGTGCTATCAAGACAAAATAACGCCGTGATTTTACCCCAAGTCGTATTTGAACCAAACATCCGAGTCGTCACCCCCGTTTTTGTTTTAAGTCCAAAAAATTCACTCCAGTTCTGTGATTTTACTTTCAGTTCTTTACCTTGTGTAGTATTTTTTTCGTTTAGCCCTTCAATGCTTTGGATTAGAAGGCTAGTATTTCCACTTTTGGGGTCGGTACTAAATTCTTTTTCCGGTGGATTAGTTATTTTGAAGGAAAAATTTTGAATCGATTGATTTTCTGCTGGATTTTCATCAACCGATTGTTGCTCTGGATCTTCTTCTAGATTTTGATACAACCTTTTTTTGAATCGCGCGCTAAGCTCCTCGTAAACCATCTGCTTCTCGGCTTCCCTAATATCATTCATTTTCCCAGGCCCAACAAGGCGCTTGCCTCTCTCATTTTTAACATCATAAAATTTCGCCGTCATTTTACCCTGAATCGTATTTGGATCAAAATGCTGAATCTTCACCCCCGTTTTTGATTGAAGTCCAAAAAATTGACTCCAGCTCTCTGACTTTAGTGTTGCTCTTACAAATGACATAAAAAAGGAAGTGGGCCGGTTAACCCGGATATTTCATACTGATCGTGACGAGGAGACTGCGAAGGCTGATGGGGTCAGGGTTTAATTTTCAATATTCACATGACCTCATTGATGATGACCATTGATGTCAATATTGAACATTGAATACTGACCCCATCACTGACCCTTATTTGTGGCGAGTATACTCTCTCAATGCTTCGACAATACGTGGATTGACCCCTTGTTCAATGAATTCCATAGCAACACGAATCGCATTTTTAATGGCCAGAGGAGAACTCGAACCATGAGCGATAATACAAATGCCATTAACACCTAAGAGTGGGCTACCACCATACATTTCAGGATTTGTCTCCTTGCGGATGGCACGGAAGGCATTGCGCGCCAGCCATGCGCCTGCCATGCGGATGGGAGTTTTCTTGAGCTCCTTTTTCAGCCAGTGAAAAACAGCGCCTGCAGTCGCTTCCATGGTTTTTAAAACCACATTACCTGTGAAGCCATCACAGAGGACGATTTCCACAGGGTTTTTAAATAAATCATTGCCTTCAATATTGCCTCGAAAATTCAGTGTGCTGGCTTTAAGAAGCTTAAAAATTTCTTTTGTAAATTCACTTCCCTTCACATCTTCCTCGCCAATGGACATGAGTCCAATCGCAGGGTTTGCATAACCTAGGAAATGCTTCGCAAGAACAGATCCCATAATGGCATATTGCAGCATATGCTCAGGTCGCGCATCGACATTGGCTCCCGCATCCATTAGGACGCAGGTGTTTTTTTCTGTTGGAAAAAAAGAGGCGATTCCCGGCCTCTCAATGCCTTCGAGCATACGAAGCTTAATAGTGGTTGCTGCCACAGAGGCTCCTGTATGACCGGCACTGACGATGGCTTCTGCCTGACCTTCTTTGACAAGATCAACTGCGCGAGAAATAGAAGAATCTTTTTTGCGGCGTACCGCATCAATCGCCTTGTCTTCCATGGCAACAACCTGTGTTGTGGCAACAATCTCTATCCGTGGGTCGCTACAGCCGAGCTTTTCGAGTTCTAAGCGAAGAGCGCGTTCATCACCGGTTAAAAAAAGACGACTAATCTTTGGATATTCCTTGAGAGCTAAGACGGCTCCAGCAACAGTACTTGCGGGAGCAAAATCTCCACCCATAGCATCAAGGACGATTTTCATTTCGCTTGAATATGAATTGCGATTCTCAATGCTTCCTCGAACCTATAAGGCTGGAGCAACATCAAGAACTTGGCGACCACGATAAGAACCGCATGCAGGACAAGCGGTGTGGGAACGGACTGGTGCGCCGCATGCTAAGCACTTGCCAAGGCTAGGCGCATGCCATCGATTCGCTGCTTTACGCGTGCGTAGACGCATTTTAGAAACTTTACGTTTTGGGACTCCCATGGGGTTTATTAATGTTTGATGAGTTGATCAAGTACAGACCAGATAGAACTTTTTTCTTCAGAATGGAGCTCTACTGAATGATGCCCTGGATCTTTCCTAAAGCGTAAATCACTTTTTAGAAATTCACTTGTTGGAAATTGTGCTGAGCATTGATGATTTCCACCCATGTCACACCGAGGGTGCATGGGTAGGAGGAGATGTATATCCTCTCTCACCTCTTCGGTCAAGTCAACTAACTCAGATCCTGCTAAATCTCGTTGCATTGCAAAGGATGTCGTCTTGATCTCATGGTCAAAGGATTCCAAACAGGCCACGCATGTCATCCTGACATTTTGAACAAGAGATCCCGTGGCAAAGAAGCTGATACCTGACACGCCGATCTCGAGATCATAAAATAAGGAACCCAGGGCTTCCGCGCCTGCCTCATCTAAGCCAAGACAGAGAGGATCCGTTTCTGCACACAGATGCAACTTTTCATTATGAGGGATCTCAGAGAGATGAACTTTAATCATACATTACGTTTTAAAATATTTTTTTTGCAGTGCACTTGCAACGGCCTTGGGAACAAATTGCGAAATGTTTCCGCCTAGCAAAGCAACTTCTTTGACAACACGAGAACTTAAAAAAATACAATCCTCTCGCGGTGGTAAAAAGATTGTTTCAATACGTGGTTCCAAACGTCGATTAGTCAGTGCCATTTGAAACTCACCTTCAAAATCAGAAACAGCACGCAAACCTCGAATGACAACAAAGGCCTCTCTCCTAGCAGCACATTCGACTAAAAGGCCATCGAGTGATTCTATATACAAACCAGGTCTCTCCCCCAAGACACTGTGTAATAATTCGAGTCGCTCTAAGGTAGAAAAGAGAGGTGTTTTTTCCCTATTGGTGGCAACAGCAACAATCACCTCATCAAAAATACCCAAAGCACGCTCAATAAGATCTAGATGACCATTGGTGAGCGGATCAAAACTCCCAGGATAGATAGCACGGCGTATACCACGATCATGTGATGAGAGTCTTTTCTGACGAGCGCTTTGTTGCATAAGAAAAAAGAAGGCTCACTATTCCCATTCAATGGTTGCTGGTGGTTTGCTGGAAATATCGTAAACACACCGATTGATGCCATCGACCTCATTGATAATGCGATTTGAAATTTTCGCTAAAATTTCGTAGGGAATATGGACCCAATTAGCCGTCATGCCGTCTTGGCTTTCGACCATACGAATGGCAATAGTTTCATCATAAGTACGCTCATCGCCCATCACACCGACAGAGCGGATCGGCAAGAGGACAGCAAATGATTGCCAGATTTTATAATACCATCCGGATGTTTTCATTTCTTCAATAACGATATTATCTGCGGCACGAAGGATCTTAAGTCTTTGAGAGGTGACAGGGCCAATAATGCGCACTGCAAGACCAGGTCCTGGAAAAGGCTGTCGATCGACTACCTCACGCGGAAGGCCTAATTCACGACCCAGTTCACGCACCTCATCTTTAAAAAGTTGACGCAGTGGTTCGACGAGTTCGAAGTTCATTTTTTTTGGAAGACCGCCAACATTATGGTGACTCTTAATTAATGAGGCCGGATTATTTCCAATGGGGACACTTTCAATGACATCAGGATAGAGAGTGCCTTGAGCAAGAAACTTAAAAGGATGAGGAGTTCTCTTTGAGCTGAGTTGCAAGGTTTTTGCTGCCTCTTCAAAGGTATGAATGAATTCTTTGCCAATAATTTTGCGTTTTTTTTCAGGATCACTCACTCCCTCAAGCTTTGTTAAAAATTCTTTTTTTGCCTTCACCACTTTTAAGCGAATTTTAAAATGACGTGCAAAAAGATCACGTACCCCCGTGCGTTCTCCTTCACGCAGTAATCCATTATCGACAAAGATACAGGTTAATTGATCTCCAATAGCACGATGTAATAAGGCCGCTGTGACCGATGAATCAACGCCTCCGCTGAGCCCTAAAATCACACGTCCTGTGCCTACTTGAGCTCGAATTTTTTCGCAACTCCGCTCTATAAAAGAATCCATGGTCCACGTCGATTGACATCGACAAATGGTGTGAAGAAAATTTTGAAGAATTTCTTTCCCTTGATCGCTATGAGCGACTTCAGGATGAAACTGAAGACCATAAATATTTCTCTTGAGATCCCCAATCACTGCATGAGGGGAATTCTCTGTGTGACCGAATACTGAAAAACCATGGGGTAATTTTTCAATGCGATCACTGTGACTATTCCAAACGATAAATTTCTTTTTGATTTTTTTAAATAGTGGTGTTGCGCCCTTGAGGCTTAATTGACCTGATCCATACTCTCGAGACTCTGAGCGCGCGACAGTTCCACCGAGATCACGAGCAATTAACTGCATCCCATAGCAAATTCCAAGAATGGGAATGCCAAGCTCATAGATTGCAGCATCCAAGGTGGGTGCTTTTTTTGCATAAACACTAGCAGGCCCACCTGAGAGAATAATTCCTCGAATGGTTGGGTCCTTGGCTAGTAGAGAGGCCTTGGTTGAATAGGGAAGGATTTCGGAGAAGACATGACATTCACGCACGCGACGTGCAATGACTTGTGTGTACTGTGATCCAAAATCAATAATGATAATCTTTTCATTATTGTGTGGTGATAAGGTGATTGTTTTACCTGCGATTTTAGAAATAGCAGAACGCGTTTTCGGGGTAATAAGAGACATTGATACAGATTATCCATTTTTTTGACGACCGCAAGTAACCAGAGTGATGATAACGCGTAAAATCAGAGTTTTTTCTCGTAGGCTTAGGCAATCGACTTTACTATCTTCAACCTTTTATGCTTACTGCTTCTCATTTATCGAAATCTTTTGGTGGGCGTGTTCTCTTTGAAGAGGCATCACTGCAAATTAATCGAGGCAATCGTATCGGTCTTATTGGTGCTAATGGAGCTGGTAAATCAACACTTTTTTCCCTCATTCTTAAAGAGGCTTCGCCGGATTCTGGCACTATTGCTCTTGAGCGTAATGTGAAGATTGGCTTTCTCCCTCAGGAAAATGCGACCTCGGGTGAAGAAACAATTCTAGAACTTGCAATGGGCATTAACCCAGAAATGAAAGAGGCCAGTCGTCTTTTGCGAGAGCATCCCTTAGACGAGGATCCATTACACCATGAAGGACAGGCCCTTTTTGCAGAAAATGATGGTCATGCACTCGAAGCCAAGGCCAAACGCATCTTAAGTGGCCTGGCGTTTGGTGAAGCTGATTTTAATCGCATGGCCCGTTCCATGAGTGGTGGATGGATTATGCGTGCCCATCTAGCACGTTTGCTTGTTATGGAACCAGATCTCCTCATGCTGGATGAACCGACCAATCACTTAGATTTGGAGTCTCTTGGATGGTTCCAAAATTATCTCATCCATTATAGTGGAGCGATCCTTGCTATTTCCCATGATCGTGAATTCTTAAATGTTATTTGTGAATCTATTCTTCAAATTAGTCATCGCAAACTCCATCACTATCGAGGTAATTACGATGCTTTTTTAGCGCAAAAAGCAGCTCGTGATGAACAGCAACTTGCAGCCTACAAAAGTCAACAAAGAGAAATTGTAGAAATCCAACGATTCATTGATCGCTTTCGTGCAAAGGCTAGTAAAGCTTCTCAAGCTCAAGATCGCATGAAACAACTTGCTCGCATGGTCCGTATTGAACCACCAGAGAAAGCTGAATCGACCGTGCATTTTCGTTTTCCTCAACCCGTACGCAGCGGACAACGCGTTGCAAGATTAACAAATGTCGAGCAGGGGTATGGAAGCCACATTGTCTATAAAGACCTCAATCTTGAAATTGAACGCGGTCAACGCACTGTTCTTGTGGGTCCTAATGGAGCGGGAAAATCGACTTTATTAAAAATTCTTGCCGGCATGCTCCCTCTCCAGGCAGGAAGCTGTGAACATGGTCATCAGATCTCTATTGGTTATTTTGCACAACATCGTACAGAAATGATGGATGTGAAAAAAACCGTTTTTGAGGAAGTGATGAACATTCCTAAGCCAGTTGCAGAGCAGACAGCACGAACAGTACTCGGATCCTTTTTGTTTAAGGGGGAAGACGTCTTTAAGCCTGTGGGCGTTTTAAGTGGTGGCGAAAAAAGTCGCTTAGCCCTTGTGAAGCTTCTTTTAGATCCTCCCAATTTTTTACTGCTCGACGAACCTACGACCCATCTTGATATGCCGAGCATTGATGCCCTGATTGGTGCACTCAAACAATATGATGGAACATTACTCTTCGTGAGTCATGACGTCCATTTTATCAAGGCCTCTGCAACAAGCGTCCTCCACATTAATGCTGGAAAAGTGACGCCCTATGCTGGTGATTATGACTATTACCTTGAAAAGTCAGGAGCAACATCTGAAAAAGAAGCGCTCATCGCTCCAGGAAGAGGGGCTCCGCTTAGTAATTATCAGCCACAACAAAAGCCCTCTACTCAGTCTGGAGGTCAGAAAATGGGCCTCAAAGAAATCAAAACCTTACGCAGGCTAGAAGCAGAAAAACGAAAAGCAACCAACAAAGAACGTCGAGATCTTGAAAAGGAAATCACGAGTCTTGAAGCAGAAATTGCTTCTCTTGAAGAAGAAAAGAAGCGGCTTGAGACGCTCCTTGATCATCCTTCTTCCTATGCCGAGGGAAAAACATTTCAATTTAACCGAGAATTATCTCTGATTTTAGAAAAACTCGAAAGAATGAATGGTCGTTGGGATAGACTGACCACAACATTAACGCAAAAATATCCAATGTGATAAAGTTCCAGATCACAATTAGAGAACATTCTTATTGATTAGCATGAGAATATTCTCCAGAGCTTGTTGAATCCTCTGGCCACACTCTTGATAGGCTGCCAGGCTGCCTCCAATGGGATCGGTAATATCATCCTGGGTAGTTCCTTCGTTGAGTAGAAAAAACTTTTTTTGATAGGCAGGGTACAGCGTGGATAACCCTCTAAGATGACCATGTGTCATTGCGAACACATGTGTTGCTTGCTCGACCAAAGCATTGGTCACAAGTTGACTTCGAAATAATGAAAAATCAATTCCCTGCTCGCGTAATACTTCAAGAGTATGAGGGTTTGCAGGCATCCCTTCCATGGCATGCAGGCCCGCAGAAGTGACCGCGAATTGATGATGGGATGTTAACCCGCATACTTCACACCGATCACCTGCGGAGGTCGGGAAGCCAGATGGATGCTGCGCCCAAGCTCGAAGTCTTCCTCGGACAGTACGAAACATAAAGCCGTCGTCAGACTTCATCACTCGCCTTACCCCATCAGCCTTCGCGGCCTCCTCGTCACGATCAGTATGAAATATGCGGGTTAACATTTTTTTAAAAAGCCCCTCAGCAAGGGGACTTCGACATGTATTACCGGTACAGACAAAGAGAATAGATTTCATAAAAAGCAAGCGTAGTAAAAAGTCCAATATTAAGGCAAGGAGTTGCATGCAGAAAAAAATCTTTGTTAAAATGATGGTGACATTTCATTTGTTGTCGGCTACCATCGGACGCTAATTATTTATGCAAAGAAAAAGCGCTTTCTCTCGTAGACTACCTGACCTCGTTACTGAGGAATTAGTCGCTGTCCTCTCTAAAAAAGGAACTTCTTTTGAATTTAAGCAACTCTTTGATATTATTTATGAGCGTCTTAAAAAAAGAAATGCTGCTAGCGGAGGAGAGGAAATGCTTCGTCTTCGTGCTTACGAAAAACTTCAGCATCTTGTCTCACGAGGCATGGTAAAAAAGACAGGCAAGAAGTACAAAGGTCTCGTTTCTCTTGCCAATGCATTGACGCCATCAGAACCTTTTATTACTAAATCAGTAAGTTGACATAATATTATGACTGACGCATACGGATCACTGCTTCTTCACATCATTGTTGCACTTGGATTCGCATTATCTATTTGGTTTGCAAGCATCCTTCTAGGCAGACTTGGTACTGCACTCGGCGTGAAAAATGCCGCTTATGAGTGCGGTATGATTCCTAAGATGACGATCCAGCCGCGATTTAGTATTAAATTTTATCTCGTGGCCATGCTCTTTATTCTTTTTGATATTGAAGTGGTTTTTATGGTGCCTTGGGCCGTTTGTTACCGTGATTTCATTATTCAATATGGAGATATTATTTTAAAAAGCATGCTCAGCTTTGTCTTCGTGTTGATGATTGGATATATCTATGCCATTAAAAAAGGGGCACTCGAGTTTACCCGATAGTAGAGATTTGTACTCGACAAAGGTGAGCACCGCAGCAGTTCGCAGCAGAAAGATTTTTTTTAAATGAAATTTCTTTTTTAATGGGTTTTATGCTGATGAAATGCCAGGAGTCGAGGAGTGAAGCCGAGGAGTGAAGCCGAGGAGTGTACATAGAGTACTCGACAAAGGTGAGCACCGCAGCGACGCAGCAGTTCGCAGCAGAAAGATTTTTTTTAAATGAAATTTCTTTTTTAATGGGTTTTATGCTGATGAAATGCCAGGAGTCGAGGAGTGAAGCCGAGGAGTGTACATAGAGTACTCGACAAAGGTGAGCACCGCAGCGACGCAGCAGTTCGCAGCAGAAAACCCATTAAAAAAGAAATTGGAAGGATGGCTGAGCCTGGTTGAAAGCACTCGACTCGAAATCGAACGTAGGGTTAAACCTACCGTGGGTTCGAATCCCACTCCTTCCGCCATTTCTAGTATCGCTGCTCAGGCCGATACACCAAGACCCTTGGTTTTAGGAAGACATTTTTTTGCGATACCTCAAATAACAGACATTTTTTATAACCCTTTTATTAAGGAGTACCCATTCTTCCTGAGTCTTGAGAAAGGGACCTACAGACCCTGTGATCGTTGGTCTTTTATGACCACCGAGAATGATGGGAAGGAGAATTACTGAGATTTCTTGCGCATTGTGGATGGAATTAAGATCAAAGAATTGATGAGTGATTTGGAATTGGGCTAACCCGGATATTTCATACTCATCTACTGTGGAGACCGGGAAGTCAGATGGATCTTGCGTTAGACTTACATTGTGACTTGGGCGGTATGGACACATACAGCCCTGCGTCAAAATGTTCGTCTGCGTTGACTCGCTTGGCGAAGCGCGTCTCGCCCTTTCAGGGCTGCCTAAAAGAGCCTCCAAACTCTGGGCAGTCTCCCCCGCGATCTCTTGGGCCGCCGGTGGTACCCCATCAGGCTTCGCAGTCTCCTTGTCACGATTAGTATGAAGTACCCGGGCTAGCCCGCATATTTCACACTCATCTACTGCGGAGGCCGGGAAAGCAGATGGATCCTGCGTTAGACTCACATTGTGACTTGGGCGGTATGGACACATACAGCCCGGCATCAAAATGCTCGTCTGCCTTATCCCATAAGCTTTCGCAGCCCCCTCGTCACGATCAGTATGAAATATCCGGGCTAGTAACAATGGATCTGTAATGAGTTTCCCGTCAATGGAGATAACAAATGTAAGCATCTCCATGGTTTAAAAAAATTATTCCGCGCTCTTTTCTATGACTTCCTCTAACAACTCAACCTCATCACTCATGGCGTGTAGCGAAATAGGTCCTCCAGAGCTGGGACGATAAAAAAGATAAAAACAACCACCGAGTAAACTCCAGAACACAGTGAGCGAAAAACTTGTGAGTGAAATCAAAACTGCAAGCGATTTTGGTGTTCCGTATAATGTATTTAAGAGTGTTTCAAATAACCCCTCACGAACCCCAATGCCACTCAGACTAATAGGAATATTACAAATCGTATTAACAATAGGCATGACAACTATCATCGGCCCTGCTCCTGGAGCTCCAGGGAGCCGTGCAAATGCATAGGCAGCACAAATACCAGATCCAAAAAGAAACAGATTCATCAAAAGAGAATAAAAAACAGCACGGATCAATACCTTTCTTTCAGAAGCATAGGCTGAAAGTGCTGACGCAATATCAATCATTGCTCGATGCCCAGGAATCCATGAGGGAATATGGCGCCAAAGATGAAAATAATTCACCAAAAAACTAAAAATAATAAAAATAATAAAACCACTAAACACTACGAGAACGGTTGTGAAGAGACCCTCGGTAACCCGCGTCTTGATGAGTTGTTCATAGGAGCAGAAACAGACAGCAAGCGTGACAAACATGAGAGAAAACATCCCAATAAATCGATCGAAGATAATGCTAAAAAAAACTGCTGTTTTTTGTTTCGGGACTTCTCTCATGGCATAAAAAATCTTCAACACATCACCTCCTACGGAACCAAGTAAAAAGAGATTAAAAAACATTCCAATCATCACCAGGCACCATGTCCTCTTCCACCCAAAATCAATCTTTTGAATAGAAAGTAGAATAGACCAACGCATTGTCGAACATAACAACACGAGTCCAAAACATATGAATCCAGGAATAAGCCAGAAGAGTTCTGCATTTTTCAAAGCCATTGTCATTTGCGCACGCTTCGCAGGATCGTGAAAAATCCACCATAGCAACAAGAACGTTACACAGACTTGCAGCAGAGGCATGATCATTTTTTTCAATTTCATAAGAAAAATGAAACTAGTCTACTGTTTTAAAAAAGAAAATAATTCTTTGCTTTCTATTCACTCCAATTGCTCAAGACCTCTCTTCATAAGACTCATGCTTCACAAGATTTGTGACGAGTCTTGTAGTCTGTAGGATCAGCGACGCCTGCTATCAAAAAGGCTTCCTTGCGTTCAACGCAGGTGCCGCAGAGGCCGCAGTGGCGTACTTCTCCTTTGTAGCAAGACCAGGTGTGTGTGTAGTCGACTCCAAGGAGCAAGCCTTCCTTGAGGATGGCTGCTTTATTCATCCTTACAAAGGGACGCAGGAGTTCGATAGCACTATCTGTTCCTTCACGAAGGGCTTGTGCCATGGGGGTTAAAAACTCTTCTCTGCAATCACGATAAATCGCATGATCGCCACTATGAGCACCATACGCGACGGCTGCTGCTCCGTGGCTCTCGGCAAAACCAGCCGCAATCGAGAGCATGATCGCATTGCGGGCAGGCACTACCGTTTGCTTCATCGTGGCTGCCTCGTAATGTCCCTCAGGAATCGGACCGCCTGAACGCAAAAGATCTGACTTAAAAAAATCATTCATAAAAGCCATAGGAATGATGGCATGAGGAATTTCAAGCTTTTTAGCATGCCAAGAGGCCATTGGGAGCTCCTTGTGATTGTGCTTGGCTCCATAGTCAAAACTTAAACACCCCGCAACTTCATGCTCACCGTGCATCTTGTAGAGCAAGGTTGTCGAATCAAGACCACCACTAAGAAGGAGAATGAGTTTCACAGCTAAGCTTCTATTTTTTAAGCGTAGAGTTTTTTTGTTTTTTGTTTCCTTTTTCTACGTAAGAAGCCTCGACACGAAGGCCTATTCCTCCACGAGGGGCAAATTCACCAATCACGTTAAGGCTATGTGGGTTCAGAACTAAGACAAGATCATCCAGTATAAGATTAACAATCCCCTCAGCAAAGATCCCTTGGTTGCGAAAAGAGTGGAAATAAAGTTTTAGAGCCTTACTTTCAATACAACGTTCTTTAGGAATATAACTGATGTTAATATATGTCGCAAAATCAGGCTGTGCTGTTATCGGGCACAAGGAAGTAAATTCATTGGAAGTAAAACAAATTTCATAGTCACGGCCTGGTGCAGGATTTGGAAAAGTTTCTAGCAATGAGGTCGAAGGTCTATCAACATTGGGTAATGATCCACCACCTAAGAGTGTGAGACCTTCGGTATTAGAAGTGAGTGAGCTTGGTCGAGGCAGTTTTGTAGGGCTATTCTTTTTTTTAGGCATGGTGATGATTCGTGTTTGCTATTTTTTCTTAGGATGGGCTACTAAATAAACACTCACGGCAAAAGTCAACGCTCCAAAAAGTGCCGTAAGAACAAGCGAGAACTCATAGTGCGCCAACGAGGAATTCATTGTTCCTACTGTGAGGGCATCGCGAATCGATGAGACGCAGTAGCTTACGGGGTTGAGCTGTCCTACGTAGTAGAGCCAGCCGCTTCCCTCGGGCATTGGGAAGAGAGCTCCTGACATCATCCAAAGGGGCATGAGAAAAATATTCATGATCGCATGAAATCCTTGGGTCGAATCCATGGGCCAGGCAACGAGAAAACCAAGGCCCGTCATGCTAAAGCCTGCCAAAATCAAGGCAGGGAGTAGCAGTAGAAGCTGTATTCCGCCAAGGTGTATGCCAGCAAGTGGTGCTAGTAGGCAGAAAAAAAGAGCTTGCAATACGGCAAGGGTTGTTCCTCCCAGAAATTTCCCGAGCGGAATGGCTGCGGGAGAGAGAGGGGCGACGAGGGCTCCTTGTAAAAAACCT
>CAIWMF010000017.1 GCA_903913785.1 uncultured Spartobacteria bacterium | reverse complement strand
GGGTAAGGCTATGTAAGGCACGAAATTTCTTAAGTTCCTCAAGAGAAATCCCAAAACCAGCAAGATGCAACCAGGCGTAAAGAAACATGCTCCCGTGACCTGCAGAGAGGATAAATCGATCGCGATTAAGCCAGCGTGGTGTTGCGGGATTGAACTCAAGCACCTCCCCAAAAAGAACAGCTCCGAGCTCCGCAGAACCAAGAGGAAGACCAAGATGACCTGATTTGCAAGTCGCCACAGCATCCATAGCAAGTCCACGAGCGTCACGAGCAGCTTGTTGAAGTATTGGTGTATTCATAAAAGTTGTGTATTAAAAAACAAAAAAGTTAACAGCGATTTCAAAAAATCACAATAGGATCTATCAAAAATCTTCTTTGGGAGAAATGTATAAAATGATCAAGAAACTTACTCTCGATCCAACCCAAAAGCCGTGTGAGCAAGTTGCGCCGCTTGATGGATGCTTGCCTCATCAATAATGACAGCAATTTTAATCTCTGAGGTAGAGATCATTTGAATGTTAATACCTCCACGTGCAAGGCATTCAAAGAGTTTTGCAGCCACACCTGAGTGTGTTCGCATGCCAATACCGACAACACTGAGTTTAGCAATACCACTCTCTTTGCGCACACTTCCTGCACCGATTTCAAGAGCGATACGCTCCAGGAGATCGCCCATTTTATTGAGCTCTTCACTATTAAGGGTGAAGGAAATATTGGTGGTGCCACGATCGGAGACATCTTGCACAATGACATCAATGACTAGCTGAGCATCTGCCACTGCAGTAAAAATACGAGCAGCACAACCAGGATGATCGGGAACATTGGTAATGGTGACCTTGGCTTGATTCCCCTCAACGCTAATACCTCGGACCACAACTTGTTCCATTCCTCGAGATTCGGATTGCACGATGGTTCCGCGTGCCTCATGAAAACTACTACGTACTTCAAAGGGAATATTAAATTTTTTAGCAAATTCAACAGAACGCGATTGCATGACCTTAGAACCACTGCTAGCCATTTCAAGCATCTCTTCATAAGCAATCACCTCGATTTTTTTTGCTTTTGGCACAATACGAGGATCACACGTAAAAACACCATCCACATCGGTTAAAATATGACATTCATCCGCATGGAGTGCTGAGGCTAGCGCAATAGCTGTCAGATCGGATCCTCCCCTACCAAGTGTCGTAATATCGCCACGCCGCGTCTCTCCTTGAAATCCAGCGACAATAACAATAGCGCCTGCGTGAAGGTGCTCTTGAATCGGACTAGGAAGAATTTGGTCAATTTTTGCTTTTGTATAAAAATCATCCGTGAGAATTCCAGCCTGAGCACCGGTCATGGAGACTGCTTTCCCTCCAAGGGCTTCAATTGCCATTGCTGTTAAGGCAATCGTTGTTTGCTCTCCAGTAGCAAGAAGCATATCGAGTTCTCGTCCTTGTGGGTCGGGCGTGATCTCTTTTGCAAGTCGTATTAAGGAATTGGTCACTCCTGACATCGCAGAAACAATTCCAACAACAGCATTTCCTTCTTGTTGTGTTTGCAACAAACGCTTTGCTACTGCTTGAATCCGCTCTGGACCTGCCATGGAGGTACCACCATATTTTTGAACGATAAGAGGCATAAAAATAAAGAAAGAGCAAATGCTAGAGAATAGCGGGAAGTATTCAAGACTTAGGCTTGAATATTTCCAAACGCTTAGGAGACTTCGATCGCTTTTAAGACTGCCTCTAGAGTTGCCTTCGCTTGGAGTGGTTCGGAAAGGGCATGCGATGCGGTCTCAGGATCTTTGAGTCCATGACCGGTAATGGTAAGAACCAGGGTTGGATTGGCAGGAAGTTTACTAAAAATAGTTTTAGAACGACAGAGATCATGATCCTTAGATTGAAAGATTTTTAGCAAAAGAGCGACAGGGACGACACTAGCTGGTTCGGCAAAGACCCCCTCCTTGCTTGCAAGCCACTTTTGCGCTGCTAAAATTTCTGCGTCAGTCACCATATCAAATTCACCCAAGGATTCCTTGACCGCACCCATAGCCCCATCCCAACTTGCAGGTTGACCGATACGAATGGCTGTGGCCAGGGTCTCTGGTTGATCCATGGGTGCTCCATGATAAAGTGGAGCTGCTCCTGAAGCCTGTACGCCAAGCATAACCGGAAGATTATTACTACGACCGAGATCATAAAATTCACGGTAGCCTTTCCAGTATGCGGTAATATTCCCAGCATTCCCAACTGGTAAAATATGAAGATCGGGAGCCTTTCCTAACTCTTCAATGATTTCAAAAGCAGCTGTCTTCTGACCTTCAAGGCGATGAGGATTAGTCGAATTAACAACCACAAAATGACCCCTCTCTCCAAGCTCGCGCACAATACGCAGAGCATCATCAAAATTTCCTTCAATAGCCACCACCCTAGCCCCGTAGAGGTAGGCTTGTACCATCTTTCCTCCAGCAATCCGTCCCGCAGGGAGAATGACCACGCATTGCATTCCTGCTCGTGCAGCATAAGCAGCCGCAGAGGCAGAGGTATTCCCAGTCGACGCACAGAGAACTGCCTTGGCCCCTTGCTCAGCAGCCTTAGAAATGGCAACCGTCATTCCACGATCTTTGAAAGAGCAGGTTGGATTTAGCCCTTCGTACTTAAGGTAGACCTCTGCTTGAACAAGCTCACTCAACTCTCGAGCATGAATTAAGGGTGTTGATCCCTCACTCAACGAGACAATGGGTGTCGCCTCCGTCACCGGGAGATATTCTCTGTAACGGCTAATCACACCAAGAGTACCTCTGGTTTTTTGCATACTAGTTAAAAAGTTTCGACATTTAAGAGAACCGGCTTCGCCTTGACGCATGTAAGACGTGCAACTTTTTCTAGTGCAGCCTGCATCATACCATAACGGGCTTTGTGAATCATGAAGACAAGAGGAGTCTCTCTCTCACCACACGACTCTGGTTGCACCAGCGAGGAAATACTAATACCTTCCTCTCCAAAAATCGTTGCAATGGTCGCAAGCACGCCAGGTTGATCTTCAACGGCAAGTCGCAGGTAATAGGAAGAAATGATTTCAAGTGCCGGACGACTCTTTCCATACAGGGAATGAGGAGTAAAACCCACTAAGAGGGTTGAGACCTCTTGAGATTGCGGAGCATAGACTCCGTGATTTGCTGCTACGCCTAATGTTGCTGCCGCCACAAGATCCCCAATCACAGAACTTGTTGTAGGCTCACAGCCTGCCCCGCGTCCATAAAAAAGAGTCTCACCCACCAAATCTCCTTTCACGGCAATGGCATTAAAGGAGCCGCTGACAGAGGCCAAAATACTTTTCTTAGGAATTAACGTGGGACTCACTCCCACTTCAATGACGCCATCAGCGGTATCACGAATACTGGCCAAGAGCTTAATAGAATAACCAAATTTTTTTGCAAATCCAATATCAGCAGCCGTGATTGCTTGAATGCCTTCGACGCGAATCTCCTCAGGTCGCACCCAAAATCCGTAAGCAAGGGCCGCTAAAATAATGGCTTTATGACCTGCATCCCATCCCGAGAGATCGAGTGTGGGGTCGGCTTCAGCATACCCACGAGAAGTTGCCTCAGAAAGAGCCTCGTCATAATTAAGCCCCTCCTCCTCCATGCGGGAGAGAATGTAATTAGTGGTTCCATTAAGAATGGCATGAATGGACTTAATCCGATTGCCCACAAAACCATCTCGCAAGCTTTGAATAATAGGAATGCCTCCAGCCACAGCAGCCTCATAGAAAATAGGAACGGCATGTTTTTTAGCAAGGGCAAAAATCTCCTCTCCTCGCTCGGCTAAGAGTGCTTTATTGCCAGTAACAACAGCGCGACCCGACTCAATGGCTCCTTTAATGAGCTCAAAAGCATCCGTAG
>CAIWMF010000016.1 GCA_903913785.1 uncultured Spartobacteria bacterium | reverse complement strand
TAGGGCGGTCGAACCGTAGACGTCTCGTAAGCCTTGTCATAATAGGACGCAACACCTGGACCAACCTCTGAGCCACCAAACGTATTTGCACATTCATGATAATGCCTGGCTCGTTCTTCATTTCCCTCTTCGATGGCTGTTACTTCCTGCTGCTTGTAGTGAGCCGCCTTGAGCCAAGCATGTGCGCTTTTAGCAGCTAACTCGGATATTTCACTCGGGATCTCTTTGTGACCTTCAGCCACGAGCATATTGTGATAGCAGGCACTAGCATCGAGATAAGCTTGAGACCTTCTACGCGTTATGTCCTGATCGTTTGAAACCCCTAGCTGATCCTGACTTTTCTCTGACTCTTCTTGAAGACGCATTCCCATTTCTTTGAGAAGTTTTATTTTATCGCGATAGTAGAGCGCACGCTCTTTAAGCAAGATTCTTTCCATTGTTTTTTCTACTTCTGCTTGGTCGGTTAATCCAAGAGAGTGAATTTGCACCTCTCGGTTAAAGGCTCTTCTGCGTGTTTCAAAATCATCTTCATTCACAGAAAACTTTTCTGAGCGTCTTTCACTTGAGGAGGAAGTGGTTGTTTTACCAAAGAGACGCCGGGCCACTGCTCTGACCCATCCGGTTTTTCTCACATTCTTATCTTCTGATATAGTAAGATTTTTTTGAGTTTTAAGGCTCTCTTCCATCTGGTCGAGTAGAGACCTTTCTTCTCGCCATATTTTATATTGTTCATGATCTTCACGAGCCACTTTGTGATGATAAATATCTCGTTCTCGTTGCGAGAGGTTGTTCCAGTGGTATGGCTCTCCTTGATAATAAAGAGCAGCGGCTAGAGTAGCGTTTTCTAATTGTTTTCGACGTTGTTCTTCGAGGATCGATTTAAAAATATGTTCAATACGATCAAGGCGGACTTTTTCTTTTTGAAAAATCGACCATCCCTCAGCTTCAACCGTGCATGTGTCGTAGGGTTGAGTGATATTTTGGAGGGATTCTCTCAGATTTGTTAACTTATTTTTGCTTTCCAAAGAGCTCCTCTCCTGAAGGCGCTCTTGTTGCGAGTTTATACGATTTTCCCAGGCTTGAGCGATCTTGGGTCTATTCTCTCGTGCACTTTTTAGAGCTAACTCTTGCACAGTAGTACGGTAATCATTGAGCGCGGCATCGACTCTAGCTTGTTGTGGCCCTTGAGAGCGAGGGTCGCTTTGTGTGATGTCTTGTAATTTTTTTTGAAAGGCTGAGCTTAGTTGATTGAGCTCGTAGAATAATTCTGTCTCGGCACTAAAGAGTTGTGGTTTATCCTCGAGTATATCCATGCGTTCCTGAAGTCTTTCCCAACGTGCTATGACAGCCGCATCGGATGCTTGGAGTCGTTTTAGTTTTTGCTTAGCAATTTCGGCACCTTGTTGCTCCCTCGAAGGCTCTACTAAATCTAATGATTCAAGCGAGAGATGCTCTTTTGCAAGCTCTTCCCAGCGACTTGCGGATGCGTCTTTGTGTTGACGCGCCTCTTCAAGAGATCGATGCAAGGGAGCAAGTGCTCTCTGTTTGGCAAGAGCACTCATTGATTTTCCGGTGTTTTCTCTCGTAAGGCGTGAAGCTTCATCGCTCCATTCCTTAAATTTTATTTTGTAGGCTACCTCTGCCAGCTCCGCCTCTTTACGTGCCTCCCAACGACTATTGTTCCGATCCCAACTTTCTGCAAGCATTGCCACACTCTCTTGTTCTAGGTTTATCTGTTCTTTTTTTTCTTCCTCTTGAATCAATGTTTGATCCGCCTTTTCCCATGAATCCTCAGTAACTTCTTGTGACAAGAATGGGATTCCTCCAGATGCCAAACGTTGTGTTTCTGCTTCACTAATGAGTTCAGAGTACTCTCCTAGGAGTGACATGTGTCTTTCCTCAATGCTTGTGATCGCATCTTCTAGGCTGATTTGGGTTAGCCCAGATATTTCACACTCATTTACTACGGAGGACGGTATGTCGGCTATCGTCAATCTTATGAGATCTGGTGTCTCTAGCCCGGATATTTCATACTGATCGTGACGAGGGGGCTGCGAAAGCTTATGGGATAAGGCAGACGAGCATTTTGATGCCGGGCTGTATGTGTCCATACCGCCCAAGTCACAATGTGATTCTAACGCAGTATCCATCTGCTTTCCCGGCCTCCGCAGTAGATGAGTGTGAAATATGCGGGCTAGCTCTTCTTTCAAAGGACTTGCAGCGTTAGTGCTCCCCTGCTCATTCAGTGGTGAAAGTTCACTGAGTTCTCTCATGAGACGATTGCTCTCTTCTTCGGCTTGTTGAATTTTTTTGTATATTTGAAGGCGTTTATGATCCTTCTCTCCAAATTGAGATTTCATGTAGGCAAGAATAATTTCATGAGGCGCCTTATGTTCGTGTACTGCTTTTGCTAGCTGGAAACTGGTAGCATAACTGGATAACAAGCTTGTCAGCACTTGAGTGTAGCTTTCTTTTTGATCTCCTAAATGGGCTGCTGGGATTGTTTTTTCTTCTTGCGAGTTTTTTCGATGGAGATCACCTGAGGTTATCAGGTCGTTCATCCTATCACGATTGGAGGGCTGAGACGCTGAAGGCTGGCGATCGTTGATTTCGCCTTCCTCAACCAAACGTTTATTGAGAAGTTTTTGTATTTCAACAAAAAGCTTTTTACCTCGTGCATTGGCTTCATCCATCGAGGTTGAGGGAGGGAGAATCTCCTTAGCACCTTTTTTTTCATTGGTTGTGCTCGATGTTGTGGGTATTTTCCAAGCTAAATAAGGACGACATACTAGATCGTGTTCTGGCCAATAAAAACGCAAGAGAGCTTTGTCATTTTCTAAGCCATGCTGGCAGCGTCTTGTGAGACGCTCTTGTTTTGTTTGCTCAGCCTCCACAATGACTTTTTTTTCATATAATAGGGACTGTAAATCACCTTTTCTCGCACGTTGCTCATTAGCCTGGGATGTGAGTTTTTCGACTTCTTCTTGAGTGCTGAGAAGGTTTTTAAAATTTTGGATAAATTTCTTTCTATCACTTTCATGAAATATTTCCCTCTCTCCTTGGCTTTCATAAAATTTTTCAATCTCTTCTTTGAGACTATTGAGTCTGCTTTGTGCAAGGTCAAGTCCACCTAGTGTGATTGTCAGCTTTTGTCTTGTCTCTTCAAAATCTCTGTCTATTTGGGCCTTGGCTTTTTGAAGATCATTAATGTTCGTGTTATGTTGTAAGCATTGCAGCTCCTGTTGTCCGTTTTTGATACGCTGTTGCCATAAAGTAGCGTTTAAATTGTCGATAGCACTAACATGAATGGGTCCTATTTTTAAAAGTTCTTGGAGTTGATCCTCTGAAATCTCTTGATGAGGATTCAAAGTTTTTAAAAATTTTTGGCCCCAAGAACGCCATCCTGCTTCACCTGATAAATGAGGTTTTAAGGTCTGAGCCAAAAGTTTGGCATCTTCTACATGTTGCTTCAGAGCATTGATCTCACTCTCTTCGGCACGTTGTTCTACAGCCATAAGAGTGAAGTTTGCTTCTTGAGCTCTTATTTGAGCATCCTCCCTCCTTTGTATACACTGTGTATATTCACGCTCTGCTTGCAGGAAGTTTTTTTGAGTCCAAATCGTTTGGAGAGTATTAATGACACGTACAGTCATATCAAGTCCTTGGCATGCTATCTGTGCATGAGGCTCTGGAACATATCCTAACTTTTGTGCGAATGAGGCAAGTCCTTTACTGAATTTTCCGACATGTGTCTTTTCTCGTCCTTCCTCACTGTTAGCGGCAGCTGCCTCGTCCCGTTGGTTTTTAGCTTTTTCTTCTTCTATTTTTTGTTCTGACAAGAGTTGGTGAAGATCATGATAGTGTTTCCACTGATGTTCTCGTGTTTGCCAGCATTCATCAGCTTGAGCATAGACTTGGTCATCTCTTTGAGTTAAATGGGTGCTACGTTCCAGTAAGCTTTTGACGTGATCTATGGACTCTGATTGCTTGGCTAATTCATGATGAAGACCTATAGTATCCTCTGATTCTCTTATAGTTGTATCAATACTTACTATAGAATGCATGCGAGGAGAACTTCTCCAACTTTCCATAAAACCTAGGTTGAAAAGCACTGCACAAAAGGCAACTAATGCCTCACTCCCCTCAGCACCTATTGAGGCGATGGCCTCTACTCCGGCTTCCTGGGAAGTTGAACCCAAGGAGAAGGAAAACGTGATGAGATTGGATTTTAAAAGGGGATCAATAAGATCATCTTTGCTTGGATAATAAAAAAAACGGGCATTTTGATGAATAGAAACAATACTCTCTTCTTCTATGTCATAGACTCCGCTCTCCGTAGCATCTGCCTCGTATGGAAAATTTTGCTTGTATTGAATATTACAATATCTCGCTGCATCTAAGATGCTCAGCATAGAAGCAAAGAGGCCTGTTTCTTGATTGCTATCTTTTGATGCTGACTCATTAGCAACTACTTGATAGTCCAAGCAGCCAGGTGTCCTAAGAGGGACTATTTTTTTATTTTTCTCCTCAAAGAGATGATGAAGATCTGAGCTAGCGTTTTGTTTTAAAAAAGAACAATAGCATTCTTGCGTAATACGACTCGACTCTGAACTATCCTGTGCTAAGCCTAGAGAGCTTAAGCAAAAAATTGCACTAGTTAAGAAAATAACAAGGGGAGACTGCACGGTTTCTCCTTTATATACCTTTTTCGGATAGGAATTTTAGATTTTTTTGCCCAGGAGTTTTTGGTGTTAGTAAGGCTTCACGAGCGTTCTGCTGCCGAGGTAAAAGTAGTCATAAGAACGCCGCAAGCAGCAAAAAAACAGTAAAATTTCTTCAAGCCTATTCAAAGAAGATACAGATTCAAGTAAAAAATCGCCTAAGAAAATTTAGAAGCAGAACATAAAAACTAATGAAAGCTTTTCAATGAAGCATGTACGTTAGGCCTTTTCTACTTGCCAATACTCCAATTCAACAGGCGTATCACGACCAAAAATACTCACTGAGACACGTAGCTTGCCACGTTCTGGGTCAATTTCTTCAACAATACCTTGTTGGTTTTGAAAAGGACCATCCGCGACTTTGACCTTATCTCCAACATCAAAAATAATCTTCTGTGTTATATTCTCTTCGCGCTCTTTCATTTGAGCAAGCATTCCTTGAATTTCTTTTGGTCTCATTGGAATGGGACGATCTTTTGTGCCAGCAAAGCCGATAATTCCTGTGGTCTCTTTGATGAAAGTCCAAGATTTCTCGATGATTTTATCGTCTGCATCAAAAAGATGCATATTAATAATCATATAGCCTGGGAAAAACTTTCGAGTCGTCTCGGTTTTTTTACCTCTTTTTATTTCTTGAACGCGTTCTGTAGGAATGAGCACTTCAAAAATAGAATCACCGAGTTCTTCTGTTTTAATACGTTTAATAATGTTGTCCTGAATTTTTTGTTCTTGGCCAGAGAGAACATGAACAACAAACCACTGATCTTTAGGAGCGAGAGGCATGAGGAAGATTTAAGTTAAAAGTTAAAGTTAAGCAGAGTATGCGGCGGGAAATGAACGATTATGGAACAATAGCTATGATATTCTACTTAGGTTATCAAGAAGTAAGAATTAGTTAGGCACGTGTTAAAAAGCCAATGATATTAATTGTTATGAAGTCAAAAAAAGAAATGTATCCTCCCATAAGCAGCATGGCAATAATCACTACTAAACTAGAGCTCCAGAGTTCTCGAAAACGCTTGAGTCCACTTTCTTCATTACTCCAAGGCCACTGAGCTTTTTGAAGCTCGGTTTGGACTTCTTGGATATAGTTATTAATTTTTTTCAGCATAGTAAATATACTTAGTAAATAGGCTCAGTAAAAGTTGAAGTAAAAAACTAAAGTCCTTACAAGTCGATATATCCTTTAGAGAATTATGATAAAAATTCTTATGTATTTGTTTATTAATCTTGAAATTCAGATAAATCATGAATTTTTTAAAAAACAAACAAAGTATATTCAGGCCAGGAGGGACTTGAACCCACAACCAACGGTTTTGGAGACCGCTACTCTACCAATTGAGCTACTGGCCTATACATTCATAAGAGAGCGAATACTAGACTAGATGAGGGATGAGAGTTTTTTGGAGTCAAGCTACCTATCTAACTCTCTATCTCTTATCTAATCTTAAAACATCTTTAATCTAGGATTTCAGAAACACGTCCTGCACCTACAGTACGACCACCTTCACGAATCGCGAAACGAATGGTTTTTTCCATTGCAATTGGAGTTATTAATTCCACCTCGATAGCGACATTATCACCGGGCATGACCATTTCGACACCTTCAGGAAGTTTGACGCTACCAGTGACATCGGTAGTGCGGAAATAAAATTGAGGGCGATAGTTAGAGAAGAATGGTGTATGACGACCACCTTCATCTTTACTTAAGACATAAATTTCAGCTTTGAATTTCTTGTGCGGCTTAATGGAACCGACCTTGGCAATGACTTGTCCACGCTCGATATCTTCTTTTTTTACTCCACGCAGAAGAAGCCCAACATTGTCTCCGGCTTCTGCTGTATCAAGAAGCTTGCGGAACATTTCGATGTCAGTAACGGTTGTTTTAACTGTTGGTTTGAGTCCAACGATTTCAACTTCCTCCATTTTTTTAAGAACACCACGCTCTACACGTCCGGTAGCAACAGTTCCGCGACCTTCAATATTGAAGACATCTTCTACAGGAAGAAGAAATGGTTGGTCTTTTGGACGCTCTGGCAATGGGATGTATTTATCAACGGCGTCAATAAGGGCAAGAATTTGTTTTTCCATTTCTGGATCACCATCAAGAGCTTTTTTAGCACTTCCTTTTACGATAGGAATGTCATCACCAGGGAAATCATAAGAGCTGAGCAAATCACGAATTTCCATTTCAACAAGATCAAGTAATTCTGGATCATCAACAAGGTCTACCTTGTTCATAAACACGACCATTGATGGAACACCCACCTGACGTGCTAGAAGAATATGTTCACGTGTTTGTGGCATTGGACCATCAGCAGCACTGACAACAAGGATAGCGCCATCCATTTGCGCAGCACCAGTAATCATGTTTTTGACATAGTCAGCATGCCCTGGACAGTCAACATGAGCATAATGTCGTGCGTCGCTTTCGTACTCTACGTGAGCTGTTGAAATAGTGATGCCGCGCTCTTTTTCCTCGGGAGCGGCATCAATTTGATCATAAGCTCGTGCCTGAGCTTTACCACTCTTTGAGAGCACGGTAGTGATAGCAGCGGTAAGTGTGGTCTTGCCGTGATCGACGTGACCAATGGTGCCGACGTTAACGTGCGGCTTGTTGCGTTGGAATGTGTCCTTAGCCATATTAGTGTTCTAGTGGTTGTTGTTGTTATACTCTTCTGGAGCCCATGACCGGGATTGAACCGGTGACCTCGTCCTTACCAAGGACGTGCTCTGCCAACTGAGCTACATGGGCTTGTTCAATCCAAAGGACCGAGCAAGTTTTTGTTGATAGAATGTTATTATAAAAAAATCAATTTCCTAACAATATACTAAATCTGCACACAAGCCAAGGTAAACCTCAAGAGATATTGATATGTCTCTTCCTCTTCACGTTTGACGTTATATGAGCTGGAAGCCTGTGGACAAAATTAGCGTTTTACTAGAAAACGGCTCGTTAGCAATACCAGCCCCAAGGCAAGTGTCAAAATCATTTTTTAATCATCAGATATTTTTTTTGCAATACCCGTTACAAAAAGATATTTTTGCTTGGATGAAATCAAAATCGATTCGTAAAAGTACTGTATCCAAGGACCCACAGATCAGTTCGAGCATCGAGCCAGATAGGCCCATACTTAAGACAGCCAGTAAGGCAAGCGCAGAGACCGTAGAACCGCTTGCAACTCAAGACAAGTCTACAACCATGGTGTCTCCTTCGACTCTACGCCAAGATTACTCGAAGGGAGCGTTACGTCGATCAGATCTTAAAAAAGACCCCCTAGCACAATTTGATGTTTGGTTTGAAGAAGCGTGCGCTTGTCGGGCAATTACGGAGCCAAATGCCATGGCTTTATCTACAGCAAACTGCGATCTTGTGGTTACTTCGCGGATAGTTTTGCTAAAAGGGTACACTCAAAAAGGATTCTCTTTTTTTACAAACATTACGAGCTTAAAGGGAAAACAGATTGTAGAAAACCCTCATGTTTCACTTCTCTTTTATTGGCCGCCCTTGGAACGCCAAATTCAAATTTCTGGAACGGCTACACTCCTACCCCTTGCTACGACAGAAAGGTATTTTCATTCACGACCCCGTGATAGTCAACTTGCTGCCTATGCGTCTTTTCAAAGCGCTGTTTTACCTAATCGTCAGACTCTAGAAGCTCGTATGCATTCAGTTCAAAAGAAATTTAAAAATCAAGAAATTCCTCTTCCTGATTTTTGGGGTGGCTACCTCGTAGCTCCTAATGTCATAAAGTTTTGGCAAGGGCGCCGAAATCGACTTCATGATTGCTTTGAATATACGAAAAAAGAAAAAAACTGGATTATTGAACGCTTAAATCCTTAACTCCTCTCACCTGGATATTTCAATTGATCTGTTTATGATCATTTGTCACTTAAGAGAATGCGTGCTCTTATTTCCAAGCATTTTTTTTTGGAAAAAAGCGCTCCCACATCCAAGAGAGCACAAAACTACTATCGAATACTAATGCCGTTAAGAGCTCTTTGATTATTGTGAGACCCGAGGCGCTACCGGCAATCCTCATATGTAAAATGGCTGTACAACGATCATAATCCTTTTGGATGAGAATATTTTTTCTAGGAAGCAAAGAAGCAAATTTTCGATATACTTTCCAAAAGCATTTTTGTTCTCGCGATGAACGCCATGCTTGTAAATTTTTTTTCTCGATAGGGCTAAAAGTTCCTGGATAGAGTTCCTCGACGACTCTGGTTGAAACACTCTCAATCTCTTGTAATGTTTCTTCTTGATTTCTTTGAGACAGAGAATGAGGAAGATGACGATAGCACACAAGACGCTCTAGAAGATTGTGCACTTCATATCCTGCAGAAATGATGCGACACCAGAGGTCGTAGTCTTGAGCAATACGATAGCAAGCATTATATCCTCCTAAAAAACGGACCACATCCGCCTGGAACAATACAGAAGTGTGTAAAAAAGGATTCATCATGGAGGCACTCCAGCAAATCACCTCCCCTCGCAGCGGAACATCCAAAAGCCCAACAAGAGTTTCATGCTCATCAATCATATAACCGCATGACCCTACCAATGCTAACTGTGGATATTGAGTAACAGTTGCTATCTCTTTTTCTAATCGCTGCGGCAAAGAAAGATCATCTGCATCCTGTCGTGCAATCCACTTGCCGCGTGCCTGAGTAAGCCCTTGATTTAGGCAATGCGTCTGACCCTTATTGATATCATTTGTAATCACATGAATGCGCTCATCTTGCGCTGCATATGCTTGTGCGATCTTCAAGGAGGTATCAGTGGAGGCATCATCAACAATGATAAATTCCCAATTCTTAAAAGTCTGAGAGCAAATACTCTCTATGGAGATTGCAAGATAGCGTTCTGCATTAAAAACTGTCATTAAGACAGAAACAAGCGGTTGAGAAGAATGCAAAAAATTGCTCACGCACGAGTTATAGCGAAACATGAATGAAAACAAACCTCTTTTTATAGAAAACTTTTAAAACTTATATCCGAGACTCCAGAAGATATTTTGACTAGCCCGCTCATGCTAAAATGCCCTCCTTGTTCGCTCGCATTCGCAAGCCTTATCCCCCAGAATCGTTGTATCATTTCTTGGTTCTGCGCATTGTCGATGTTAAAGGCAATGGTGGAGAGTGACTCATAGAGTGTTGGCATGATCGCGTTAAAGGCTCCAGGGTATTGATCCGCGCTAAGGGAGTCTAAGTCGGTTGAGACCACAAGCGCATCTCCACTCGTTGCTGGAATAAAGCTATTGAGCGCTAAGGCAACGTTCGTCTGATT
>CAIWMF010000015.1 GCA_903913785.1 uncultured Spartobacteria bacterium | reverse complement strand
TCTCTAGAATAGGTTTTTTGCAGATTTCCTGCATTGCCTGCTGCAGCAACAATGATCACACCTGCCTGCTCTGCACGCTGACATGCTTGGAGTAAAAAATCAGAGTGAGCAGAACTATAGGAGCGATCATAATCTCCGAGTTGATTTGGGGCCACATGTTCGCAGGAGAGATACTGGATCATAATCAGACTACAGTTGAGAATTGTTGCTCCATGCCTGATTGCATAATCCATACAAGCAATGAGATCGCTTTCTGTGCCAACCCCGAACATTCCATCACTGTCACTCATGCAGCGACATGCCATTAATTGAACTTTAGGAGCAACGCCGATAATTCCACTCTCTAATCCACAATCTTCACAAATACCCATTCCTCCAATAATACCGGCTATATGTGTTCCATGACCCTTCTTTCCAATATCCATCGACTTATTATCCGGATCAATCATATCGACACCATGGAGATTACCCTCTTTTTGTTCGGATGAATCACACCACATATTTTTCACAAGATCTTCATGGGTATAACGAATGCCTGAGTCCAGAATACCAACAATAGGTACATTGGCCACCAGACTTAGGCTGAGATCATCTGGTCGTTGCACCTGCCATGCATCATAGACATTAATACCACCATGATCTTTCCATAAACCCCATTGATTTTCTAAATACCAAAAAGAAGGAATATAGCTTGGAATGTTCTCATTGCGATCACCACAGGAATGGATCATGAAATTGGGCCCAGCAGAAACCCCGTGCATGTAAGTTATTTTTTTTAGAGCTTCGGGAATGGCTTTCAGAGAAGCGCTCGAGAGCGTCACATCGTAGAGAGAACCTTTTTGAGTGACGTGATTCATTGCTATGCCATCGTTACCAAGGCTTGTGAGAAAGTGCTCAGGATCTTCCTCCTGTGGAAGACTCACTAAAAGATGATCTGCGATCATTTCTGCACGATCAACAAGTTCACCGGTCTCTTGATCAATGATTTCTACGGTGCGAATGAGTCCTGAAGTTGCGGAAGAGGATTTGAAATTTGTTTTTAAAATACGAAGATGGATTGTTGCATCTAGCCCGGATATTTCGGCAGTCTCGACCACGCTAGCACCAGGATAGGAAAGCAATTCTTCCTCGGAGGGTTCGTCAAGTGGTGCAGGAATGCCCTGGAGTGATCGCTTTCGACTTGAGGATGAAAGCGTTTGTCTTTTGTGCATCCCCTCAACCTGCTGGGCGACCTCTAAGCGCGGGTGGTGTGAGGTCTTTTTTGCTTGAGATAAAAAGTCTTCTTTCCAAAAAATCTGCGCCAAGGTGAGGAATAATAAGCTTAAAAAGAAGAGGAAGAAAAGAAGAAGTCTATTAATCGAAAATTTCATCATGCGCAGAAAAAAGGGGGTGAGAAAATAAGCTAATACCTATTGCTAGAAAAAGCTAATGAGAGTCTTTTCTTAAATTTTCAAATCTTCTTCGGGCATCACGAAGTAGTTGTGCACGGTCTTCTCCAAGAATCGTAAAATGACCCATCTTACGTCCTTTTTTTGCTTCCTTTTTTTGATAGAGGTGGAGATATGCTTGAGAGTCTCCCTTGAGAGCTTCCCAGTGAGGCTCGCCATGCTCCCAGAGTTCACCCATAAGATTGACCATCACAGCTTCATGCAAGAGTTCCGTGGAGCCTAGCGGGAGACCCGCAACGGCACGAATAGCTTGCTCGAATTGGCTGGTTTG
>CAIWMF010000014.1 GCA_903913785.1 uncultured Spartobacteria bacterium | reverse complement strand
TCTTCTTTGATGTTTTCCATGAGCTCCACAAAGATTGTATAAGCCTCCGTTTTATATTCCATGAGAGGATCTTTTTGTCCGTACGCCCGCAGATAGACAGCTTCACGTAATCCATCCATGGCATAGAGGTGCTCTTGCCATAGTCGGTCAATAGCATTAAGAATCACGTAGCGTTCTAAGCTGATGCGTGCCTCGGCGAGCTCGAAGGTTATTTTTTTCTCATACATGGCTTTGACAGTCTCGATGAAAAAAGTGCTGTTTTCGCTCAGAGAGCGATTGGGTATATTTGCCTTTTCCTGGGTCATTCCAAGGGGAAAGGTCGTATTAATCCAGTGCAAGAGTCCTGTGATATCAGCCTCCTGATCACCTGTTGCTTCTAGAAAAGCGCTCACTTTTTTAACAATGACCTCCTCAATGACCTCATCAATCATTTTACGAGGGTCTTGAGAATCCATCACTTCGTTGCGATACGAATAAATAACACCGCGCTGTTGATTCATGACATCATCAAATTCCAAGGTGCGTCGACGCATTTGATAGTTACGTTCTTCAACACGTTTTTGCGCTGTTTCAACACTCTTGTTAAGCCAAGGATGCTCGAGTTCTTCGCCCTCCTTGATTCCAAAGCTCTCCATGATCTTGGTCATCCGATCACTCGCTCCAAAATTACGCATCAAGTCATCTTCAAAACTAATATAAAAACGAGAGAGCCCCGGATCACCTTGACGTGCACAACGCCCACGCAGCTGACGATCGATACGCCGGGATTCATGGCGTTCGGTACCAAGGACAAAGAGTCCACCTGTTTCTAAGACACCTTGACCAAGTTTAATATCCGTTCCCCGGCCTGCCATGTTCGTTGAGATGGTTACAGCACCACGAAAGCCTGCACGGGCAATGATTTCGGCTTCTTGCATGTGAAATTTTGCATTGAGTACGGTGTGGGGGATTTTTTCGCGTTTGAGCATGCGACTCACTAACTCAGACGCCTCCACGCTTGCTGTACCGACAAGTACAGGCTGGCCGCGATGATGGGCTGCTGCAATTTCGGTAATCACCGCGGCGTATTTTTCACGACGTGTTTTAAAAATACGATCGTTGTTATCTATGCGACACACAGGTTTATTGGTTGGAATGACCGTCACATCGAGGCCATAAATATCATGAAATTCATGTGCTTCGGTCTCTGCAGTGCCCGTCATCCCAGCTAGTTTTTCATAAAGACGAAAGTAATTCTGGATCGTAATGGTAGCGAGTGTTTGTGTTTCACGATCAATGTGAACGCCTTCTTTAGCCTCGACAGCTTGATGAAGTCCGTCACTCCAACGACGTCCTGGCATTTTTCTCCCCGTAAAGGTATCCACAATGATTACTTTATTTTCTTCAACAACGTATTCCACATCCCTCTCATAGAGGCAGTATGCCTTTAGGAGTTGTGCAATGTTATGCATCCGTTCCGCCTGAACATCACAGTGGTTCTGACATACTTGTTTGTGCTTATTTTTTTCGGTTGTATCGATGCTTGCATCCGTATCGATATCGGCAAACTGAGTTAAGAGATCAGGAAGCACAAAGGCATTAGGATCACTAGGATTTAAAAAATGGCGACCTAATTCTGTGAGGTCAGCCTCCCCTTGACGTTCGTCGATGGAAAAATAAAGTTCTTCCTTAAGTGCCACAAGGTCATCTTTCGAGCTTTCTTGGTAGAAAGAAAGCTCAGCCTTGTCGATGAGTTTTCGAATGTCTGGATCCTCCATGGATTTTAAGAGACCCTTATTGCGTGGTTGTCCTAGTTTGACTTTAAACAAGGCAAGCCCCGCCTGTTCTTTTTTCCCTTGCTGTTCAAACTCCCTGGCCTCATTGACCAGACGCGTGCAAAGCATTGATTGTTTTCTTACCAAATCAGCAATAAGTGGTTTAAGATGATCGTACTGATGGGTTGAGATGGTTGCTGGTCCGCTAATAATAAGCGGAGTACGTGCTTCATCCACTAAGATAGAATCAACTTCATCAACAATAGCGAAATAATGCCCGCGCTGTACTTGCTGTTTGCGGCTTGTCGCCATTCCATTATCACGTAGGTAATCAAAGCCAAATTCACTGTTTGTGCCATAGGTGATATCGCATTCATATTGAGCACGACGCTCTTCAGGCGATTGATCGTGTTGAATGATGCCAGTAGTCAATCCCAAAAAACCATAGAGTTGTCCCATGCATTCTGCGTCTCGGCGCGAGAGGTAATCATTGACCGTGATGAGATGCACTCCGCGTCCGGCAAGAGCATTGAGGTAGATAGGCAAGGTAGCAACAAGGGTTTTTCCCTCTCCGGTAGCCATTTCAGCAATCCGTCCATGATGGAGTACGATCCCTCCTATGAGCTGCACATCAAAGGGGATCATGTTCCATAAAAACTCTTGATTGCAGACCATGAAGGTCTTACCACAAAGACGACGAGCTCCATTCTTGACAAGCGCAAAAGCCTCTGGAAGGAGCTCTTCGAGTCTTTTGGTTAATTTTTCTTGATCAGTAATTTCAGCAAGTTCTTGTTTCCAGGTATTTGTCTTAGCGCGGAGTGCCTCATCTGGGAGGAGTTGGAATTCTTTTTCAAGGCCATTAATACGTTCTACTAATGGCTGCATGCGACGTATATCGCGTTGATTTTTTGAACCGAGAATGTGTTTTAAAATCCAGTGAAACATGGGAAAAAGTTTAAACCTAAAATTAGAAATGCAAATGAGAAAGTTTGCGCTTATGCCCGATATTTCATCCTCATGATGAAGCTCTCATCACTAGAAATGAGAAATCCCTGAAATAAGAAAAGTGGATGTGTAGCTCGAGCAGGGATGAATTTAAGTCATTGTCAGAGAGAGCAATAATATTAAATAAGTCAAGAAAATTCTTTTTTTAAAAAAAGTATCTATTTTATTGACTTATTTCTTTAAAAATGCAAGTTGTGCGTTGCTGCAAATAACGAATTAATAACAACTTCCTTAGATTTTATGACGCTTTCTTTTCCCCGAAAAACGAATATTTTTCTTTTTTTTCTGCTGCTCTTGGCTGCGAACAAAAATATCGTTTTATGTCAAGCAAACAAAACTGCATTAGAACAGCTTGAAGTACACGGAGATCCTAAAGATATCACAGCAATGCCACGTGCGTCTATCAATCCAGGAATGAATCAATCTCCACCCGAAATACCTTTTAGTGTCAGTTTAGTCTCCACGGGAACATTTTACAATCCCGCAAGATTAGAATTAGTCGCTTGTGTGACCCATCCCGAAGGTAGAGAAATTGAAAAAGTGGAGTTTTATTGCGGAGAACAATGTCTTGGTACAGTCGAGCAAGCACCCTTTGAAATGGAACTTCGTACTGAGGATATCTATGGCAATTTCCCTATTACCGCTAAAGCTTATGATTCCAAAGGTGCGATTGCTACAGCGACAACAACGATTTCTATTCTTCAGTCTCAATGGTTTAGGCGTGGCCTGGGTTTTGATCCAAAATACTTAAGCTGTGTGATTGCCTTGGATGGAGAGGAAGGGATATTTCTCGATAAAATAGATGATTATAGCGCTCTTTATCAATCTTTTCCGTGGTTTTTAAGAGCTGACTCTGATGAAAAAGAAGCATGCGTTCATCTCATGATGGACCCGAATATTAATAATCCAACAAATATTTCAGTGGGTCCTGTTAATACATTACCCAAGTTCAATAATGTGGTCGTGGGTGCTCAGCCACCAATGGTGGCCTTTGGCAGCGCGGGGGGAGGAAGTCCGCTTTATGTGAATCAAGCATACTCATTGGGGATACTCTATGGATTGAGTTATTCGGATGATACATTAAAAATAGAAGTTTATGACAAAGACGACTTTGCTCTAGGGCAAACAAAGGTTAAACCCGTTTTTGTAAAAACTTATGAAGTGCCTCCTCCGAGTGCGTTGAGTGCATTTGATGCTCTTCATGATATTCATTTACACGAAAATCTTCATGGCAAAACAGCAGACTTAGATCTCCAGATTCAGTATATTTCTGGGGATTCTGGCAGCACGTGGTACTGCTCTCCCCCGTTCTATCCCATGAATCTCACCCATCGTTCATCGAACAGTAATTTCTATTACAAGATTAGTTTTAAAGGAGGCACCATTAACCCCCTCAATCCTAGTCAAATTATTAGGAAGTCCGTTTCTGACTATAATCTTAGCTACAGCATTGACTTTGATGATGCCGCTCCATGGAGTGCAATATTTTTACATAATCCTCATTTTCAAAATATTGCCATACCAATTGCCTACGAGGGGAAAAGTGTCGATGAGCTTATTCATCAAGCTCCGGAAGTAAAAGACACGCTACTGACTCCTGAAAAAACAGGACTAAGCCTCCTTCAAATGGATCATAGCCCCGAACTCAAACATCACAGTCAACTTGACGAACTCTCTGAAAGCCTAGGCAATGATCCCTTGGCTATTGCCAACTACGTCCATAATGAAATCGAACTAACTGATGCTGTTGGCTATAATACGCAAACGAAAGATGGTGATTTTTCGCTCAATTCACAAGGAGTGATGCGAGATGCCTTAGCTACATATATGGAAGGTCAAGGATCCCCTATCGAGCAATGTGCTCTTTTAATCTACCTGCTGCGCAAGGCAGGTGTTCGAGCAGGGTATGTATTCCCAGAGCATGACGGCACGCTGATGTTTGATCAAGAGCTCAGCAAAATGCTTCATATGCAAATACGCGGTGCGCTTTCCTTAATCGGACAATCCTATGTCCCAGAACTCATACCAGTAAACTATCCATGGGTAGCTGCCTATATTGAAGGAAAATGGATTCATCTTTTTCCATGGATTAAGGAGACAGAAGTCATCGAAGGAAAAAATATATGGAATTATTTTCCTGACGGTTATAACACCTCTCAAGGATGGCTCTTGCACTATATTCTTAATGATCCAAGCATTCGTGGTCTGAGCGAGCATGGAGAAGAAGATAACGCAGGGGCTCTTTTAAAACTCTACGCTCAAGAAGAGCTACGAAAAGTCAATCTGACCCTTGATGATGTTGGGATGAAATTTAGAAATCGCACGCATCAGTATACAGATTGGAGGGATTTCCCCCGTCCCTGGAAAACCCCTCTTGTGACTCAGGATCATTTAGCTCAAAATCTAAATGTCAAAGATAATCCAAGTCTTGCCAGTGAATTAACCGATATTTTTGATACCATCAATATCCAGGTCATTAGTGATAGAAATCATAATGGGGCTGCTGATCCAGGAGAGCCCATGCTTGAAACCGGTCCGATGCGTTTTGTCGATCTTCATAATAGGAGGCTCTTGCTCTACCATCAAATTATTCCAGGCACTTCAAAGTATGAGATGATTTTATCGCTTGAACCCTATGAAAGTAATGAGGATAAAAAAGAGACCTACACCTTTCATCAAGGAGCTAAGCCCGATCCAGGAGATCTGCAGTGTGCGCAAAAAATTAGCACGCTACTACAAACAACAAGTAATCCCAACGATCCTCAGAATGATGATACTCTTCTCTATAAAATTTCCTCTATCAATCATCAGCAAGCCATAGAAGGAGATCATGCTTATTACAAGCAATTCCCTGGTTTATTGGAGGCAACCTCGCAGGAAATAGTACGCTCTCTGCGTAAAGGAGACATGGCTGCATTCAGCATCAACTACGGTCGCGTTAGTCCAAAAATGCTCCAATATGCATTACAAAAATATCAAGACTACGAACATCAATGTGACGCGCATCCAGAAAGCCAAAAAAACCCAGAGCAACTCACCGGTCAAATCCTCCACTCTATGGGGCAGGGCTACTATGGTAAAGTCAGCGATACCGCTATAGAGTTAGAGAATTTAATGAAAGGTCACACTGTTTCTTGGAAAGCATTTGGGCTAAGTAAACTGAGCCCAGAGCGCAATCAAGATGGATCGCCAGTAACGATCCAAAACGGTCAAGACTTTAACTTGGTCTATCCGCGTGTGGATATGTTTTATAGCAGAACGGCTCTGCTTGGAAATCAAACCTCTCATTTAGAATCAGGAGAATCAGGCCTCAAGGCACGTGATCTTATGCAATTGATTTTGGTGGATGGCTCAGCACAAGAACACCGTATTATTAATGATTTTTTTAACCAGAAAAGTGCTATTTCAACCATCAAGCTACTGGATATAGCCCAAGGATGGAATCCAGAGACAGGCGTTGCGTCACATCCAGGAATAGGAGTAGAAAAAGTTGACTCGACTAATTACAACCTTGAGCAATACATCGGATACTCTACGGGCAACCCGTACACTGATCAAAAAACGGTCAAAGATTGGGCCAGTTTAGCAGGCATTTGGTCCCCAATAGAGGATATTTTAAGTAAGGAAGAAGGACGACTCACAACAGTCTTCATGACCCCGTCGCCCGTTACTGCACCAGGCCAAGAAGGCAAAGCATACACGGGCATGGGATGCTTAATTTTGAGTGATTGTTTTTCCTCGGCACTGATCTCTGATTCTATTTCAATCGACCATGGAGGATACGGAGGAGCCACGACTCCGATTTCCTCCATGAATCCTGATCACAACAATGATTTCAACACACAAATCAATAACTGGATCAATCAAGTCAGAGAGTATGAAGCCTACAGACAGGTTCAAAATCAATATCACGGCGGAAATACTAAAGACAACGCAATGCCTCCGCCTCCAGATCATCACAACACGCCCAATCAATCTAGCCCATCTTCTCCTGTTGGCACTCCACCAACCGCAGATTCTGCTCCTAACACTCCACCAACCGCGGATTCTGCTCCTAACACTCTACCGCCCGCGGATTATGCTTCTAACCCTCCAGCGTCAGCACCTCTGCCGGCAGCACAGATAGCTATTTTAAAACAAGAAATAGCGAGTAAGGGTTTTACAGGTGCCCCTAGCTACTACGGAAAACTCTGCAACCACGTCATGGATCCGGTGAGTGTGGTGACTGGGGAATTTTATATTAACGCGCTGGACCTGAAACTCAACGGCCCCATGCCACTAGAGCTACGCCGTACCTACGGATCACAAAACTTAAGTGAGAATAGCTTCGGAGGTGGTTGGAAGCTCGGATACTTCCCCTACCTCATGCTCTCAGAGGGTGAGCATAACGGCACGCCAGCTAGCCTCATCTATGCAGCTGAAATGGATGGCTCGGTGATTGCCTACCGCTACGAGGCAATGAGCGGCACATGGAAACCGCTGCCAGCCGACAACCCCGACTTAATGAACCCTAATGATGGGAGCCCTCAACCGAGTCAAAATTTATTTAACAATGTTATTTGCAAAGAAAATGAGACGACTTACGTCTTGAGTGGATCCGATGGGAGCAGACGCTCCTTTAGCATAAAATCCTTTCCTCTTCCAGGCTCGCCTGAAATCACCCGCACCCGACCCTACCTAGATACATGGAGAGATAATCAAGGTAATGGTTACACCTTTACCTATGGAAATGATCAACAAAAATCCGACTACGGAGAACTTGCCGTTATTACCTCGAGCAATGCGAGCAGCCTTCATTTCGCCTACGATCGCTATGGTCACATCCTGGAAGTTTTTTCGAGTGACGGACGTCACTTAGGCTATCAGTACGATCGTTATGGCGATCTCGTGAAAGCAATCCTCGCTGATCACTCGGTAATTACGTATGCCTACAAGCATGCCACAGATGAGAAAGGAAGCTACTCCACCCACCTGCTCACAGAAGAAAAGAACCCCAATGGCCGTATTGTACAAAACAGCTACGACAGCCAAAGGCGTGTTATCAGCCAAGCCTCAACAGTAGGTGTAAGCCCGACACCAACGACAAGTGCTACCTTCAGCTACAACGTCACGAGTGGCAATGCCAACAACACGATTCATGGGAGCACGAGCGTTCAAGATGCAGCAGGCAACACAACCACTTACTTCATTACAAATAGCCAAATAAGTAAAACTGCTTACCCACAAAATAGAACGATCAGTGAGAACTGGGACGAAACTGCCAGAGTGCTCACAAGCCGCACGGATGCCCGCGGTCTTGTGACAACATTGGGCTATGATACCCATGGGAACCTCACGAGTCGCACACTCCAAGGCAACATCACAGGATCAGGCGCCCAAGAAATCGCCAAGACAACCTTCACCTACAACACAAATAACATGGTGACCGCCATCACCGATGCGCTAGGAAACACAACTGCCTATAGCTATAGTGATGCGAACCATTCATTCAATCCAACAAGCATCACGAAAAGTGCAGAGGGAAAAACAACCAGTCTGACGAAAATGACCTATCAGGCCCAAGGACTACCTTCCTCGATCAGCATGGATGGATTTACAAAAAGCTTTTCGTACGATGCTCATGGCTTCCTAAGCTCGATCACTCAGGCGACTGGAACAAGTGATCCTAATGTCACTACGCAAATCACCACGAGTCGTCGTGGTGAAGTCATCTCGGAACAGGATGATCGTGGTATCATGAAAAAGTATTCCTACGATGCGCTAGGAAACCCTATCTTTGAAGAAACCTTTGGCCCCGATCATCACCCCATGGACTGGCACGCTTGGTATTACAACTCCAATGGAGAACTTGAATGGGAACAGGGAGCCCGATTTAACCCCGTCGACTATACCTATTATGAATATGACCGAGCTGGACACCTCCTGCATCAAGGGGTTTGGTTAAGTGCTGCGAGTTCTGACGGAAAAAAAGTCAACAGTGCGGGTATGGCCGCGACAAGCTTTTGTTACGACACCCAAGGCAACTGCACCTCTCTGATCGATCCTAACGGTCACACAACAACCATGACCTATGACCCGCTAGGTAACATGATCTCTCGTTGCTTAGGTGATGGAGCTGCAAGTGAATCCTTCACCTATGAACCAGGTGGAAAAGTTGCTACTCACACGACCGTTCTAGGGGGGCATGAAAATTATAGTTATAACTCTCTTGGTCAGATTGTATCAGCCTCCCATGCTGATGGGTCTGTCAGTAGCTACTGCTACGACCTCTCAGGACGCATGCTCAAGGAAACATTTCCTAATGGCACGAGTTGCCAGATTTCCTATCAAGGCAATACGATCACACGGACTTTTTTAGATGCTCAGGGAAAGAACCTTGGGATTACTTCCGAGATCTACGATGGACGGGGCAACCTCATTTCTAAAACCGATTTAGCAGGTAATAGCTCGAACTACTCCTACGACGGCTTAGGACGTCTGAAAACCGAAGAAGGCCCGCTTTCCAAGAAAACCTACTACTACAAACCTGGGTGCGTGAGCTGGGTCAACGAACAAGGAGAATGGCAAAATAGTTTTTTTGATGGCATAGGAAGACTCGTGCTCTTGACCCGCTTTAATGCTGATGGAAGTATTGCCTATAATGAAAGTAAGGAGTACTCAGGAGACCACCAAAGCGTGACAACCAAGATTGGCTCAGGAAGTGATAGCATGAAGACAACGACTTATAGTGACCTGCAAGGACGACCCCTCATTGAAGATAATGAAAATGGGCCCCCTATCCTCTACGCCTACGACCTTAATGGAAATTTAAGTTTCTTGCAGGACAAACAAGGCAACTCCACCTCCTGGGGCTATGACTCCTTAAATCATCTCACCTACACCTGCCTGCCAGGGGGCAACACAACCCTCTTTGCTCACAATGCTCTAGGAGAAGTGCTCACTCGAACCATGCCTGGAGGACTTGAAGAAAAAAATGAGTATGACCAAGCAGGTCAAAAAGTTGCTGATAGCTTGAAGGGAAGCGATGGCAGCATCACTCGCAACCATACCTATACCTACACTCAGGGTCTCCTCTCCTTGATTCACGATCCACGTGGGTTCACAAGTTCCTTCACTTATGACCCTCAGGGGCACCCACTCACCATCACCTCGAGTGGTTCGAAAACACCAGAGCAAAATCAAATCACAAGCTACTCCTACGACCCTAGGGGTCTTCTTACCTCGGTGGCCCAAAGTTATGCTGATCCCTCGACAGGTCCATCGACCTTGGTTGCCCGCGATTATGACAAAGCTGGTCATTTAATCAGTGAAGCAACCTCGATGAATGGCGCCTTAATCTCATCCTGGAAGCAAAGCTGGGACGCCGTAGGTAACCGCACGAGGCTCACCTGGAATATGGATACCCAAGGGCCAGAATACCAATTTTCCTACAACGCCTTAGGGCTCATCACAAAGTCGGAAATGATCGACTTGCAAGGTGGCTCGCAGAGTCCTCTTGGGAGATCCTCCTACACATATGGGGACCACGGTCTCCTTCTCTCCAAGGAAACTCCCTCTGGCACGACTCGCTTGACCCGAGACGCACAAGGCAATATCACCACAATAGATCTCCCTGAGGGATCGACGGAAAGTTTATCGTGGAGAGCAGACAGGAAACTTGCTAGCTATAGCATCGTGGGTACTCAAAACGAAACACGCAACTACCAGTATGATGAAGTAGGTCGCCTCACAGAAGAACCCTACACCTTGATAGAATCAGTAAGTCCAGACATCCTTGCCCCTGGAACACAGGGCGCCTCCTATCACTTCAACCCTCTTAATATCCGCACAAGCCAACAGGTTAATGAGCATGTTGCCAACATGGCGCAAGAAATTAATAACCTGGGGCAAGTCATCCTAGACTCATTAGACCAATATATTGGGACCACATTGATGTGGCACAGTGCTTACGACACCCTTGGAGAAGTCATCTCGCGTATTTCCAGCCATCATAGCGAAAAACTTACCTGGGATAGCTTTGGTAGGCTCATACGTGTAGAAGAACGTAATCCAAACAACCAAGGCTACAACTGGTCAACCACCTACGATGGCCTTGGTAGACGCATTCAAACATCCTACGCCGATGCCACCGCCACGCAAGAAACCTCCTCGCCCTTAAGCCTCCGCTACTACTACGATCCAGAAGTGGAGTACTTAGAACTCGGCCATGATGACTTTGGCCGCACCTGGAACCTCTATGGCCCTGATCGCAGTGGCCTCTACGGCGGCGCTCAAGGCATCGGTGGCCTTGAGGCAACCTACAATGAAAATAGTGGAATAGCTCAGGGGGTTGTGAACAACTTCTTTGGAGACGCCCTTGGTCTTATGACAGAGAGCGGCTTCTACCCTTGGGGCAACGTCCTAGGTGGCTACGGCGCCATGCCTGGCTCGAGCGTTAACACGGACCTTGTGCCCCAGTGGCGTGGTCACTATCTTGACTGGACCGGGTTTTACTCGATGGGCTCTCGCTATTACGAACCTAATAGTGGACGCTTCTTAAGCCCGGATCCTCTCGGACATGACGCAAGCTGGAGTCTCTATGATTACTGTGCAGGCGATCCGGTCAATGGCTTGGATCCCGATGGCAGGTGTGTCGAGAAAATGGAACGCGGGGCCATTGCATTAAGTAAAACCCAATATCAAAACACCACCTTCATGAACAGCATGATCAACACGCGATCAGATCTACCAACAACACTACGCGGTATTGCAGGAGAGCTGTTGAGTTTTGTGGATGGGGATTTGGATGATCCGAGTTTTTTAGAGGCTAGAAATACAGCTCTTCAACGCCGCTCCAACCCAGAGCAACTGATGAGCATTAATGGGATTTTCACAGATGCTCTGCGCGCACAAGCAAATGCTATCTCAATAGCTAATTCAATGGGATTGGACAATAACGCTGTCCTTCCTATTAATAACTACACTCGCGGCTGGAGAGATCTTCCAAGAGCCTTCTTAGAACAGTTGGGCTGTATTGATCTTCGCTCGATCTGTTTTGCCGATATTGTCAACTATCACAATGGGGGAAAAGCCATTGCCTATAGTAATGGTTCTGTGGTGGTGAGTAATAGCGCTCCTTACATGAGCCCGAGTGCAAAAGAAAATTTTCAGTACACGGGGCTCAATCCTCAGCGCTACATTGAAAACAACGAGGCTGGCTTTAACACGGTCACCAATGCACGCAATCGTTATGACCTCATTTCCATCTTGTTTCCAAGTAATTACTTTAAAAAGTGGGATAGTACCTTAGCAACAGATACGTATTGCTTCGATCTTTTAGGAAATCATTCTTTTCAAAGGAACTTGCCTCTCTTACTGCAGCGCTAGAAGAGTGTTTGTAGATATGTTAACCCGAATCTTTCACACTGATCACCTGCGGAGGCCAGGAAGGCATATGGATGCTGTGTTAGACTCACCTTGTGACTTCGGCAGCATGGACACATACAGCCCGGCGTTAAAATGTTCGTCTGCGTTGACTCGCTTGGCGAAGCTCGTCTCGCCCTTTGAAGGGCTGCTTCAAAGAAAAAAAAAGAGAGAGCCTACACACTCTGGGCAGTCTTCCTCGCAGTCTCTTGGGCCGCCGGTGGTACCCCATCAGCCTTCTCGGCCTCCTCGTCACGATCAGTATGAAATATCCGGGTTAATACTTCGTCTTCTCCTGCTCCTCGTGCTTGGCTCCCTAGCCTCGTGCACGGTCAATCTAAGTAGAAGACAGCCTTACATGCAGGCTGTTGGGAAGCATTTCATATTACAACACGATTTTTATATCTACTACTTCAATGACTATGGAAAGTATGCCTATTTATCTTTTCC
>CAIWMF010000013.1 GCA_903913785.1 uncultured Spartobacteria bacterium | reverse complement strand
TTTGCCTCCGAGATGACTATTCCCATGGACGATGATATGCGTTCCCTTGGAGATACGTGTTGTCGAGGTTGAGTTGTCATTGAGGTCTCCATTAATTTCTAGCTTCTCATCATGATTAAGGTTTAGATCACCATCCACATCAACGGAGCTACCATGTGTCTCAAGCATTCCTGGTCCTGAGAGAGAGCCGCTTTGTGTTACCGTGACTCCTCGGGATTCTAAATTACCATGGAGATGATGGTCCGTTTTAATTTCAAGACGTGTCTCTTTTTCAATACCAGGATCTAGATTATCTCGATTTTCTAAAGTTACTTCATAGTGATCGCGACCAGGAGTGAATCCCGGGGTGATACCTGGGGTGAATCCCGAATTATCATTAGGAGTGCCTGGGTTAATGCCTGGAGTTACACCAGGAGTGACACCTGGGGTAAATCCTGGGTCGCCGACAATGTGACCATCAGGATTGCCAACAATGGCGTTGTTAGGATTTCCTGGGTTAATGCCTGGAGTGACACCAGGAGTGACGCCTGGCGTGAAGGGAGTCTTGCCGACAATGTGACCATCAGGATTACCAACAATGGCGTTGTTAGGATTTCCTGGGTTAATGCCTGGAGTGACACCAGGAGTGATGCCTGGGGTAAATCCTGGATCGCCGACAATGGTGTTGTTAGGATTTCCTGGGTTGATTCCTGGAGTAACACCAGGAGTGACGCCTGGGGTAAATCCTGGGTCGCCGACAATGGTGTTGTTAGGATTTCCAGGATTGATTCCTGGAGTGACACCAGGAGTGACGCCTGGCGTGAAGGGAGTCTTGCCGATAATGTGACCATCAGGATTGCCCACAATGGCGTTGTTAGGATTACCGGGGTTGATTCCTGGAGTGACACCAGGAGTGACGCCTGGAGTGAATCCTGGATCGCCGACAATGGCGTTGTTAGGGTTTCCTGGGTTGATTCCGGGAGTGACACCAGGAGTAACACCTGGGGTGAATCCTGGATCGCCGACAGTGTGACCATCAGGATTACCCACAATGGTGTTGTTAGGATTGCCAGGATTGACGCCTGGAGTGACACCAGGAGTAACACCTGGGGTGAATCCTGGATCGCCGACAATGGTGTTGTTAGGGTTTCCTGGGTTGATTCCTGGAGTTGCACCAGGAGTGACGCCTGGCGTGAAGGGAGTCTCGCCGATAATCTCACCATCAGGGTTTCCGATAATGATGTTGTTAGGATTACCAGGATTGATTCCTGGAGTTTGACCAGGAACAGTGCCTGGAATGAATCCAGAAATGATCCCTGGAGTATCTTGATGCTTGCCTGCCGGTGGAGGTATTTGAAGAACAGGTATTGTAGTATTATTATTTGATCCTTGAGCACCTCCCGCATCTCCAAACAGCGGATGAGCAACCGAAACAAACGTTAGAACAAGTAAATGAGGAATAATTTTTTTCATAAAAAAAGTGCATAGCTTCTTTTCTTTAGAAATAAAATTTCCCGAAACAATAAGTATGACCTAATAGTTAACCCTTATAAGTGTATGCCCAACTCACCTTGTCTCTACCGATGGGCGCATCTTTGTTATGAGATGCATTTGCTGTGTGTCATCAAAACTGAGGAGTGCTGAATCCACGCAAGCATATACTTTCTTATCTTTATTATCTTCCAACCACTTCATGTGATTGTCGTGAGAGTTGGGCGAGATAACTGGGGTAAACTATTTTTGTAAGATCAAACTTAACCTTAGCCACAAAAATTATTGTAAAAATCAACTTGCCAACTTGCTTACGGGCCAGAGCACTCGAGAGAGTGCTTTTGTGAAGGAGGAGGGAGAAGGGGATTTTATCTTATGGGGATTTGGGGAATATTTTTTCTAAAAAAAGAGCGTCGACAATGAACAACAGTAAGACAAAAAAGTCAAACTTTTTTTGTTAAAATATGAAAAAATATAGAGTCTTTCTCACCATCCCTGAATAACGCTTCCTGGAAATAACTTTTCTGCTTCTTGGAGAACTTCAGGGCTTTGATAGGCATGGACAAAATCTTGTACCTGTTGAGTCTCTTTATTATTTTCTCGCGCAACGATGAGATTGACGTAAGGAGAATCTTTTTCTTCCATAAAGAGACCATCACGTGTTGGCAAAAGATTGATTTCTGCTGCGTAGCCTGTATTGATCACAGCAATATCCACATCTTCTAGGGCTCGTGGTAATTGAGCCGCGTCAAGCTCAATAATGGAGAGATGTTTTGGATTGCTCATGATATCTGAAGGTCTGGCCAGGACAGAATCTCCTGCTCTTAAGGTGATGAGGCCTTGTTTCTCAAGCAAGAGAAGTGCTCGTGCAAGATTGCTAGGGTCATTGGGCACGGCTATTTTGGCGTGGTCGTGAAGTTCGGAGAGAGTTTTTATTCTCTGTGAATAGCCAGCAATTGGAAAAATAAACGTCTTGCCAACACCGACTAGTTGGCAGCCAAGGTCTTTTACTTGGGCATCAAGATAGGGTTTGTGTTGAAAAACATTTAAATCAATAGATCCATCCTGAAGAGCTCTGTTAGGAATGCCATAATCTGAAAAAGTAACGATTTCCACCTTAATGCCATATTTTTCTTGAGCAATCTGAGCGACTAGGTTGATCAAATCGGATTCCCGTCCAATCATCACTCCGACTTTCAACGTATTGCTTTCTTGCTTCTTGTGGCAGCTTGTGAAGACGAGCGAGGTCAATACCAGAAGCAGAGAGAGAGAGAATTTCATATTTTTCTGAGTTACCGATGATGGCACTTTTTCACAAAGTAATGACCACAAGATTGGATGAGTTGAACGAGAAGAATGAGGATGAGCACTGTTAAGAACATCATCTTAAAATCAAATCGCTGATAGCCATAGCGAATGGCAACATCTCCTAGACCACCACCACCAATGGTTCCCGCCATTGCTGAGTAATTCACTAAGGTCACAAGGGTCATCGTGATGCTATTGAGAATGCCCGGCAATGCCTCGGGAATTAAAACTTTTGTAATGATTTGCAAGGAATTTAATCCCATGGCATTTGCGGCATCGAGTAATCCTTGGGGAAGTTCCATGAGGGCACTTTCTATGAGACGAGCAGAGAGAGGAATGGCTCCGAGCGTTAAGGGAACAATGGCTGCTACTGTTCCAATGCTTGTTCCTACAAGAAATCGGGTGATAGGAATGATCGCCACTAAAAGAATGATAAAGGGAATGGAGCGTCCCGTATTAATGATTATTTCTAAAAAATGATGCAGCTGAGGGTGAGGTAAGATCTGGTGTGGTTTTGTTACTTCAAGCGCAAGACCTAGGATGAGCCCAAAAAAACATGCACCTATTGCAGAAACAGAAACCATCAGCAATGTTTCACCTAGGGCGTGGATGAGGATGTTAATCATTGGTAACATAACCGAGGATTTCTAATTGCACATGATGCTGGATAAAAAAGCGACGAGCCGCCTCGCACTGGTCAGACTTACCGAGAAGCTCTGCAAGGAGGTAGCCAAATTTTGACCCTCCTGCATATTCGATATCCGCACTTAAAATACTAATATCAATATCAAACAGACGGCTTGCCTCGCTAATCAGTGGTTTATCAACCGTGGCCCCAGTAAATCCAAGCTTCACCAAGGGGTGGCTATCGGGAGTCGGAAGCAAATGCATCCGCGCCTGATATTCTTCTGGAATTTTTAAGTGAAACGTTGATGCGATAAAATCACGAGCTAATCGCGTTTTAGCATTGCCAAAAAACCAAGAAACAGCTCCTTGCTCCACAAGTTCACCATTGCTTAGGATAGCAACTTCATCGCAGATAGACTTGACCACGTCCATTTCATGGGTGATGAGCAATATGGTAATACCTAGTTGAGTGTTGATTTGTTGGAGCAGTGTGAGAATAGAACGTGTGGTTTGAGGGTCGAGAGCCGAGGTCGCCTCATCACAGAGTAAAACTTTTGGCGATGACGCAAGTGCCCGAGCAATGGCAACACGTTGTTTTTGCCCCCCGGAAAGCTCTCCCGGGTAGGCTTGAAAACGATCATCTAGTCCGACAAGAGCTAAGAGTTCATGAACACGAGTACGGATTTTTGATTCTGGAAGATCTTCTACTCTCAGAGGCAGGGCAACATTTTGAAAAACGGTACGTGAGGAAAGAAGATTGAAGTGTTGAAAAATCATTCCGATCTTACGACGTGCAAGTCGTAGTTTTTCTTTGTGAAGTTGGGTCATCTTCTTGCCATCAACAATTACCTCTCCACTGCTAGGTGCTTCTAATAAATTAACGGTTCGAATTAAAGTGCTCTTACCTGCTCCTGAAGCCCCGATAATTCCAAAAATCTTTCCTGCACTGACCTGGAGATTAATATCTCGCAGCGCATGGAAGGTTGTGCCTCCTCGGTCGTAGGTCTTATGAATGCCAATGAGTTCAATCATAGAAATCATGAAGAAGCCAAATGTGTGCAGAGAAGAGTTGTCCCGTCTGCTTTTGGAATTAAGGGTGCTTGACCTCTCCCTGCCGGCAAAAGAAAAAAATTTCCAGGAGAAAAAATCTCTTTGCAACACTCCACTTGGCCGCTCAAGCAGGTGATGATGGCAAATTCATCTGAGGTTTCAAGAGTCATCGCCTCAGTCAAATCCCATTTTTTTGAATTAAAATAATCTGAAGTGATCATGAAATTTGTATCATGGAGTGACGGTTCTTGATCCTCAAAATCAATCGACTCGAGCGCTTCCTCAAGATGGAGCGTCCGTGTGCGGCCTTCGCTATCACGACGACTCCAGTCAAAAACACGGTAGGTGGTATCACTGTTTTGTTGGATTTCGACGACTAGGGTACCTTGACCAAGGGCATGCAGGCGTCCACTCGGAATAAAAAGAGCATCATCTTGTTTGACAGCAATGCGGTGGAGTAGATCTTCTAGGCTTGAATTTTTAACAGCATTTTCCAAAGCTTCACGCGTCACTCCTTTTTTGAGTCCTGCATAACAAAAAGCTTCCGGATCAGCTTTTAAAAAATACCAAAACTCTGTTTTAGGCTCACGATCGGATCTTTCGCTCGCCCTTTTATTCCGGGGATGAACCTGAAGAGAGAGCATTTCTCTAGCGTCTAAAATTTTACAAAGAAGAGGAAAAACCAGCGAAGGATGCTGGAGATGCTTTCTGCCAAAAATACCCAGTCGCTCTTCACTCCAAAGTTCATGCAATGTTTTGCCTGCAAAGGGTCCATGAGAGACGATGCTTTGTGCCTCGGGTCGATCCACCAGAGCCCAGAGCTCTCCGATCTTTAGAGAATCAGGCAGGGGAATATGGAGGTCTTCTTCTAAACGACGACCACCCCAAGGACGCTCCATGCATAGCGGATGGAAGGTGATGGGTTGAAATGCTCTCATAAGAACCAAGGATCATAACAGATCTATCCTCTCCTGGTCAAAAGAGGATTTGTGTTTTCATGATAAAGTAAATATTTTTCATGAATGAAAATACCATCGATGCATCCTATCACTCGAGATTCTATCAATTCTAATCATCTCCCAGATGATCGTGAGCCCTCCTTAACAAGAGGAGTGCCAGAGGCTCAAGACCCAATCATCTCAAATGTTAGCGATATGACGGTGCATCACAACGAGGAACCACATTCCTGTGCTTCCTTTTTTTATGTGTGTTGGGAAAAGCTTTGCAAATCGGTTCACACTTTTTTTAGCTATGCTACCTACTACCTAACCTGTTGTTTTTCGCGAGGTTCGTTTGAGGATGTGACGCAATATCGAGCCCCCTCTATGGAGCCCACTGACGAGCAAATAAGCGTAGCTGAGATTGTGAGGGATGTGGCCAATAAAACGAGTCTCATTGAAAAAAACATCAAGCACATCGACTCCGATAAAGATTTTTACACCGAGCAACAAAACATCTTAGAAAATTATTTGGGTGCATTAGATGATGCTCTCAGTGAGTTAGGCACTATTATTGCTCCCTCACCAGCAACCAAAGATCAAGGCAAAGCTAGCGCCGCTGCCAACCCATTTCATAGTGAAAATCCAAATATAAACTTGCTACATACGATAGGGCTCAAAGCAAAGGCCTTGAAAGGACCCCTGCAAAACAACACGCTTGTTCCAGAACATGGAAACAATCTCCTCTCTGAGATGGAAGAATTGGTTTCTCCTTGCGAAGAAACACGTAAGGCATGGTTTAACTCAGGAAGGCTAACAACAATTCAACTCGTTTTCAAGATCAGCGAGGCCTTACGTGATTTAGAAAGAAAAAAATCATCCTATCACTCTCTTCAACAAGATCTCGATAGACTGATACTAGACAACGATGAGTTCGCTTTGGATATTGAAAACCAGCTTCCTCCAAGCTCTATCAAGTATGTTCATGGAGATATCCAAGCACTCCATGCACTTAGCGAAGAACAATGGGAGCAATTAAGTCAAACAAACTTGACAATCAAGGTGGGGGTTCAAAGCAATATGCAAATATTATACGAGGCAGTTGAGGCTTTTCAAACATCCATCAAGAGTTTTAAAGCAGCAAAGATTGCAAGTGAGAATCAAGCCTTAAATCAAAAAATAAACACCAACCCATTTGGAAGACGAAGAGGCCTGTAATAAAAGCTAAGCCCTCGTATTCTAAAGCGCCTCTGCTGCCGCATGGGCACTGGCCCAGGCCCATTGAAAGTTGTACCCACCAAGCCACCCGGTGACATCGATGACTTCACCGATAAAAAAGAGTCCTGGCACACGGTGTGCTTCCATGGTTTTAGAAGAGAGTTCACCAGTGGAGACGCCACCTCGCGTGACTTCGGCTTTGGGGTAGCCTTCAGTCCCAGAAAGTTTCAGGGGCCATTGATGAAGTAAGATTAATAATTCTTGAAATTCACGGTCGGAGTATTTTTGAGCGGACCTAGAAAATCCATGCCGTTCGCTCCAAGCTTCTGCAAAACGCTTTGGGAGGTATCTGCTCAGAAGGTTAGAAAAAAGGGCTGGTGAAGAGCGTTCGTTTTCCAAGCTAGTACGCTTTTCTTCTTCAGGAATGAGGTTAAAAAAAAGTTCTTTTTCATGATGGAAGTATGAGGAAATTTGTAAGATGGCAGGGCCACTCACCCCACGATGGGTGAAGAGGAGTGATTCTTCAAACGTATGCTTCTCATGACGCACACCAACGGGTAAGGCAACACCCGCCAGGTTGCTACAGAACGCAGCATCAGAGGAAGAAAAGGTCAAGGGCACGAGGGCAGGTTGAAGAGGGACAATAGGAAGGCCAAATTGCTTTGCAATACGGTAGCCAAAATCAGTAGCACCTAGTTTTGCAAAGGAAAGGCCACCAGTTGCAATCACGAGAGAACGTGCTGAGAAAAGACCTTGAGAGGTTTTAACGACAAAGTGATCGCTCTTTGAAATTTCCTCTACGTGACAGGACGTCTTGAGCTCTACGCTGTGTGCACGGCATTCTTCAAGAAGCAGCTGAATAATTTCTCGAGAACTACCATGGCAAAATTGCTGGCCTAATTTTTTTTCGTAGTAGGCAATGTGATGTTTTTCGACGAGTGCTATGAAATCCCAGGGAGAATACCTGGCTAGAGCTGATTTGCAAAAATTTGGATTTTCAGAGAGATAATTTTCTGAAGAAGCATAGATGTTGGTAAAATTACAACGACCGCCACCTGAGATTTCTATTTTTTTGCCAACACGTTCGTTGTGCTCTAACAAAGCCACCCTACGTCCTCGCGATGCCGCTTGGAACGCGCAGAAGAGTCCTGCAGCGCCAGCCCCAATGATGATGACATCATATTCTTCTTCTTTTTTTAAATACACGGATTTG
>CAIWMF010000012.1 GCA_903913785.1 uncultured Spartobacteria bacterium | reverse complement strand
TTTGCCTCCGAGATGACTATTCCCATGGACGATGATATGCGTTCCCTTGGAGATACGTGTTGTCGAGGTTGAGTTGTCATTGAGGTCTCCATTAATTTCTAGCTTCTCATCATGATTAAGGTTTAGATCACCATCCACATCTACTGAGCTGCTATAGGTCTCTACTGTTGCGCTTCCTGATAAGGAGTGTGTTTCTTGCACACTTACTTGCTCATTCGGATTTGGATTTTGTTCGGAATTTATAGGCGCATATCCACTGTCATTGATAGGGTTTGATAGCGGGTAGAATTCCCCAATTGATTTTCCTGGTAGCCCTACCGCTTTCTTCATGGATAGAGAAAAGGGGACGAGAAGTGATAATAGGAAGATGATTTTTTTCATACAAATAATCGAGTGATAATTGCTTTAACTAAAATAAATCTACCAGAAAACGCTTGACAATAGGCTAATATGATCTATTTTCTTAAATCTCACATTTTGGGTAAGTTTTTTTGAAAAAAAGGAGATAGCCCAAAATAATTTTCTTAAAAACCGTTTTTTTGTCAAGATTTTTTGATAATTTTTTAAGACATTCTTGATATCTGATAATTATAAATCAGAAAATATCTTCAATGCCATATACTTATGGTAATTAAGTAGAACTTGCAGAGCAACTCAAAGGAGAAAAAATTTGCTACAAAAAGAAGTAAGATCGAACTTTATTTTTAGTATTTTGAAACAAATTTTTATCTGACACTCGCAAAGCCAAAGGCTACAAGTAAAGTGCCATGGAGGGAATACGGCGCCGTATTCTCTCATAATTCTTAGTTTTATGACCATGTTGTGCCCCTTAGGAGGAGCATAAAAACAAGATGGCGACCAGCCCGGATATTCAAAGTAAAAAGTAAAACAATCTTTTTTGCTGAGAATGCATTTAACTTTTTAAAACTTCAGATAATATATGTCATGAATAATTATTAACCTAAAAAAATAAAAGGATAATCTCTTTCTCCTGACTCTTGTTTCTCTTGTTTTATAGCGCTTGCGTTAACCAGGATATTTCACACTGATCTACTGCGGAAGCTGGGATATAAGCGGCAAATGCTATTGTCTACATGAGTCAAAGAGTCCAATGTAGCCAACGAAGTTCGCGATGAAAAAAGCCAGTCAATAATAGTTCAATGATTTAATAAAAATATAGTAAGAATCACTTGAGATAAATATTGTAATGAGCTTCCTGACCTATGGTTGTTTCTGGCCCATGGCCAGGCAGCAGACGCGTAAGAGGAGGTAAAGTAAGTAGTTTTTTTTCAATACCATCTAGAAGCACTTCGCGATTTCCTCCTGGTAAATCCCATCTTCCAATAGCACCTGCAAATAAGACATCACCTGCGTAAAGTATATTTGCTCTAGAATCATACAAACAGATGCTTCCTGGGCAATGTCCTGGCACCTCAAATACATCAAAGGAATGCCCAAGGAGCAATTGACCTTGCCTCTCTATGAGGTGCTCAGAAGCTTTTACAGGTTCTATTTCCAAATTTAGCCCCAGACGTCGGAGTAGATTTTTGTCGGCAAGAATTTCTTCAGTTATTGGATGCATCATTACAGGACAACCATGTTGTCTGACTATTTTTGCAGCATCCATGATGTGATCAAAATGCCCATGTGTGAGGATAAGTAAATGAATACTGACATTTTGAAAAAATGCTGCAGAGCCCTCGGGAGCATCGATTAAAAGGTTTCCCTTCGGTAGTGAGACCAAATAGGAGTTAGTTTGAAGTGGCCCACCAGTGAAGCAAATATCGTTTTTCATCACACGAAGTTTGCTTTTCTTTTGAACCTCTGCAAGATTTCTTTACTTACTTCTTAAAAATGAATTTTTCCTTTCGCAAAACAAGTCAGCGATCTCTTTTGTTAAAGAAAATTCAAGCGCATTGTTTTTTCTTGTCTAAGCTATTATTTCTTTGCTTTTTTCTTTTTCCATCGGCACTAAACGCTGAGTCTCCAAAAATAGATCCTTCAGTTATATCCAAGAACAGCCCACCGGCGACTCCCCCCCCTAAGGCTTCCGCTTCTGCTCTCTCTCTTGCAGACATGGGACCCATTGCAGCAACGGTTGGGCGTATTTTAGAACAAGGGCATTTTTTGCGACTTTCGTTAAATGATCCTAATCCACCTCATGACTTAGGCACATCGGCATTAAGCATGCCTCAACGCATACTTAAAAATTATCTACAGTTCCTAGATTATAATCACCTCTACTTTACGCAGAGCGATATTCATGAATTTCAACAGAAATATGAATCTACGATCAGTGCTGATTTATTAAGAGGTGATTTAACAAATGCTAAAGCTATTTATGATCGCTTTCGTCAACGCGTCGAAGAACGTGTTGTTAAAAATAAAATCATAGTGACTGCAAAACATGAATTTTTAAGCAATCGTAGCGTAGAATTAAATCGTCAAAAAGCCGACTGGCCTCTCGATACTCTTGCGGCAGATAAGCTCTGGAACGATCGTATTGAAGCTGAACTGTTGCAAGAAAAGCTCAATAAAAATTCTACTGAATCTCCTGAAAAAATCATTACTCACCGACACGAACAGATGCTAAAAGCACTTCATGAACAAAAAGATGAAGATGTTGTGAGAGCTTTTTTAATTGCTTTGGCAGAAAGTTATGATCCACATTCAGAATACATGAGCCCCTCTGATATGGATAATTTTAACATTCAAATGCGCCTTTCGCTCATTGGTATTGGTGCTGTATTACGTTCCGATGATGGTTACACGCGTATTGTTGAAATTGTACCCGGCGGCCCCGCGGATAGAGATAAGAGACTCAAAGAAAATGATCGTATTACTGCCGTGGCACAAGGCAATGGTCCATTTGAGGATGTTATTGATTTAAGAATTGATAAGGTCGTAGAAAAGGTTCGTGGAAAAAAAGGATCTCTAGTCCGTTTGCAGGTCATTCCTGCAGATGCTGCAGACCCTTCCAAGCGCATTATTCTTGAACTCACACGTGATGAAGTGAAATTAAAAGAGTCTGAAGTGAAAGCGGAACTCATCAAGCTGCTTGGTCTCGATAAAAAAGAGGAAAGATTCGGTTTGCTCACCATACCGGCTTTTTATTCTGAGATGGATCGGCCTGGTGCTCCTGATGCCAAGAGCACAACAAAAGATGTACGCATGCTTCTCGCACGTCTTAAAAAAGAAAATATCAAAGGCCTAGTTATTGATTTGCGACGTAATGGCGGCGGCTCTTTAGAGGAGGCTATTAATTTAACTGGACTCTTTATTGGCGCTGGCCCAGTCGTTCAGGCTAAGGATTCTAATGGAAATATTACGGTTTCCTCAAACCATGAACCAACAATTTTCTATGATGGCCCTATGATTGTTCTCACAAATACATTAAGCGCTTCTGCAAGCGAAATTTTTGCAGGAGCACTCCAAGACTATCATCGAGCAGTTATTGTTGGAGATCAACGCACCTTTGGTAAGGGAACAGTACAAACGGTTTTAGATGTTGGAAAATTCATGCCTCTTTTTCAAGGATCTCAGGAAGCCGGATCCTTGAAATTAACTATTCAAAAATTCTATCGTGTCTCTGGTGGATCCACGCAACATAAAGGAGTGCTTGCAGACATTGTACTCCCCTCACTAACCGACACAACCGATATTGGCGAAGGGATGCTCCCCAATCCGCTGATCTATGACGAAGTGGATCCTCAGCCATTTTGTCAATTTTCACAACACTCGCTTTTTATAGATACATTAAAAAAACTTTCGCAAGAACGTGTTGCAAATAATCTTGAATTTTCCTATCTCGAGGATAAGAGAAAATCTCTTATAGAAAGATTAACAAAAAATTCACTTTCAATAAATGAGGGGTTACGCAAAAAAGAGCTCGCTGATGAAAAGAAAAAAGTAATGCAACATAAAAAAGATCGCGCTCATCTTAAAGAATCTCCTTTCTTGGAATATGCTCTTACACTAGATACCGTCGATAATCCTGTTCTCTCTAAGCTAGTCCCTACAAAAACTAGAGCTTTGAATAATAATACTTCTAAATTAAAAAAAACAACAAACACTTACAGTGAGCTCGATGAGGACGATATCATTAGCGATGATCCTAACTTTATTGACCCTGTAAAGCGTGAAGCTGTTTCCATTGTTCAAGATCTTAAAAATCTGATTCAATCTGAAGCCACAGCAAGTGTATTACCCGAAAAAAAATAACATGAGTACTCTCACACCTTTCGAAGAAACTAACCTCACATCACCCTCATCATCGCAATCAGAAACTATACCTGCTCCTGTTAATCGGGATGATCTCCCTAATTCAGTTGCTCCACAAACCGCTGTGAAATTAAACCTCCCACCAAAGCCTGTTTTAGCAACGAAACATTTAACAAATCCAACAACGAACGAAGAAACGACTCCTGTTCCGCTTCAAAATCCACCTCATATACCTATGAAGACAGTATCCTCGCCTCTTTCATCCACATCACTATCCGAAGATCTTTCTCCAACATGGGACAAAAAAAAATCTTCCAAAAAAAAATTCTCTATTGGTCTTCCTCTTGCTTTTATTCTATTTTTAATCACTCTTATCTCTCTACTACTTCAACTACGTTTTCTTTTCTAAGAATGCTCACTAATAAATAATACTATTATGTCTTCTCAACATGTACTACAACTCACCGATGCTTCCTTTCAGCAAACAGTAGCTTCTTCGTCTTTGCTGCTTGTTGATTTTTGGGCCCCATGGTGTGGTCCCTGCAAAATGATTGGTCCTGTTATCGAGGAAATCGCCGAAGAACTTGCTGGAAAAGTTACCGTAGCCAAAGTGAATGTTGATGATTGCCCGGCTATTGCGGCAGAACATCGTATTTCGGCAATTCCCACGATCATGATTTTTCGTAATGGAGAACTTGTTGATCGCACAACAGGATTGGCTTCTAAAGCAGCATTACTAGAGAAATTAAAATAATCCTAACGAGTCTGATGTAGCGTGGGCTTATCGCGTATCTCTTAGGTTTTTTAGTGTAATGGTTTCTTGTTGGTTGTTCTTCTGTCGAGAGAAAAAGCTCTATAACAAAGAAGTCCACAGCACAACGAATACATAAAATTTCCTAACATTGATTCCAGCCTGTGTGTCTCATTCGCTTGAACCCTCTGTAGTATTTTTTCATTTTAGTGAGTTCTTTTTATCCTCCAGTTTTCAATAATAAAAGACTCAGCGCTCATATGCCAGCTGAGTGGGAACCACATGAGGCGACATGGATTTCATGGCCATCTCCAGAAGGAATCAGCTTTCCAGATCGTTACGAGAATGTGATTCCCACATTTGTAGCCATGGCTCAAGCCATCGGTGTATCTGAAATAGTACGTATTAATGTACGCAATAGAACTGAAGAAAAAAATATTCGCAAGTTACTAGAGCCCTGCATTGCTAAAGAGCATCTTGAATTTTATTGCATTCCTACTCAAGAACCATGGTGTCGGGATCACGGCCCCATTTTTGTGCACAATCACGATTCGCAGAAATTACTCATTCTTGATTGGGAATATAACGCTTGGGGTGCAAAATATCTTCCCTATGATCTCGATAATGCAGTGCCCGAGCGTATTGCTCAATTACTTCATCTTGACTTCCTCAAACCTGGAATGGTCTTAGAAGGCGGATCTATTGATGTGAATGGTGCTGGTGCGTTATTAACAACTCAGTCTTGCTTGCTCCAAAAAAATAGAAATCCCCATCTAACCAAATCTCAGATAGAGGAACGTCTTCAGGCATTTTTAGGAGTTACACACATCTACTGGCTTGGTGATGGTCTTGAGGGAGATGATACCGATGGGCATATTGACGATATTGCCCGTTTTGTGAATGAAGAAACAGTCGTCATGGTGATGGAACACAATCCTGCTGATCCAAATTATCTCTCAACTCACAACAATCATAAACTCTTAGAGACATTCTCCCTTCCTTCGAATAAGCCTATTACCATTGTGGATTTACCCATGCCCCCTCGCCTGGAACGAAATGGTATGCGCTTGCCAGCTAGTTACGCAAATTTCTATATTACTAATACCTCTGTGCTACTTCCGATATTTCAAGCGCCTTCTGACGAACTGGCCTGCCACACTTTATCGACGCTTTTTCCAACGAGAGAAATCATTCCCATCGACTGTCGTGAGCTTATTTGGGGGCTTGGTGCTTTTCATTGTCTTACTCAGCAGCAACCTTGTTGTCCTTAAAGTTAAGAATTTGCAAACATTTTCTGGGAAGCTTCTTACCCATGTGATGTTTGGCTTCACCGGCTTAACCCG
>CAIWMF010000011.1 GCA_903913785.1 uncultured Spartobacteria bacterium | reverse complement strand
GGCTGCTGGCATCTGTGCTGATTGTGGTGCACTTCCCATCCATGTCGACAGAGCCTGTAACGCCTCTCTTGTATTACCGGCTTGATTCCACGCCCAGGCTTCTTTGTAAAGAGTATCGGCTTTCAGATCAAGAGAGAGATTGGTGTTTTGAAGCTCATCATAAGCCCTTGCTGCTTCTGCGTAGCTACCGGCTTCAAAGAGTGTTTCTGCCTTAAGGAGCTGAGCTTGGGTTTGTTGGTTTGGGTCACTCGTATTGTGTAAAAATATTTCTAGTTCGCCCAGCAACGAGGGATTTTTCAGTGAATGAAGAACTAAGAGTCGCATTAAAGATGCCTCATGAGCTAGCGAAGAAGTCGGAGCCTGAGCAATCACCTGGTCATAGAGTGGAAGTGCACTTTTAAAATCGCCTAATTGGCGCATCGCTTGTCCTGTTAAAAAAAGCGCCTGGGTTTTTTCCTCGCCTTGACATTCTTTGAGTGCTTGATCGCTTGTTTGTATCACGTGTCGATAATCCTTTTTTTCATAGGATATCTTCATTAACGAGAGGGCTGCAATGCTACGCCATTCTTCTGTATTAGCGAGAGAGGCTGCTTGGGAAAAAAACTGTGAGGCTTCTTCTTTTTTCCCTAAGCGATAGTCGATTGTGCCAGCTTTAACGAGAGCTTGTGCAGCAATTTTTTCTGAAGGTTCTTTTGCAAGTGATTGATAGAGCTCAAGGGCTTTTTCTAAATTTCCAGCCTTTTCTTCATGGCGAGCAATCTCCATTTGAGCAGCGGTTGCCTGAGGGCCTTCTTCACGGACTACTTGATGAAAAAGTTCTAATGCCTTGACGTCATTGCCAAGCTCATCGTAACAAAGGGCCGCTTGGTAATGAGCAGCATGGATGATTTTAGGGTCATCACAAAGGACACTCGCCTGCTCAAAGGCAGTCACTGCTTTTTGAATTTCTTTTCCTCTTTGGTAGATTTCTCCAAGACGGTAGGCTCCGCCAGCAGCAAATATTCCTTTTGTACACTCTTGGAGAAGTTGTTGATATATTGCCTGAGAAGTCGATTTTGTGGCACTCGTCTTAAGATCTGTGCTGTTTTCTAATTTGCGCAGGCATTCTCCTAATCGAAAGAGTGCTTGATCGCGATGAGGATCATGAGGAGTGGTCATGCAAAGAAATTTTTCATACTCATCTACGGCGCGAGGAACATCCTTTTGGTCAAAATATTCATCAGCCACGGCAAGTTGATGAGAGGCGAGTTGCTCTGCATCAGAAGCATGGAGCGGAGCAATGCGAATATCGTGCGAAGCATCGATCGTGAGTTTGCTCCTTGCACTTTCTGGAGAGAGACTTTCTATGGAGACTGGGAGGGCACGTCGTATCTCTGGTGCGACCAGGGGCTCATGAAACGAAGTGTTAAGAGTGGCAATTAAAAAAAAAATCAACATCGACATGGTCTATCACTCATGAATCAGACGAGCATTGGTATCAGTAGCATTTTTTTTGCTAGTCGCAAAGGCAACGTTCCAAATATTAGCGCTTCCACAGATATCAAGGACCTCGACAATCTGAGCGTAGGAGACTTTTTCATCACCTCGTAAAATAATTGCTTGATCTGGATAAAGATTAGCAATACGCGAGAGTGTTGTGGTGAGTTCTTCTTTAGAAAAGAGGCGCCGATTCATGACAAGAGAACCATCCTCTTTAACGTTAATAATCACTTCACCAGGTGACCGGCGTACCTCTTTCCCTTCTTTTGCTGTTGGGACTTGAATATCAAGTTCGGTTTCATAACGTGCAAAGGTCCATGTGAGCATGAAGAATCCAAGCAGCACGAGTAAAATATCAACCATAGGGGCAATGAGAAACCCCTTCGGCTCT
>CAIWMF010000010.1 GCA_903913785.1 uncultured Spartobacteria bacterium | reverse complement strand
TTTTGCAAAGAGTTCTAGAGAGAGATCTGACCAGATAGCAGAGTGAGTGAGCGCACCAAGGGAAATTTCATCAATTCCGGTTTGAGCAACAGATTGAAGATTCTTAAGGGTAATGCCACCGCTCGCTTCCAAACGAATGGCAGGGTTATGTTGGTTTCTTAAAGCTACTGCCTTACCGAGCATCTCAAGACTCATGTTATCTAGGAGGATTGTGGTAATTTCTGGAATTTTAAGAAATATTTCCACTTGATGTAGCGTATCGGCTTCGACCTCGATCTTGATATGGGGATATTTGGAACGGGCTTTTTGTGCATAGCCAGGCAGAGAGAGATCTATATGAGGACCTAGGGCAGCAAGATGATTGTCTTTAATGAGAATAGCATCATAGAGTCCAAATCGATGATTTTTGCCGCCACCTGCTCTGACAGCCTCTTTTTCTAGGGTTCTCCAGCCGGGAGTCATTTTGCGTGTGTCTAAAATAGTCACCCCTGTTCCTGCCACAAGATCCACATGGGTGCGCGTGAATGTCGCAATCCCGGCAAGACGTCCTAAAAAATTGAGTGCCACACGTTCACCGCCCAGTAATCCAAGAGTTGGTCCCTCAAGCTCTAGGAGGGTATCTCCAGGTTCTCTTTTTTCTCCATCATGAACATGGGGGGATACCATTATTCTGGGATTTATTTGACGAAAGACCTCCGCGGCCACTGCTATTCCTGCCACAACAATAGGCTGACGGGTTATGATGCGTCCTTTACTTTGATGCGTTGCGGGAAGAAAAAAGTCAGAAGTGATATCCCCTGGGCCAATATCTTCTGCTAAGGCCATTGTAATGAGGTCAGAGGTCGCTATATCCATAAGCAAGGGAGAGGTTAAAAAAATGAAAGATCTAATCTAGAGACAATGAGATTGGCCAGTCAACTGCTCGTATAAAAAAATCAGTTTACTCTTGCTCGAGAGGCACGCTTTTTTTATGCTCACCGAATGCATCAACCATCTGCTGCTCCTGCTATTCACCCCCGTATTCCGGTTAGCTACGATTCAAAGATTGAAGGTAATGTTATTGTTACCAAGCTCGACGCTGCGATCAATTGGATGAGAAAAAATTCTCTATGGCCCATGCCCATGGGACTTGCTTGCTGTGCCATCGAACTCATGGCTGCCTCGTCTGCTCGTTATGATATCTCTCGCTTTGGCGCTGAGGTCATGCGTTTCTCACCCCGCCAATCAGATGTGATGATCGTTGCTGGAACCGTGACTTACAAAATGGCTCTTTCGGTAAAGCGCATTTATGAACAGATGCCAGAGCCCAAGTGGGTCATTGCCATGGGGGCTTGTGCCTCGAGCGGTGGCATGTACCGTAGCTATTCGGTGCTCCAGGGTGTGGATCAAGTCATTCCTGTTGATATCTATATTTCTGGGTGTCCACCACGACCAGAAGCCCTCCTCGATGGACTCATGAAATTACAAGAAAAAATCATGACAGAACATTCGTTGCTAGACCAAAAACGTGCTTTGCTCAACGTGCTGTAAGCAACGATCCTCTCATGAATCTACGACAAGCCATTAGCACTCTTGAGGAACATTACTCCTCCTTCATTCTTCAAAAAAAAGAATTTAGAAAAGAGCTTTCCCTGACCTTAGAAAAATCCCACTTCTACGAGATCTGCCAGTTTTGTCGTGACAGCTTGGGATTTGAGATGCTCCTTGATATTTCTAGTGTCGATTATTTGGG
>CAIWMF010000009.1 GCA_903913785.1 uncultured Spartobacteria bacterium | reverse complement strand
ACTAGCCAAGGCCAAGCATGGCTTGGGTTGGGAGGGACTCGAACCCTCAACCAATGCCTTAAAAGGGCACTGCTCTACCATTGAGCTACCAACCCGAAAAAGAAGCCCTAACCCGGATATTTCATACTCATCTACTGCGGAGACCGGGAAGGTAGATGGATGCTGCGCCCAAGCTCGAAGTCTTCCTCGGGCAGTATGTACTCATACAGCCGTCGTCAGACTTCATCACTCGCCTTACCCCATCCGCCTTCGCAGTCTCCTCGTCACGATCAGTATGAAATATGCGGGCTAACAAACTAACATTCTCTTTAAAAAAGTAAAGAATGATCGAGCCTAATATCAAAATTTTCAATTCCGAAGGATCATTGTCTTCGTACATCAAAAGCTTTATGCTCTACCTATTCTACTTGCAAAACGAATGATTTACTAAATTTCATTCGAGAAAGGTATATTCAAAGCTTTTTGTACTTCATTAGCCGCACCGCTTGTTTCTGCATGGAGAGAGGACCAGCGAATGCGACCATTTTGAATGAGAAAAGATTGTCGACTTGTAAGACCAATAATAGGAATGAGTGTTACTCCAAAAGCTTTAGCAATAGTTCCATCCTGATCAGCAATTAAAGGAAAAGGAAGGCGGTGCTTTTCTTGAAACTTTTTCTGAGCCTCTGGCGTGTCTCTGCTAACTCCTAAAATATGAATAGCTTGACCATGACGATCATGAAGTGTGCTATAGGCATCTCTTAATGAACAGGCTTCCGCAGTACATCCTGGGGTATCGGCTTTAGGATAAAAATAGACAAGAGTAATTCCCTTAGCATAGACATTGGGGAAAAAAATTGAGTTTCCATTTTGATCAACACCAGTAACTTCTGGTGCAGGCGATCCGATTTCTAGAGCTTGAGCAGACCAGCCTAAGAAGGTCATGAGTGAAAAAAAAAGGACGGTTAGTTTCATAATCAAAATAAATTTATTTTTGTACTATGCTAAATAGTTACCGATTCAACAGCAAAGTGCAACACATTGGTCTAAAAAACAATCTGCGAGGTTGCTTGAAGATATCGTTAACCCGGATATTTCATACTGATCGTGACGAGGAGGATGCGAAGGCTGATGGCGTAAGGCGAGTAATGAAGTCTGACAACGGCTGTATGAAATATCCGGGTTCAATAGATTTTATATAAAATATTCTGGCTAGAGCTTGCATCAGCTCGCCTTTTTCTATTAAGCTCAACATTCACGTTCACGTACTAATAACGCCATGAATAATAAAGAAGCCATGAGTTTTTCCATGAAACTCCCGTCAACACTGCTTGAGTGCAAATAACATAGCCCTATATTAAATTAAATGGCCAAAGATATTTTTAAAAAATGCCGCGAGTATCATGATTCAGATGATGCACGAGCTCAGGGATTTTATCCCTATTTTCGATGCATTGATGATAGCTATGGTAATCATGTGATGTGTGAGGGTTCAGAGAAAATCATGATTGGTTCTAATAACTATCTTGGACTCGCTCAGGATCCCCGCGTTATTGAAGCGGCATGTGAAGCAACACGACGCTTTGGTGCAGGCTGCACAGGATCACGATTACTCAATGGAACCATTAGTCTTCACGAACGCCTCGAAGGCGAACTTGCTGAATTTTTACAACGCGAAGCTGTCCTTCTTTTTTCAACAGGATTTTTTGCTAATCAAGGTGCTCTTACAGCACTTCTAGAAGCTGATGATGCGATTCTCTGTGATCGAGAAAATCACGCTAGCATTATTGAAGGATGTCAGACATCTCTAGCACGCTTGATTCCGTATCGACATAATTCAGCAACAGTACTGGGCAACCGGCTCAGGCGTCTTCCTGAGCAATCAGGCAAGCTTGTGATTACCGATGGTGTTTTTAGCATGTCAGGAGATATTGCCCACCTCCCCTCCTTGATTCCCGTAGCAAAAGAGTATGGAGCCATTACCTACGTCGACGAAGCCCATTCTCTTGGTGTTCTTGGACCCCAAGGCCGCGGTACGGTGCATCATTTTGGAGTTAATGATGAGGTGGAAATCGTTATGGGAACTTTTTCTAAATCTCTTGGCTCCATGGGTGGCTTTATTGCTGGCTCTCATGAGATGATAGAATTTTTAAAACACAAAGCACGTTGCTTTATTTTCACAGCATCGTTGGCGCCAGCGGTTGTTGGTGGTGTTCTCAAGGCCCTTGAAATCATGCAAAAGGAACCTGAACGTATTGATCAGCTTTGGATGAATACAAGAAAAATGCATGAAGGTTTTACTTCCATTGGATTTAATATTGGCTCTACACAAACGCCGATTGTTCCCATTCTTATTGGAAGCGAAGCTAAGGCTTTTGTTTTTTCACAGCGACTTTTCGAAGAAGGAATTTTTGCAACCCCTGCAATTTATCCCGCAGTACGCTATGGAGAAGCCATCGTCCGAACCAGTTTTATGTCAACCCACATAGAAAAAGACCTCGATTTTATTTTAGAGGTGTTTGCAAAATTAGCCCACGAACTAGGAACATTCGATGATCCCGTCTATACCGAACCAGGCCGCCGCCGTAACGTTTTCGATTTTGCCTTGTCAGACCAAAAAGAGCCTGAGGCACTTCGAGCAAGTTCCCGAGTTGCTACACGCGAAGAATCTGAACTTTACGCCCCCCTTTCCCGGTAGTGTTGTAAAATTAATTTCTCCTACAGGAGGATTTGCAGAGCAACATGGAGAAGTCTTTCCATTCATTGCCTATGCTTATGGCAAGCCTATTGGTCGTATTGCAGCTATTATCAATTATTCTCATAACACCTACCACCAGGACCGTGTTGGCTTTTTTGGTTTTTTTGACTGTATTGAGAATACTCATGTGGCCAAAGCTCTTTTTGATACCGCTTTCAGAGTTCTTCAAAAAAGAGAAATGACCTCTATGCGAGGCCCCTACAATCCTTCTATTAATGATGAGTGCGGATTGCTCACTGATGGATTTGACAAACCCTCTTTTGTATCCATGCCCTGGAATCCTCATTACTATAGCGCTCTTTATGCTGAGGCAGGCATGATTCCAGTTCGGACCCTTTATGCATGGATGATTCCTCTTCAAGGACACACACCTATCCGTGTTAATAAAATCGTTGCACGCCTTACCAAGCGCTCTAAAGTCAGCATTCGTACTTTAAACATGAATGATCTCAATCATGAAATGAGCATATTGCATCGTCTCTATAATATCACTCTTGATCGCAATTGGGGTTTCTACCCCATTTCTCTAGAAGATCTTTTAGATGCCGCTAAGGATTTAAAAGCTATTGCCGACCCTAGCCTTATTCTCTTTGCCTGCATGGATAATCGCGAGGTAGCCTTTAGTCTCTCTCTGCCCAATGTCAATGAACTCCTCCATAGAGCACGTCAACGCAAAGGTCTACTGCGTTTCATAGAGATGGCTCTGCGCATCCAATTACAAAAACCCCAAGACGCTCGCCTCTGTATTCTTGGTGTTGACCCAGAACATCAAAACAAGGGCTTAAGCGCTCTTCTCTTTTACGAAGCCTATATCCGCACAAAAGCTGGATATCAACGTTCTGAGGTCTCTTGGGTAGAAGAAAATAATATAGAAATTTTAGAAGGAGCCGAACTCATGGGAGGATATAAGGATAAAACCTATCAAATTTTTGAAAAAGTTATTTAACCCGCATCTTTCATACTGATCGTGACGAGGAGACTGCGAAGGCGGATGGGGTAAGGCGAGTGATGAAGGCTGACGACGGCTGTATGAGTCCATATTGACTCGCTCGCACCTGCTCGGCTCGCCCCCTTACGGGCTTGCCCCTAACCTAACGGTTACGGCAGTCTACCCCAGGCTCTCCCGAGCACTGGTGTTGCCCGAGGAAGACTTCGAGCTTGGGCGCAGCATCCACCCTAGCTTCCCGGTCTCCGCAGTAGATGAGTATGAAAACGGGTGCTATTTTGCTCTGCTAAACGGGTACTTTAATTGAGCAGCTTCTCAAGCGATGCATCTACTGGAGCACCCAATGCAATGGCTTTCTGATAGTGTGTCTTGGCCATTTCTTTTGCGGGTGGCTTACTGGTTGCATAAATAACGGCTAAATTAAAGTGAGCATCGGCATATTGTGGATTAATTTCCAAAGCCCTTATAATTTCACTCTCACCTGCTTTTCCTTTTTGAGAGGCCGCAAGCACAATGCCTAAGTAATTATGCGCTGTAAAATCCTGATCATTGATTGCAATGGCTTTTCTTAAATCCCGCTCTGCTTCACCTGTTTTTTCTTGACGATATTCAACAATACCAAGCGTTGTGAGTGCAAAGGACTTTTTGCCATCGATAGATACAGCTTTTTTTAAAACGGATTCCGCTTCCGACATTTTGCTGAGTTGAAACTCCACAACGCCTAAATTAGAAAGTGTCAAATAGTCATTAGGCGAAACGGCCACTGCATCTTGAAATTTTTTTTCTGCTTCAAAATAATTATGATGTTCAAATTGTTCTTTCGCCGTTGTGATTAATTCATGATGTTTTTGTGAAATCTGAGTTTCATTTTTTTCCGGATCAGAAGAGATAGATGGAAAAGGCTGCTTAGTACTTTTGCTTTTTGGATTTTCTTGAGGCTTGCTTACCTCAGAAGGACTCACATCACCGCTTCCTAACTTACCTTGAGAGCTATCATCTTTTTTAGAAGCAGCAGATGAAAGCATCAAAAAATCATCATTCTCTTCTTGAGTAGTACTAGCAAGAGGACTTAAGAGAGGGGTGTTTTTAAATAAGGCTTTTTCCTCTTGGGTCAATTTTGTAGGTTTTGTTAATTTTTGAAGCTGATTTGAAAGGTTTACAGAATTTACTTTCAGTTTTTCTAAATCATCGAGAATAAGTTTTTTGATTTGCTCGCGTTTAGCCTCTGTTTTGAGTTCACGAATCACAATTCCTCTGAGTAATTGATTTTCAGCGACAGCGCTTTGTTCTTGCTCATTGGGCTCTGATTTATTCTTTAAGATGAAGAGTTCTTTATTTTTTTGATCTAGTTGAATTTTAAGTTCGCTATAACGATCATCACGAAGTTGAACTTCCGCTTGTACGGCAGACAATTTTTGTGTGGCAGCCACAAGTTCTTTTTGAAGTTTTTCAGAATGAAGACGTGCCTCTGAGAGTTCCTTTTCTTTTTCAATGAGACAACGATCTTTTTCAGGCTCGGTTTTCTGTAATTCAGCAATTTTCTTTTCTTGATCGATTAATTGCAAAGAAGTCTGCTGAAGTTGTTTTTTACATCCAATCATTTCTGCTTCAAGCGAAGCTTTATGAGACAAAAGATCCTCAAAAGATTTAATTTTTTTGTTAGCTTCCGTCAATTGCCCCTCGACTTCTAACTTTCTTTTTTTCAAAGACTCATATTCACGCTGGGCTGTTTGAGATTTATTTTGAGCTTCTGCGAGCAGGTGCTGATGAGATTGTTCTAATACACTACGGGCTTCTGTAGCTTCCTTCAAAAGATCAGTGCTCTGCTGCTGCTCATGCTTCATGGAACTTATCTCTTTGGCTAAGGCTGTATCAGCAGTACGTAATTTATCTATTTGTAGATGCAGGGCACTGGCTTCTTTTGCTTGTTTTTCAGCTTCACTGAGTGATGCCGCTGCTTCTAAGAGTTGTTTTTTCAGTGAGCTGTTCAGGGCCTTGGTACTATTATGTTCGTTCTGAAGAGTGGTTAATTGTTGCTCAAGCAGAGCTGTGTTATTTTTTTCTTTATTGACTTCAAGCTGCAACTCTTCGAGTCGTTTTTTTATGCCTATTCCTGCTGCAAGTGATGAGGATGCTTGATTTAAATGATCTTGCAAGTGCTTGTTTTCTTCTAAAACAACTTCTTGATCTGCTAGGAGATCATCTACTTTGTTTTCTAAAATTTGTACCGATTTTTGTAATAAATCTTCACGTTGAGCGCCTAGAACGTGTGCTTTTGAAAGGTCTGTTTTTAAATCAGTAACCTGACGCTCTGTTTTTTCAAGTTGAGACTTAATATCAACAATGACGACTTTGGACTGATCGAGTTCTTTTGTTTTATCAGTGAGCTCTTGGCGCGCTTTTTGTAATTCTAATTCTGTTTTTTTTAACGCTGTTTGAAGATCTGCGATTTGTTTATCAGAAAGATTTTTAGGAATTGCAGGTGGAGTAATTGAGATACTTGGAGCACTCTCTAATTCATGCTCTCCATCCTTATTAGAATAGCCATCTTTCTGAGCTTTGTTACTAAGAGTAGGTGATGGAGGAGCCTCACTGTTTTCTACAGATTCTTCATTTTCTACAACGCTCACAGGCATCGTCCCATTGAGCCTGGCAAGACTATCTCTGACTTTATGCAAGCGATAATCGACAACAGGCTGCTGCCAATCTGGATGTTTGCTATTAAGGGCTTTTAAAATACCCTCTGCATACTTATATTTAGTAATGGCTTCGTTTTGCTTGCCTGCTCGCTCAAGCCTCTCTGCTTGTTGAAAATTTTGATAAGCTATCAGAAATTCTTGCGCAGGATCGTTGGGATCTATTGCTCTTGCTGGCTGTACAAATAGGAAGGTGAAGAGCAAAGCAGCGCACAAGCTAGAGTAGCTGTATTTATGATTCTTCATTCGAAAAAAATAATCAGTTGTCTTGGCTAGCAAAAACATTTGTTAACATTACCCGAGTATCTTTTTGCACGCAATTCTCTAATGCCACGTCCATGTAAAAGAGGCTGTCCGAGAGTTTTTGATTTTTGAAGATATACCTTGCTCGAATAAATCTCAGGCAAAGGTATCATCAAATGACTTTGCAATTACATGAAGGAACACAAGAGCTTTTAGAAAGAGTAAGATCGAAGGCGACCGTGGAGAGACAAAAAATTTATAGATCTTTTGGCTCAAGAAACCCTTCTAGTTGACGCAGACGTGTGGGATGCCTCATTTTACGAAGAGCCTTCGCCTCGATCTGTCGAATGCGTTCTCGAGTAACTTTAAATTGTTTCCCGACCTCCTCAAGGGTCCGAGAATAGCCATCTACTAAACCAAATCGTTGTTCTAGGACTTGGCGCTCACGCTCTGTCAATGATTCTAAAACATCTTTAATTTTGTCTTTTAGCAAAACAATTGCAGCCATATCTGCTGGATTTTCGGCTGATTTGTCCTCAATAAAATCACCAAAACTCGTATCATCACTATCTCCTACAGGGGCCTGCAGTGAAATAGGCTGCTGAGCCATCTTGAGCACAGCTCGTACACGCTCTACAGGAAGTTGAATTTCATCTGCAATTTCCTCAGGGGTTGGTTCACGACCATACTCTTGAACAAGCTGTTTCTGGACACGGATCAATTTATTGATCGTTTCAATCATGTGAACCGGAATGCGGATCGTACGCGCCTGATCAGCGATAGAGCGTGTAATAGCCTGCCGAATCCACCATGTTGCATAAGTAGAAAATTTATATCCACGACGATATTCAAATTTCTCAACCGCTTTCATAAGCCCCATGTTGCCCTCTTGAATTAAGTCCAAGAATGAGAGCCCCCGATTGGTATATTTTTTAGCGATGGAAATCACAAGACGTAAATTTGCTTCCACCATTTCTGTTTTAGCTCTTAAGGCTGAACGAAAATGCTTTTTGAGATCACGATAGCGTATTTCAAAAAGTTCTGTAGACATCCAATTGCGATGATGGTGCTCATCGCGTTGAACAATAATCCCCTGGATGAGACGACGTGAGGTAGGCGTCGGATTCTGAACATGAGTCTCATGTTCAGAACGCAATTCTTGTAAGAGACGAAGATGTTCATCTGCTAAGGTAACAAAATCTTCAGTAATTTTTTGTTTAAAGTAAAATCTAGGGTAGAGTTTAATAATTTCCTCAATTTGTTTTTCCATTTCTTTCACGTCCTTAGAGGCGGGCTCTTTTTTTGAAAGAATTTTTTTGCTATACACGAGACCTGTTTCTAAAGCAAGCCTTTGAAGCTGCTGGCAGAGACGAGGAAGTGTTTTTAGATACCGTTCGCGACTTTCGATTTTTTTATCTAAGATCACACGGTCAAAACGCTCGCGAGCATCTATCAATCGTTGTGCTAGATCAATATGTGCGTGAGCAACAAAGCCAAAACGGTAAAGCACATTTTGCATTTCTGTTTGTGCCTGCTCAATGCGTTTGGAAATTTCTACTTCCTGCTCGCGTGTCAGCAAAGGGACCTGCCCCATCTGCTTTAAATACATACGTACTGGGTCATCTAGAATATCTAGACGTCCATCTGACTTTTCATCTTTTTCATCCTTATCATCGTCATCATCGGATTTCTTGATCTCTTTCACACGATCAACATCCGAGGAGTCAATAATATCAATTTCTACAATACGGAGCTGTGTTAAGATAGACTCTACGGTTTCGGGATTATTCATCCCTATAGGAAGATGCTCTTCTAGATCCTCAAAGGTAATGTATCCTTGCTCCTTGGCTAATTTTAAAAGTTCCCTCACCTTTTCCTGTAAAAGCTTTTGTGCTTCTAAAGGATTTTTTGGGATAACATCGCTCTTAATGAAAAGAGCACTTGTTGTTGAGGAAACATCAGGGATAGCTCTATCTAAATGCTTTTTCTCTTGCTGCTTTTTTTCTTTGCGCGCAGGCAAAGAAGCCTGCTTGGAGGAGAAATCCTCCTTCGCTTCTTCGCGGCGTATTGTCAATGATTTTTTGAGAACCTTTGGAGAAGAAGGTTTCGATGAAGGCAAGGGCTTTTTAGAGTTTTTTTTAAGAACTTCGGGAGTCAGTTTCTTTTGAGCCTTAGGAGATGGGGGTGGAGACTTTTTCTTAAAAGGTGCTTTTTCCTTGTGTGTAGAAGATGTCACTTTTGTTGACTTTCGTTGCTTATCCACAACGGGCTGAGCCTTTTTAGGGATTGCTTTTTTTGTGACAGGCTTCAGAGGAATCGATGTCCTGTTTTTTTTAACAATCGTATTTTTTGGCAATGAACTTTTCTTTGCGGGAGAAGCATGGTTCTTTGTCTTAGCAGATAAGGAAAATTTCTTTTTAGTCACTGATTTTAAAGCTGTTAAAAATAATACGAAGGCAAGAATAAACGGGCAACAAGTCAATATACTCGCTTTTTAAAGAAATACTAGTCCCAAATATTTTATACTTTGTGCGCGCGGAGCAAGTTGCCTACCTTGCGCAACAAATAACTTTGTTCTTTTTGGCGCCAGGCTTCCTCCTTCTTGATGGGAAAAACGTGCCCTGCATTTTCTAAGCCACAGGTGCCAAACGACGGGAAGAGTTACGTATCGAATCTTGAAGATCAAGAATTTCTTGCTGGATACTAAGAATCTGCTCTGGAGAGATGCCTGGTTGTCGTAATTGTTGAGTTGCCTCACTTTGTTGGCGCTTCAAATAAGCAACGTAAAACCCGGACCAGACCTCTTGTGCCGCACACAAAGGATCTGGCACCGTCTTCTCTAGATCCCAAGAAGGAATCAAGTGCTGTAAACAGAGAGAGAGAGATGGCAGGAGCGCTCCAATGGGTTGCGATGAAGACACAACATTACTGACCAGCAACTCCTCAAGGAGTACGAGCTCAGGATCGAGTTCGTGGGGCATCGGTGATTTCTGCTGAGACAACCACTCCCTTACCTCACGATGCACAAGTGCTAAACGACATAACAATTCTGTACCAGCAGAGATTTTTTTTCGAAGGATACGTGTTTCTTGTTCCACGTTTTCTCGTGAAGATAGCACAACAGGAGAAGTCGCTGACAGCAACGCCGCACGAGAAATCCCCAACCTGAGCGCAACCTGCTCGCTTGTTCTTTCTCGTAAAACAGCATCAGGCAAAAGCGTTAAATATCCAGCTAGTTGTTTTGCCAAGAGGGCAACACGATGCGGAGATAACGCAAGCCCAGCGTCACCTTGTGCTCTATGAATAGAGTAATCAAAAAAATCTTCAGCACCGGAAAGAAGTTTTTGAAAAGAGTCGATGCCCTGCTTTTGAATCATGGAATCGGGATCCTCTCCAGATGGCAATTGCGCAACACGCACTTGAAAACCATTGGCAAACAAGGCCGGCAAAGAACGCTCCACAGCCGTCATGCCAGCATTATCAGAATCAAAACAAAGAATCACGCGCTCGACAAAACGTCGCAACAACCGAGCTTGCTCCAAGGTAAAGGCGGTTCCTTGCGGGGCAACCACATTCTCACAACCATGTTCAAAAGCAGCAATGAGATCCATTTGTCCTTCTAGAACAATGGCCTCGCCTTTTTGAACTAAGGCCCGCTTGCTTTTATCCATGCCAAAGAGAATGTTTCCTTTTTTAAAAAGCGATGTTTCCGGCGAGTTCACATATTTGCCTTCTGGAGAAGCAGCAGACAATATTCGCCCACTAAAAGCAATCACCTCCCCATAGTCATTACGAATAGGAAACATCAAGCGATCGCGAAAACGATCATAGGTCTCGTTGGAATCACGTTTTAAGAGGAGTCCCGCCGCCACAAGCTCTGAAGCACGAAACCCCTCCAAAATCCCCCATTTTTTCAAGGCGTCCCAGCTCCGAGGAGCATAGCCAAGCTGCCAGGCGACAGCGATTTCTTTAGAAAACCCACGTTGTTTTAAATAACTGCGTGCTTCTAGAGCAGCAGGAGAGCGAAGGAGCTGATGGTGATACCAAAGGGCCGCTTTATGATGGAGGTCAAGAAGCCGAGCACGCTCACTACGCGCGCTGATATCCTGGGCACTGGATTCCTCAACAAGCGTGATGCCCGAACGTTCTGCCAAACGACGCACAGCCGTGGGAAAATCAAGATGTTCGTAATCCATCACGAATCGAAACACTCCCCCACCCACACCACAACCAAAACAATGAAATGTCTGCCGAACCTCATTCACATAAAACGATGGGCTCTTCTCATGATGAAACGGGCAGAGCGCTCGAAAATTCACCCCAGCTCGCTTGAGCGGAAAATACGAAGACACGACATCGACGATATTACAGGCCGAAGCAACTCGCTCAATACTCTCTTGGGAAATTTTCATGCAATAGACTACTTGCACAAGGCATAGATACTCGGCAAGTACAAAGACTCGCATGCCCTTAGCATCCGCAATCTAGCCCGAATATTTCATACTGATCGTGACGAGGAGACCGCGAAGATGATGCGTGCGGGCCAGGACCGCAAATAAGGTTCTCAGCAAGAGAGTCACGCGTGAGTAGCAGAGACGTGATCGTAGCAGGATCAGACTTATAGAGAAAGCATCATGATTGTAGATGAGGCGTCCCATGACTCTAGTTCACGATGATATTATGCTTTTTTCTGTAACGCTTGTGCTATGTCTGCTCCTATTTTAGCGGGGATATTTGTTTCTGTAGCATACTTCTCTAACCCTTGTGTTATGTCTGCTACTTCTGCTGCTGTATTTAGGGGCTCTTCTGGGGGCTCTTGTGTTTCATAAAAATCAAAGTTACTACTAGCATCACTACCCACACTATCATCACTATCATCACTATCATCACTATCATAACTATCATCACTAGCCACACTAGGAGAGCGACTGCGCAGCGTATCCTCATTAACCTGACTAATAGGGTTATGATCAAAAAAATTGGGTACCGGGCTAGAAGGCTGAGGGTCAGTGCTACCTGAAGTGCTTGTGGAGATTGGTAAACGACCACTATTACCGTGAGTCCTGACAGGGTTTCTCGGAGTATATTGCTCATCTGCAGTCTTGTTTTTCTTTGCTTGTTTTGCATCGAACTCACGATTTTCGCGCACTTTTCGAGACGCAGCGGTTAGGTGTTCCAGTGTGTGAACACACTCTGCAGCGAGGTACTTTTTAACTGATAATTTTGGATAGAACTCTTCAGCCGTTTTTTGCGCACCTGCAGCCACTAGAGCATATCCAGGAAGCCGCATCGCGGTTCTCAAGCCTTTATTGACGGTTGGACCAAAATCAGCTACTGTGACTTTATGACCACCGAGTCTTCCGGTGAATGCATGCTTTGGTACCTCTCCCTCATGTAACTTTCCAAACGCTCCGCGAGTATCGACACCATTAAAATAAGTACGCATAAATTTTGTTATTTTTTTTTCTTAGTATGGAATCTACAGGCTCAAGATTCAAGGGACTCAAGACATTGGTTTTGATTTTCTCACGTTACTTGAATTCACGCAGGTTCAGAAATCATAGAATAGATTTTCATGCGAAGGGAAGTGTTTTTTTAAGAATTCATGGCTACATTCATGGTGATGACGTTTGATCAAAACGTTCTTGTAGTGATCCGCGGGGTCTCTCGTGATGATGATCACAAAGAGATGTCTGGGGTCCTGTGCGTGAGCGGGCCTGCGATCACTGCTTGTGCAAGGGCCCAGAGTTGTTGTGATCCCTGTTGAATCTGTCTATTTTTTTCTAGCATCTGCGTGGTGCTCACACGAGGAGCTCCTTTGTCTTGTCTGGAGGCGTGGAGGAGGAGCGGCATCAGGCGATCAATGCTTGTGGAAAATTGCGCCTCGGCAGTGGCCTGCTCTTCAAATTCCATCCAGAGCGTCAAGAGTTCTTTCTCCTGGTCGGGTGGCAAGAGAGCAAAAATTTTCCTTGCCCCTTCCCGCTCCCTGATGCTGAGGGTTGGATCAGCCTCCTTATCATAATGAAATGTATCACCTGAATAGATTTCTATGAGATCGTGAATGAGGAGCATTTTTAGAACACGGGTGATCTCAAGACTCTCATTGGCATACTCGGCAAGAATCACGGCAGCGAGTGCTAACTGCCAACTATGCTCGGCAGAATTTTCAAAACGCTCCTCATGGAGCAATTTCGTCTTGCGCAGGACCGTCTTGAGCCTATCGATTTCTAGGATGAAGGCGATCTGCTGCTCCAATCGTTCGCCCACCTGCGAGGTGATCTCGTCAAGGGAAGTCATCTGAGTAATTCTTTTTTGTAGCAGGCAATGGTCTTTTCAAGCCCCAAGTAAAGTGACTCCGCAATGAGTGCATGCCCGATACTCACTTCGGCAATCCAGGGAATGGTCTGCGTTAAAAAGGTGATATTTTTTAAATCCAAGTCATGTCCTGCATTGACTCCGAGCTCAAGCTCTCGGGCGAGCCTGGCCGCCTCAAGGTAGGGTTGAATAGCCTCTTCGCGCAGACCTCTCTGGTAGAGACGCGCATAACTCTCCGTGTAGAGCTCGATACGATCTGCCCCTAGCGCCTTGCTCCCCTCGACCATCGAGAGCAGAGGATCGACAAAGAGAGACACCCGAATACCTGCTTGTTGAAAAAGAGAAACGATCTTTCTTAAATAGACTGCGTGCTTGAGTGTGTCCCATCCATGATCAGAAGTCATTTGCCCATCGGTATCAGGAACAAGGGTGACCTGATCGGGACAGACCTCTAGGACAAGATCAACAAAGGGTTGATGGGTTGGGTTGCCTTCAATATTAAATTCTCCTCGTACGATTTTCTTGAGCGCGCGCACATCATCATAGCGAATATGACGTTCATCAGGTCGTGGGTGTACTGTGATCCCATCTCCCCCAAAACGCTCGCTATCCACCGCAACTTGGAGGACATCAGGGATATTGCCTCCCCGGGCATTACGCAAGGTGGCTATTTTATTAATATTGACTGAGAGATGTGTCATAACAAAAAAATCAGACCGACTTCTCTAAGAAAAAAGCACGCTGCTTGGCACTAATGGGACGCTCTAGCTTTTTAAGCACCTGGAGCATATCCTCCCAGACCTTGCGCTTCTCGGCGAGCGTTTGATTTCTCAAAAGATAAGCCGGATGATAGGTCACCATCAGAGGGATATTTAAAAAATCAAACCATCTACCTCGTGCCTCACGCAGCAACATCGAGGATCCTAAGAGCCCCTCCATGGCGGTTGCCCCCCAGGCAACAAGGACACGTGGCTTGATGAGCTCGATCTGTTGTTGTAACCAGGGGATACATGTATTCATCTCCTCGGGCTTAGGCTTGCGGTTGCCCGAGACTTGGGGAGGCATGTTAGGACGGCACTTAAGAATATTGGCAATATAAATCTCCTCACGCGCATACCCCATGGCTTGCAGGATTTTGGTTAGCAAGGCTCCTGATCGTCCCACAAAGGGCTCACCTCGGAGATCTTCTTCCTCCCCAGGAGCCTCACCCACAAAGAAGAGCTCGGCATACGGATTTCCTACGCCAAAGACCACCTGCGTTCGCCCCTCCACAAGATGCGCACAGCGCGTGCAAGCAAGCGCCTCAGCACGGAGAAGCGCCAGTTTCTCCACGCGACCATCCTGATTGTGAGGCAGGATGAGAGGAGCGCTTTTGGGCGGAATAAAATCTTGAGAAAAAGAAGGAGGAAGTGTGGCCTTCATCAATTGTTGGAGACTTGTTTGAGAGGCTTTGGGTGCCTTGGAAAAATTGTGATTCATACTGCTAAGTAAGGGCTCTACGGCTTCAAGAGCCTGTTTAAAGAGAAGAGAATGTTGTGAAGACATGCAAGAAAAAGAGAAACTATAGTCTATTAAATGGAGAAGGGCGCGTTAGAAGCACAGTAATTTTTTTAAGTACAAGGCCAAAGACCAAGCTTTCTTATTTTCTAATTCCCTTGCAACCACGGAGTCTCATTAGGAATTCGAATGCTTGAGATCACACCACATTTTTAAAAAGACGAGTGTTAACACAAGTGAAAGCAATGGGAGAACGCCGACTGGAACCATACCATGGACTTGTGGTCTTCCAAGCCAAGGGAACATACGATCAGCTGTTGAAATAGCATAGAGGGCTATCTGATTGAAGGATTGCTGACCAAAAATCCAGGCCGCATGTAAGCCAATGGCCAGCCAAAGGGAATGGGTGCGCAGTGTCACCCAAGCTAAGATGATTCCTAACAGTGTCAGTGTAGTAAAGGCTCCCAATAAGAGCGGTATCTTCGGTAAGCCCTCACCTACCTCTCCCAAGAGTCGCAGGCCACTGAACCAATCAACAGAGATCTCTCCTCCATGAGGCATATTAAGAAAATGAAGTGCTGCAAAAAAAAGGGATGTCAACCAAAGTGCTCCTTGATCTCCAAAAGCCCGACGGCAGATGCCTAACAAAAGACCTCGAAAGAAATATTCCTCGAGCATGGCTACGACTACGGCTGTCATGAGAAACTTCATCAACAAGAGAAGATGCACCATGGGTGTAAAAACATACCATCCTTTCCAAAGAAACAATATCTCTAGTAAAGCAAGAGGGAGAAGCGCACTAAGAATTCCAAACAAAAGATCAGCGCGTGCATATTTGTTTGGATAAATGGAACAACCGGCAAGGTCATAGATACCGAGCCATCTGAATGTAGGCCAGAGAAGAAGCAGAGCGGCGACCTGGATAGAGCGTGAAAAATAGCGATGAAAAGGCATCTTTTGAACCTCAAGAATAAAGGACGCAACATTTCCAAAATCAACAGCAGGTACTCTCTGGATTCCCCTATAAATCCAGGGAGCGACTATCGCTCCTAGGAGGACTGAAAATAAAAGATAAAAAAAGATTTTTGCTAAATGTTTCACGGGGGAAGAAAATATGCTACTTTCACGAGCATTACGATGAGAAATTCCCACGCATGGACAGTAAAAGATGAAGATCATATTAAACGAGAAATTCGTGTGACCAAAGAAGCTGCTCGCTGGCGCTTCCAGTCCAAACGTACTGACGAGGAAAAATGGACCTATCATAAAAAGCCCCCCGAAGGAGATCTTATCGATTTTTTAGATGTCTTAGAGCGTAAGTATAGTAGAAGACGTGCTTCCTATGGTGACATTACCTTAGCAAAAGAGATGCTTGCAGAACTCAGGGCAGAACCTGCTTGAGGAGTGTAGCTTTTTTTTAAAATGATCACCTCACTCCAAGAATCCTCCTGCCTTGCAGCCCTTGATCACAAGCACCTCTGGCATCCCTTTACCCAGCAACAAGAATGGGTGAAGCAGGAACCACTCATCATCACCTCGGGCAAGGGAGCTTTTTTATACGATATTCATGGGGGAAAATATTTCGATGGGAACAGCTCGATCTGGACCAACATTCACGGCCATGCTCACCCCAGAATGATCGAGGCTATTGCCAAACAAGTAGCCACTCTTGACCATACTTCATTTTTAGGAACTACCCATCCCAAGGCCATCATGCTTGCAGAAAGGCTGGTGGGGCTTTTCCCTGGAAAACAACTTGAAAGAGTTTTTTTCTCAGACAATGGTTCTACAGCCATTGAAGTAGCTCTTAAAATGACACTTCAGTATTGGCAGCTTACCGGTCATCCCGAACGCCAGCGCTTGGTAAGCTTTAGAAACGCTTATCACGGAGATACGGCAGGTGCAGCAAGCCTGAGTGGAAAGAATCTTTTTTCAGAACGATTTGAAATGATTCATTTTCCTGTTGAGCAAATCAGTCATATCAGCATGCTTGAAAAACTTCCCAATCCAAGCACCATCGCTGGTATTATCATCGAACCCCTTATTCAGGGAGTCGCTGGGATGAGGCTGTGGCCACCAGGCATGTTACGTGAGCTTAGAGGTTTTTGTGATGAACAGGGTATTTTACTCATCCTTGATGAGGTCATGACTGGCTTTGGACGCACTGGTACGATGTTCGCCTGTGAACAAGAGGGAGTCATTCCTGATTTTCTTGTCTTAGCCAAAGGCCTTACCGGCGGAGTCCTCCCACTGGCGGCCACCATGACACAAGAGAAAATTTACGAAGCTTTTTTAGGAAAGATGCATGAAGAGAAAACCTTTTACTACGGTCATAGCTACACGGCCAATCCGATCGCCTGCGCTGCAGCGCTTGCAAGCCTCGAAATTTTTGAAACCGAATTGGTTTTAGAAACACTTGCCTCAAAAATAGCACACTTCTCCCGTTCTCTTAAAAGACTCCAAGAGCTCCCTCATGTCGGCGAAGTCAGACAATGTGGCCTGATTGCTGGCATTGAGATCATGGAGGATGCACGAGCGAACATTCCCTATCCTAAGCAAGCATACATGGGCGCCAAAGTTTGCATGGCCGCACGAGCACATGGCCTTTTAACACGCCCGGTTTTAGACACCATTGTGCTGATGCCTCCACTGTGTACTAGCGAAGAAGAGATTGATCAAGCCGTGGAAGCATTATGCAAAAGCCTTGAGGCGTGGATAGTGAGTGAACTCTTTTGATCGCCAAAGCAGACTCCAGGCTCTTTAGTGTGAAATATGCGGATTAATCCTCTCATTCTGCGCATTCTTGGATCTTGAGGAATGACGCTCTTGTAAACATTTGATGATCTCTAAAAAGCTAGTACCAGATGCTTGCAAGAGCACGAGCAAATGAAAGAGCAAGTCTGCAGTTTCACTCACGAGTTGAGTTGATTTTTGAGCCACAGCTGCAATCACCGTTTCCACTGCTTCTTCTCCGACTTTCTGAGCACACCGCTCGATGCCACTGCTCAGGAGTTGATTCGTATAACTAGCGGCATGAGATTGTGAGCGCGCACGTTCGCTAATGAGCATGGTGAGTTGATGTAAAAAACTCCATTGAGTTGGCATTGCTGGCTCAAAACAAGTTGGAGTACCTAAATGACAGGCAGGTCCTTTTGGCAGGACATGGACGAGCAAGGTATCACGATCACAATCAGTTCGGACTCCTTGTATTTCCATCACATGACCTGAAATCTCGCCTTTGCGCCAGAGGCGTTGCTTACTACGGCTATAAAAAGTCAGCTGACGTGTTTTTATCGATTCGGTAAAAGCCTCTTCATTCATATAACCCAACATCAAGACATCACCGTGCTCCGCATGTTGGACAATTACAGGGATGAGTCCATTCATTTTTTCCCAGGCTAATGAGTCGGCAGTAAGGTCAGGTATTGTGTTCATAAATTAGTAAGAGAGTCGTATGGGAAGATGATTGTTGTAGAGCATCTGTTTTAGGTCACCAATACTCAAAATACGATCATGAAAAACAGTCGCTGCTAAGGCACCATCTACCTTCGCCTTCTCAAAGACTTCTAAAAAATCGCTTGCCTTTCCTGCTCCACCAGAGGCAATGAGCGGAAGAGTGGTGATGCTTCTTACTTGTTGTAATTGCACGAGATCATAACCTTGGCGCACTCCATCTGATTGCATACAATTGAGCACAATCTCACCTGCTCCACGGTCTTGCACTTCTCTCACCCATTCCATGGTTCGACGCCGTGAGTTGCAAGATTTTCTCTCATCCCCAGTGTATTGATAGACGTAATAATCATCCTCGACCCACTGACTATCGATCCCGACAACCACACATTGAGACCCAAAAATAGTACTCAGCTCATTAATCAAGGAAGGATTTTTAAGCGCAGGGGTATTGATGGAGATTTTATCGGCACCTGCATTTAAAAGCGCTTGGGCTTTTTCAAGAGAACCAATGCCACCAGCCACGGTAAAGGGAATATTAATCGTACGAGCGACCTTACTCACCCAATCTGCGCTAACAGGACGCTCATCACTGCTTGCCATAATATCATAAAAAACTAATTCATCCGCACCCTCCCTGCTATAAAACTCGGCCAGTGCGAGAATATCTCCAACAACGCGATGATTACGAAATTGAACACCTTTGACGACTTGGTGATCACGAACATCAAGGCAAGGAATGATCCGTTTTGTGAGCATGATTGTGTGTTGTCTTTAGCACGCGTGTTCTTTAATCACAGCCTTAAGATCAAAGTGAGGATCGTAGAGCACACGCCCTAAAATCACCGCAGAGAGTCCCATGGCAGAGAGTTTGTTAATATCATGTGCATCACGAATACCTCCTGATGCCTGCCATTGGATCATTGGAAAGAATTTCACTGCCTCCTCATACAAGCCAATGCTAGGACCACAGAGCATTCCATCACGATGAATGTCCGTGCATAAGATCGTATCAATGCCAGCACCTTGATAAAACAAGACGATATCCCAGAGAGAATGGTTGGTTTCTTTTTGCCAACCATGAATTGCTATCTTGGGTACTGCGTTCTCGATTTTTACATCTAAGGCTAAGACAACACGGTGAGGTCCTACTTCTTGAATGATTTTTAATGTTTCCTCTTGATTGCTAATAGCAAGACTACCAAGCACAATCCGGTCCATACCTGCATGGAGAGCCTTGCGTGCGATCTCAATATTACGAATACCCCCACCCACTTGAATAAAGAGACCCTCTTTGCGTAATGTTTTTAGAAGCTCCCATTGCTGCATGTGGCCTTGTTTTGCGCCATCTAAATCGACCAAGTGGAGATGTGTTGCTCCTTGGTCGGCGTATTTTGAAACGAGAGTCTTAGGATCATGATCGTATTGTGAAACACGATCAAACTGACCCTGCTCCAAGCGGACACAGCAACCCTCCTTCAAATCAATGGCAGGAATAATAGTCATGAGGTTCTTAGTGTTAAAAAATTATTTAATAAAACCATCCCGGCACGGGCCGATTTTTCAGGATGAAATTGCACCCCATAAATATGATCTTTTTGAACCACGGCGGTGAATTCACTGCTGTAAGAAGAGCGAGCGAGCGCATGCTCCTTAGATAAATAAGCGTAGCTATGAACAAAGTAGAAGTAATCATCATGATTCAATCCCCTATTAAGTCCACATTGGCTAGTCCACCTCAGACTATTCCAGCCCATGTGGGGAATGGAGTATTGCGGAGTAGCGGGCAAACGCTTTACACAACCTGGAAGCAATCCTAGCCCTGGCTTGTTGGCTTCCTCGCTTTGCTCAAAGAGGAGTTGCATCCCAACACAAATGCCGAGCAAAGGTTGTTGTAGGTGACTCAATGTTTTCATGAGGTGATGTTTTTCTAAAGCATCCATTGCAGAACCAACAGTCCCAACCCCAGGTAATATCACGTGACTCGCCTCCTCAATGGTCTTCAAGTCATGTGTCAAAGAATACTCAAAACCCAAGCGCTCAATCGCATTACCAATAGAGGTAAGATTATTACCCGTCACATCAATGACAGCGATCATAGAACACCCTTGGTAGATGGCAAAACGTTTCCCTGTTTCCTCATGGCTTGACGTAGTGCGCGACCCAATGCCTTGAAACAAGCTTCAATCATATGATGATTATTGGTCCCTTTTACCTGAACATGAATAGTCGCTCCTAAACTTGTGGCAAAAGAGTGAAAAAAATGTGGGATCATTTCCGTTGCTAATCCACCCACAAAATCACGTGTAAAAGTCCCTTCAAACTGAGATAAACCACGCCCACTAAGATCGATCACAACGGTTGCCAAAGCCTCATCCATAGGAAGCGTACATCCATAACGTTCGATCCCAGCTTTGTCACCTAAGGCTTTTTTTAACGCTTCTCCTAAGGTAATGGCCGTATCTTCAATGAGGTGATGTTCATCGACAACCACATCACCTTCTGCATGGAGGTCTAATTGGAAAGCCCCATGTTTGGCGACCTGTTCGAGCATATGGGTAAAAAACCCAATCGGCGTCTCGATATGACTAGGTTCCTGAGAATCTAAAAGGAGCGTAATGGCAATATCTGTTTCATTGGTTTTACGTCTTAGTGAGGCAGAACGCTTGGATGTTAGGATTGTTTTTGTAATTGCTCTCCAGTCCTGAGTCCTGGAAACAAGCAAGAAAGGTAAGCCTAAATTTTCTGCTAAGATCCGGTCACTATCACGATCCCCAATCACATAGGAATAACTCGAATCGATTTTTCTCTTTTCTAAAAAAGCATCGAGCAAACCTGTTTTTGGTTTACGACAAGAACAAGCGTCTTCGGGAAGGTGCGGACAGATGAAGATCTCCTCAAAGTGAATTCCTTGAGAAGTAAAAAGCTCCAAAATAAAATCATGACATTCTTGAAAGGCATCTTGCGGAAAACGAGCAGTCCCTAAGCCATCTTGATTACTCACCATGACCAACTGAAATCCCTCTTGTATCATCGAGATCAATGAGGGAATCACAAAAGGCGCGAGACGAATTTTCGATAATGCATCAACCTGATAATCCTCTGGTTCACACACCAGAGTCCCATCCCTATCAATAAAGAGTATTTTTTCCATGAAATGATTTTTTAATTGTGATCTGGGGTGTGAAAAGAATGTAAGACCGCTAGCAAGAGCTCATTTTCAGCGGCAGTACCAACAGTGATTCGTAACATATCCTGCAAGACTGGATTGCCTGCAAAATGACGCACTAAAATATGATGATCCTCTAGCCATGCGTAGAGAGGCTTGGCAAAGGATGTTTTGATTAAAATAAAATTGGCCTTGCTTGGGAAAACGTGCTCCACCCAAGAAAAATTTCTCAGACATAGGATCAACTCCTCGCGATAATGAATAATATTTTTTACCGTTCCCTCAACCCACTCTGGATGCTTCATGGCGGATAAGGCAGCTTCTAAAACCAGACTCGAAAAGGCAAAGGGAGGTGCAATGGTTCGCAAGACCTCGATCATAGCTTGGGAGCCTATCACGCACCCTAGCCTTAATCCTGCCAGGCCATGAGCCTTGGACAGAGTTCTTAGGACAAAGAGATTCTCAAAGCGATGAATGAGCGTTGTCGCACTCTGTGTGTTTGCAAATTCAATGTAAGCCTCATCAACGACGATAATCGAACGATCCGCAAACTCTTCACACAAGCTCGCAATAGTTTCTAGCGAGAGAAGATTTCCAGTAGGATTATTCGGCCTACAGAGCAGGATCATTTTACAGTGAGGTTCCCAGAGCTCTAGCAGTCGCTCCCTATTGAAATGAAAATCAGGCCCCTCAAGCGGACAAGAAATAATCGAAGCCTGTTGCAGCCGCGCATAAAACGCATACATCAAAAACGTCGGAGGAAATTGCATCATGCTACTCCTCCCAGGAGATAAAAACAGACGCATTAAGAAGTCGATTCCCTCATCCGCTCCTCTGGTTAGGAGTAGTTCGCAGGGGGCGACTTGATAGAATTTCGATAGTTCTTTTTCTAAGCTGAGTTGCGGTTCTATGTCAGGATAGCGATTGAGAGGAAGCTCATAGGCCTCCAATGGCTTCCACGGTGATTCATTAATGTGCAAACGAATTTTTTCTTTCGTCGAGCAAGCCAGATAATTTGGAATACCTGCTAAATCAGGGCGTACTAAATCAAGAGCACTCATGAAATATTCGGGCTAGTGCTAATCGCTGAGTAATCGCATTGGCATGTCCATCTAACCCCTCCATCATGGCGAGGGTATGGGCTGCTCCTCCTAAGGTTTTCAAGCCATCCTCAGAAATAGATTGGACGCAGATAAATTTAAGAAAATCTCCCGTTGAGAGACCACTCTGGCAGCGTGCATGACCATAAGTGGGCAAGATATGATTGCTCCCGGTCACATAATCACCGAGCGTTTCTGCTGCCCATGACCCCAAAAAAATCGTTCCTGCCGCCGTAATCTCCTCCACCCAACTTGCCGCATCAGAGCACTGGATCATGAGATGCTCAGGAGCATACTCATTAGTAATTTCAATCATCATAGATCGATCTGCACACAGGAGAATAGCACTCTTTTGCAGAGATTGTTGAAGCAATTCTTTTCTCTTTAAACGCTCATACTGCTCGCCTAACGCCTTATTAACAGCTTCTGCAAAGACGCGATCTTGACATAAAAGAAACACCTGAGAATCCGGACCATGTTCCCCCTGCGCTAGTAAATCGGCAGCGACGAAATTGGGATTAGCCTCTCTATCAGCAATAATAAGAACCTCAGAAGGGCCAGCGGGCATGTCGATAGCAGCACCAGCAGGATCGATGGAAACTTGCACTTTAGCTTCTGTGACGTATGCATTACCGGGGCCAAATATTTTATCCACCTTGGGGACGGTTTCACTTCCATAGGCCATTGCGGCGATAGCTTGGGCGCCTCCAATTTTATAAATCTTCTCGATGTTGCAGAGACGTGCAGCAACGAGGAGAGCCGGATCAATCGTTCCGTCGGACTTTGGCGGAGTACAGAGAATACGTAACGGACATCCTGCCACCTGAGCTGGAATAGCCTGCATGAGAAGAGAGGAAATCAAAGGAGCATTGCGACCACCTGGAACATAAAAACCAACACGACTCATCGGACGATGGATGCGCTCAAGGGTCACTCCATGCACAATCCTCACAGATTGATTCTGCGGTAGCATAGAGCGATGAAAACGGGTGATATTTTCTACTGCTACTTGAATCGCAGCAAGAGAATGGGCTGGAAGAGAAGCCTCTTCCATTTCCTCTTGAGAGATAGCGAAGGTTTTTAAATCAACGCGATCGAACTCTCGTGTCCACTTACCTAGCGCCACATCTCCTTCTTTCTTGACCGTGTTGATAATCTCTCGCACCTGCGCCCCAAGGGCATGACTTTGGGGAGGCCTGGAGAGAACCTCTTTTTTTTGACAAGCAGATAACTCCTGCCAGTTTTTAATACGCAACATGGGACAATAGGTAAAAGGGTTACTCTAATATTTTTTCTATTGGCAAAATCAAAATAGAGCTCGCCCCTAAGGATTGAATCGTCTCTAGAGTATTCCAAAAAACACCCTCCGCCGACACAACATGCACGACGACCTTATCCGGATCTCCTGGCAGTGGGAGAATCGTGGGTGATTCCACACCAGGGAGCTCTTGACAGATACTCTCCAAGGCATTTTTAGGAGCATGGAAGGCAATGTACTTACGCTTGAGGGCATGCTGAACGGCCTGAATGCGACGTGCTAGCATGTCCAATAATTCCTGCTGTTGTTCCGAAATGGAATGCACGCCTCGAATCAAAATCGCCTGACTCTCTAAAATAGTTTCTACAGCAACCAGCTTGTTTTCCTCTAACGTCTGTCCACTGGAAACTAAATCACAGATCGCATCTGCCATTCCCATACGAGGAGCTACCTCAACAGAACCATGTAGGAAGAGGGTTTGGGCAGAGACATGTTGCTTTGTTAAATAATCGGCTAAGAGCAAGGGGTAACTTGTGGCAATCCGCTTTCCTTCCAAGCTTGCTGGACCCGCATAGCTCATCCCCTCTGGCACAGCAATCATCAAGCGACAATGACAATTATCCAGAGGTAAAATACTTTGATATTTTTTTTGAGGAAAGCGTAGTGCTGCCTCTAATTCTGCCTCTAGGAGCACATTGCTACCTATGATACCCCCATCACACAAACCATCAAAAACCAACGTAGGAATATCGTCATCACGCACAAAAAGCAGATCGATGGGGAAATTTTGCACATGTGTTAACAAGGCATTTCCTTTCACGTAGAACTGAAGGCCACAACGTTCTAAAAGCGAGATAGAATCTTGAGCTAGACGCCCTTTTTTCTGAAGAGCCAAGCGAAGACGAGGAATCATAAGGATGGTAAATCTAGGTTTTAAAGCAAAGGAGATTTCTATTCTAAAGCCATCACTCAAGTCAATGAACTAGTTCATTTCTAAGAACCTGATCCCATTTGTTAAGAAAGAGATCTCGGGTAAAGGTGATCACCATTGATATGCTTGGCATGGAATCGCTGAGCAAAAAAAATCGATAAATTTTATTTTTACCTTGCAAATAAAAATGAAGACTGCTAGCCAGATAGGCTTCATTTTTAATCATCCATCCTTCTCTACTCTATTTCTCTAAATTATATGATTTTGCCATTTTGCGTTCTCATCGCTGCCGCACTCATACCTGATTCATCCAATCAAAGTGGTCAGCCCAGTGCAGCCAGTGCAGCTGCGACGGCAAAGAGCACTCCGTCTGCTTACCAGGATGATCGCAAAATAGTAAATGCTGCTATACAAATGCTAAGATTAAAAGTTGATGAAGAAGAAGAAGATCTCATAAAAGAACTCTTCGATCCTAATTCTCCGGCTCAGCGCCCGATCACCCCTCAAAACACCATGCCTGCCATGCCTCATACGGTGAAGGAATTAGAATTTGCCTCCAGCAGCATCCTCTTTATTGGAGGACCTCGTGATCAATTAAGTGAGAAAGGGATCGATTTTTCTGCTACCTACACCTCCATTATCGCTGGAAATCCTGTTGGAGGAATCAGTCCTCAAGGCTCTACCTACATCGACAACATTGCTCTTACCAGCATGATTGATACGGAGAAATTATTTGGCTGGCATGGTGGACACTTTATCATGAGTGTTGAACAACAGGATGGAGGGGATAAAAACAATCTTTCTTCCAAAAATGTGGGTAACTTCTTTTTGGTCAATGGAGCTGTTGGCGGAACGACCATCAAATGGGTCAACCTCTATTATCAACAGCTCTTTTATCACGACCGCATTAATCTGAATATTGGACGTTTTGCTGCTATGGACGAATTTGACAACTCACCCGTCCTCTCCAACTACATAGGGTCCTTGCAAGCCAATCCGACGAATCTAAGAACCACATGGAATCCCAATACAAGCTGGGCGAGCCGTTTGAAAATCAATACCACGCATGATACGGAAGCACGTTTTGGTATTTTTCAAATCACCGATACTTCTGTTAATGGACTCAATTGGAATTTCTATCCGAATGATTCAGCTTCCTTTTTCACTCAATTTGATTGGAATCCGGAATTCGGCAAGGCTGGTGATACTTGGATTTTTGGTGACAGCGCAAAAAAAGATTCTCGTATTGTGCAACAGGACGCATCCTCGAGCAAATCATTCCAAGCACCTGTGGACGTTTCCAAGCTCAAAAGATTCCCTGGCCATTATTTTACGGGAGCCTACTACAGTGCCGAGGGTACGGCTCAGTACCTAACCACCACTTCCCTTGCCAACTCGTATGCTTTCTACTGGCATGGAGACCAGGTTGTGTATCGTCCTAACCCCATGACAGAAGCGGGACTCTTACTCTGGACGGAATTTGGCTACACTCCTGAGGTTGAAAACACAGTGATTACCTTGCAAGCCAAAGGAGGCGCCATTTATACAGGTTTAATTCCAGGCCGTAAAAATGACTTCACCATTTTAGGTATTGGCTATGGTGGCTTTAGTTCCTCTTACATTTCCTATGTCGAGGCCAATCAAAATCGGGATCCCTCCTATGAAATCGTCAGTGAATTAGGTTACCGCATTAACTTCTCGCGTTTTTTCTACGTACAACCTGACATGCAGTGGATTATTAATCCTAATGGACTGGGAAGCATTCCCAATGCACTCGTCTTGGGAGCTCAGATAGGAGTGATCTTTTAGGCTTCCTCCATGTTATCCCTGCGAAAGCGGGGATCTAGGCAAAATCACCAAAAGCTAGCCCGGATACTTCATGCTACCGGATACTTCATGCTAATCATGCTAGTCGTGACGAAGAGACTGCGAAGGCTGATGGGGTAAGGCAGACGAGCATTGTGACGCCGGGCTGTATGTGTACAGCCCTCCCCAAGTCACAATGTGAGTTTGAGCGAAGCATCCACCCTTGCTTCCCGGTCTCCGCAGGTGATCAGTAGGAAATATCCGGGTTTAAGGCTGATAAAAAACAAGAAGTCGACAGCACACACTGATCAAGCATACCTTAAATACTCGGGTAGAGCGAAGGTCGGCGCCAAGGTAGTTATTTCGTCCGTAGACTCTGAAAACAGGTTCTCAGAGATGACTCGAGGGAGTCACAGGAGTTAAGAATAGACTTTCTTGCCTACTTTCTTGTGATGAAAAGCCTTTTTATGAGAGGGTTTGCTTGGAGGTGGAGGTTTTTGAGCATACACTAAGCTGGAGGCCAATTGTAATGCCTCTTTTACAAAATACGCAGCATTCTCTTCATTGATGGATATTTCATCATTCTGCTCCAGAGGAATCATATGAGGCATCTCGACAAGATGATCACCCATCATCATACCAGAACTCTGTAACGTGGGAGTATCATTATAGGTAACAGAGGCATTGACTGGATTTCCTACAAGAGTACCATAGTTAGAAAAAGCAGAAGCTGTAATGGTCCCGCCATTAGAAATATACCCATAATTGATCAAATTAGCATTAATAGTCATCGTACCAGTATTATATATAGAGCCAATAGTCTGATTAGTTACGGCACCGCTTGCTGTATTACTTATTGTGATCGTTCCAGCATTAGAAATCGTACCGTACAGATATAAAGATGAACTATTAGCAAGATTGAAATATGCGTTTGAAGAGGCAAGCATCAAAGAAGAATAATTGCTACCACCATTCCCAACCTGTAAAACATCCGTATTAACGGTGCCACTATTGATGACAAGACTATTATGATTGCCACTATTAAAACCAATATAAACACCACTGGCATCAAGCGTCCCTCCATTATTAGTAACACTGTTGGAGGATCCATAGCAACCAATAAAAAGATTACCATTATTCGTCCACAAGCCATTAGTTCCAATAGTTACTGAATTATTATTAGAATAAGCTCCTATCATCGCAGCATAACTATCATCTGGGGATGATTGCATATTATTATCGATGAGCGTTCCTGCATTAGATATCATGATTTTATTATAACTACCATGATAGCCAATATTGAGTAACCCATAATTAGAGAAGAGGGAATTTCTCCCTGTAATCGTAACCGTATTACTCGAAGAAGCAAGCCCTACGAAGGATTGAAATCCATTGACATACACAGAACCTCCATTGCTAATAAGGAGATTATTTTTTCCTCCCATAAAGCCTACATAGAATCCATTCGTATTGATCCATTGGGAACCAGCCCCTGTAACACAAGCGTAATTATTGGAAGAGTTCGTTGAGTAACCAATAACCCCTAACGAATTGGTGACATAACCTCCATTCGAAATATTGAGGTAATCATGAGAGCCGACATACCCCACAATCAATGAATAGTTTAAGGCAGGATTAGTATTAACGACACTATTATTTGTCACATAGAGACGGCCTCCATTGACATTCACAATATTACTATTACCTATATAAGCAGATTCCATGATCAAATTACTAGCATAACAGATACTATTATTATCGACAATATTCAGTGCATTATTACCGTTGCTGCCAATGACTGTCATACCAGCATTGCTCAAGACGCCACCATTCTGCAAATCTAGCACGGTATTACCACCGGATCCATATCCAAGAAAAAAATTAGAACTATTATCCCAGATGCCTTCATTCAGAAGCTTGCAATCAGCATCCGTAACAGCACCGATAGATGTATTAGGAGTTGAGAGTGTTATGCCTGGTCCAATCAATAAATTAGTATTTGTATTAAGAGTGGACATGAGACAACTCAAAGATTTAGAAACAGTCAAAGACTCATCGGTTAATACCAAGGAACTATTAGAAATCATATTGAGCATATTGATACCAACGTAAGGAGTAGAGACTGTAAATGTTCCTGCTGTATAGGTTAAAGAATTGACATTGAAAGCATTTGTTTCATTAATGCTTTGAGCCACCGTGATATTTGCATTGGTCTGAATCCAAAAGTAGAGATAGTTACTTCCCGTGGAAGCATTACTGGACTGACCGACTGTGGCCCCTGTCACAGAAAAAGTAAAGTTAGAGGTAAAATCATTACTAAATCCCGAAGAACTTCCAAAATTAATAATAGGATCGATATTATTATCCAAAGATACATTAGAAATAAAACTAATATTACCTATGGTCGCAACTGTGCTGCTGTCAAATAAAGTGACAGATACATTAATAATTTGCTGCGAATTGTTGGGATTAATATTATAAATATTCACATTGTTCCAAAATTGGAGAAACGTAAAATACATGGAGGTCACTCCATTCGTCGAAAGATAAAGACTGGCATTAGTATTTGTATTGGTAGCATTAGTACCATTATTATTTCCTAAACCAATATTTTCCACCTGAGTAAATGCAGAGGGATTTTCACCACAATAGAGAGTGCCATTATAAAGATAAATATTTCCTACATTCTGATAATTAGAATTATAAGTTAAGCAAGCATTAGTACCATGAAGAGAGAGCGTTCCATTATAGATGTAAGTATTGCCATCGATATTAAGATTAGAACCAGTACCACTATTATTAGAAATATAAATATTTCCACTAGCACCATTAGTATTCCCCACAAATAAATAGATATTTCCACCCGGCAGATATAAGTAAGAAGTATCATATATATAGATATTATTACTTATGGTCCCAGCACTGTTACCAACATACATAGAAACAGTATATGAATACTCAGTACCTTGAAGTACAAAGCTAGAATTACTAGCCAAGGTCATGCTATTACTAGAGCCATAAAGACCTAGATAAAAATTATTATAGTTACTCATATAACTACCATTCGATATAATAATTTGATTTCCTGAGGAAGCGACGATATTATCGCCATTCGCAGCATTACCATAATTGATCCATGCAGAATTACTAGTAATAGTAATAATATTATTTGAAAAAGATGGGTAATTTGTTCCATAGTTTGAACCACCTATATACATGGTACTGTCCCATTGTACACTGGAATTAGAGAGTATCACCCTATTACTATACCCATATATATGAAAATCACCTGGATACCCTGAAGGAACATCATTACCTGTATCAAAATTATATACGGGGTAGCTGGTACCAGCGCCGTCCATTAAGAATTGATTGCCTGAGGAAAGTATGAACATACCACAATCTTTATTTGAAGAATTATAACCTACACTATTATTATTATTTATATAAAATGTATTATTAGATGCTACATTACTAAAATCATTTGTATTTGTTCCGCCAATAATTGTGTATGTAAAAGTAGTAATTCCGTCAGCAGTTATTTCAAAAGTATTACTAGAACCCTGATAACCAATAAAATTAGTACAATAGCTAGCAGAGTTAGGATTTCCAGAAATAAACGCTGTATTGTTTTGAATATAACCATTAGATGTACCAGGTTGATACCCAAGATAACAATTGGACAAGATGTAGAAACTATCCCAATAATTTGAGACAGTAAAAAACGCACTGTTGCTTGACCCTTGATAATTAACATACAAATTGGTTATATAAAAATCTGAGTACTGATTGCAGAGAAAGGTTACAGAGTTATTTGAATAACTACCGCCATATCCAACGAAAAAATTAGTACAGTAAGGATCACTATAACCGGGAGGCGAAACAGATGCATTCGAACCAGAAACATAGTATCCTACATAGATATTTCCGTTGTTACTATACTGCCCCATCAGCTCAAAGGCAGACACCACCAAGAAAAAGAGAAAGAGCAGAAGTGTCTTTGTCATCTTAGAACCTGTTTGCAAAGTCGCTTAAAGCTGATGAAAAACAAGAAATTAAGAGCTCGCAGCAATGGAGTGTACCTGAGGTACTCGAGTAGAGGGAGCACTGGTGCTACCCTATTAGTATTCGCGGCCGCCTCGTCACGATCCGTATGAAATATCCTGGTTAACAAGACTAGGATCGCTTCTATAGCTGGCAAATGATGAGGAGACATCATGGTTTTGGGGCTGCTCCAAGTTGGTTTAAAGTTGGTTTTGTTTGCGTTCTGTGGTTTAAGAAACAGACCAAAAAAATACTCTCCGCTCCTATTTTCTCTGTCAAGCTTAACCCGAATATTTCATACCGATTCTGCTGCGGCTTGCGACGAACCAATATGAAATATGCGGGCTAGACTCCCTTCTCATGGGACGACATGCATTGGGGGTGCCCCCCAAAAAAAGAATGCAAAAAAAATTTGCAGATGCGTTGAGTTTACTATATAGTGTGTTTTCCATCACAAAAACAACCCACTTTACTACTATGTCTTGTTGTAACGCCTCTACCACCCGCCCCGACCTCCATGATCTTTCTAAAAGAATTAACCCGGAGGAAAAGCGTCTTGTCAATTGCAAACAAGTTGATGTGAATCAACTCATGCCGCTCAAGTACCAATGGGCTTGGGAATATTATATCAAAGGATGTGCCAATCATTGGATGCCTAATGAGGTCCCGATGCAGAGTGATATTGAGCTTTGGAAATCCAATCGCCTCACCACGCAAGAGCGTCATGTGATCATGCGTAATCTCGGGTTTTTTAGCACGGCAGAGAGTCTCGTGGGCAATAATATTGTCTTGGCCATCTTCAAGCACATTACCAATCCAGAGGCCAGGCAGTACCTCCTGCGCCAGGCTTTTGAAGAGGCAATCCACACGCATACCTTCCAGTACATCGTAGAAAGCCTCTCGCTCGACCAACGCGAGGTTTTCAATATGTATCATGAGGTCAATTCCATCCATGATAAGGATGCTTTTGAAATGACCCTCACCTCAGCGATCATGGAAGAAGGGTTCTCTACCGAGACCACGGAGGGATTGCAGACGTTCTTAAAAAATCTCGTTGGATTTTATGTCATCATGGAGGGGGTCTTTTTCTATAGTGGTTTTGTGATGCTACTAAGCTTCAAGCGTCAGAACAAGATGATCGGCGTAGGCCAGCAGTTTGAATACATCATGCGTGATGAATCGATTCATCTGAACTTTGGCATTGATCTTATCAATGGCATCCGTAGTGAGAATCCTGAGGCATGGACCCCTCAGCTAGAACAAGAAGTGCGTGAGATGATCAAGAAAGCCGTCGAACTCGAAGTCGCCTACGCAGAGGATTGCATGCCACGTGGTATCCTCGGTCTCAATGCCACACTCTTCCGTGACTATGTCCAATATATCGCAGATCGTCGCTTCGACCGTCTGAATATGCCTCTAGAGTATGGAAGCAAAAATCCCTTCCCCTGGATGAGTGAGGTGACAGACCTTTCTAAAGAACAAAATTTCTTTGAACGTAAAGTCACCGAGTATCAAAAAGCAGCATCTCTCGAATGGTAAGAGCAACAAGGGAAAGTCCGTGTAACAAAAAAACAGGAGACCTCATTGGCCCAAGACCATGGGGTTCCTTTCATGGATGCTTTGATATGCTATGCAGCCGATTCCTCCTGGTGAAGGCCAGGATCCAGGAGACAGCGTCAATATGCTCGGTTCTCGCTTGTCGTGCGTATGGCGCAACACAACAAAGCGAGGGAAGGGGAACAACTCTCTCTCCCCGAGCAATCGAGCAATGTCCACTAGAAGTAGCATGATGCAAGAAATATGATGTCAGGAGTCGCATGGATTTTTCATCATATGCTATTCTCATGGTCATTAACCCGGATATTTCATACTGAATCGTAATGAGACGCTGTGCAAAGCTTGTTAGTACAAGGCGGGCGAAGGATTGTGATGCCGGGCTGTATGTGTACATACCGCCCGAGGAAGACTTCGAGCTTGAGCGCAGCATCCACCCTAGCTTCCCGGTCTCCGCAGTAGATGAGTATGAAATATCCGGGTTAAAACGCAGGAATCTCGGGCATAGAGCTTTTTGACCTCTACAGGTAGCCATCAAAAGCAACAAGCAGAGCAATATATTAACCAAATAATTTTTTAAAATGAAGCACCTACATATCAAGGGAGGTCGCGTGATCGATCCTGCCAATGACATTCATGAAATTCGTGATCTCTTTGTGAGTGATGGCGTGATCGTGGCCACACCCGGTCGGGATGCCACGGTGATTGATGCGACGGGTTTGATTGTCTCGCCTGGGCTCATTGATCTTCATGTCCATCTACGCGAGCCAGGTCAGTCGCACAAAGAAACCATTGCTACAGGCACCCAGGCAGCCGCCGCAGGTGGTTTTACAACGGTGGTCTGCATGCCCAATACCACGCCTCCCATCGATAGCCCTGAAACGCTTGCATGGGTTCAAGACAAAATCGCCTCAACAGCCCTCATTAATGTCTTTTGTGCAGGAGCATTAACTCTGGGTTTGGAGGGCAAAGCACTTGCTCCTCTCAGCGAACTGGCGGCTGGCGGAGCGGTGGCCTTTAGCGATGATGGTCACTGTGTTCAAGACTTAAGCCTTATGCGTGAGGCGGTGCTCCATGCGCGCGATCTGGGTATTCCCATTATGGATCATTGTCAGGAAGCGACGCTGACGACTCGAAGCATCATGCACGAAGGGGCATGGAGTCGTTATCTTGATCTTCCTGGATGGCCGCGGATTGCCGAAGAGATGATTGTTGCGCGTAATACCTTACTCGCTGAGGAAATGAATCACCCGATTCACTGCCAGCATATTAGCTCCATGAAAAGCATCCATCTGCTGCGAGAAGCACGTGCTCGTGGTATCCCTATTAGCGGAGAGGTCTCACCACATCATATCACTCTTACTGATGAGCATCTTAACACCAGGGATACCAATTTTAAGGTCAATCCCCCACTGCGCACGCAAGAGGATATTGAGGCGATCATCGCCGGTATTGCTGATGGGACCATCACGATCCTAGCAAGCGACCATGCTCCTCATGCACCCCAAGAAAAAGCGCTTCCCATCGAGCGGGCGCCTTTTGGCATGTTGGGTCTGGAGACAGAAGTAGCGGTTTTTTTGACAACACTCATTCACAAAAAAAAGATTCTTTCGCTCTCTCAACTCATCGCTATGCTCACGATCAACCCAGCAAGGTTACTAAAGCTAGACCGAGGAACCCTCTCCTTAGGAGCTGTTGCCGATATCACCTTGATAGATCCCAATCACCTCTGGACATACGACCGAGAAGCCTCTGCCTCACTTTCCCGTAACACCCCCTTTCATGGTCACGAGTTCCAGGGACGTGCCGTCCACACCATTGTTGCTGGAGAGACCCAGTGGAAGCTCTCAGAGGACACTACTACTTCTCTCTAAAACTCACCCATGTACACTCTCCTCACCAAAGACCCAAGCAGCCAAGCACGTGCTGGCGTGCTCCACACACGTCGAGGTCTTATTGAGACGCCTATTTTTATGCCTGTAGGAACACAGGCGACGGTCAAAGCCGTTTCCCCCGATGAACTCTACACTCTAGGTGCCTCCATTATCCTAGGAAACACCTATCACTTGCACGTACGCCCTGGAGAAGGGCTTATCAAGGACCTGGGAGGGTTGCATAATTTCATGCAATGGAATCGCTCGATTCTTACTGACAGTGGTGGTTTCCAAGTTTTTTCCCTAGCTCGTTTACGAAAAATCACTGAAGAAGGAGTCCATTTTCAAAACCATCTAGATGGAACCCCTACCTTCATCTCTCCTGAGGTCTCGATGCAAATTCAACACGACCTAGGATCTGATATCGTCATGGCTTTTGACGAATGCCCCCCCTACCCCTGTTCCCATGAGGCAATGTCAACAAGCTTGGAGAGAACATTACGTTGGGCAAAGCGCTCGCGTGCCTGGTGGGATGCTCAGCCGATAGGTTCGAGTCAAGAAAGACACCCCTTGCTCTTTGGGATTGTTCAAGGGGGGTCTCACGATGACCTTCGCAAGTATTCGGCAGAGGCCCTTGTCGACATTGGCTTTGATGGTTACGCCGTCGGCGGAGTGAGCGTGGGTGAACCAGAACCAGAAATGATGCAAGCAGTCGATGCGAGCACGCCCTACCTTCCTGACAACAAACCCCGCTACGCCATGGGACTAGGAACTCCGCCTCAGATGGTCGAGATGGTAGCGCGTGGGATTGATATGTTTGACTGTGTCTTACCCACACGCCTCGCACGTAATGGAACTGCCTTTAGTGAGCAGGGAACACTCCATCTCAAAAATGCTCCCTATGCTCGTGATACCCGGCCCATTGAGGAAGGGTGCACATGTCCTGCCTGCCAGAAATTCACCCGCGCCTACATTCGTCATCTTGTGAAGGCGGAGGAAATCTTAGGACTACGACTCATTTCACTCCACAACCTGCACTTTTATCTCAATGTGATGCGCCGCACGCGTCAATCGATCCTTGATGGAAGATTCCATCAATTTCGAAAAGACTTTGTCTCCGGCTACGCCACGCGAGAGGAGTCTTTTGCAGCTTCATCCTGAAGGGAGATGTTCGTTAAGGAGACGTTCGTTAAGGAGTAAGTTCAGCAATAGCCTCAATCTCTACGAGTGCCCGTTGAGGCAGTGCCTGTACCCCAATAGTACTCCGAGCGGGATAGGGCTCTCCAATGTAGTGCGCCATGATTTCATTGATGAGAGAAAAAGACTCCATGTCTGTGAGGTAGAGTATGAGCTTAATAAGCCGAATATTTGTGGCGGTGCCTCCATAAGCCTTCATAACGGCTGCCATGTTTTGAAAAGCACGATGCGCCTGTGCACTCATCCCCTCCTCAAGTATCATGGTCTCTGGATTGATGCCAATCTGACCAGAAAGATAGAGCAGATTCCCTGATCGCACGGCGGGAGAATAAGGCCCAAGGGGTTTGGATAAGAGCTGAAGGGGGATTTTTTCTAAAGGATCTTGGGTTGTATCGTTCATAACAGGGAGCATATTGATATCCGGGCTCAAAACGTTCATGACAATTGAAACAGAAAATTGAGTTCGTCAGAAAATAAAAAGAGCCACGCCTTTCGACGTGGCTCTTTGTTAAATAAGGGATGTGATGTGTTAGGATTTTTAGTAATCCATTCCACCCATACCGCCCATTCCGCCCATACCACCTGGTGGCATAGCAGGAGCTTTTTCTTTTTCAGGAACCTCGGAGATAATCGCCTCGGTTGTGAGTAAGAGTCCGCTGATGGACGCAGCATGTTGGAGTGCGCTACGGGTTACTTTGGTTGGATCAACAACACCGGCCTTAACGAGGTCAGTGTATTCACCAGTTGCTACATTGTAACCATCGTTGCCTTGTCCTTTTTTGACTTCTTGGACAATGAGTGCACCTTCTTTTCCAGCATTGGCAGCAAGCTGACGAAGAGGATACTCGATAGCCTTGCGGATGATTTCAAGACCGACGAGCTCATCACCTTCGAGCTTGATGGTATCAAGAATTTTTTGAGCACGAATAAGAGCAACACCACCACCTGGGACGATACCTTCTTCTACTGCTGCACGAGTAGCATGAAGAGCATCTTCCACACGAGCTTTCTTCTCTTTCATTTCGGTTTCAGTAGCAGCACCTACATTGATGACGGCTACTCCACCGGCAAGCTTCGCAAGACGTTCTTGAAGTTTTTCACGATCGTAATCACTTGTTGTTTCGTCAATTTGACGACGCAGCAAGGAAACACGTCCTTGAATGTCAGCGCTCTTTCCTTCTCCTTCGACAATGGTTGTGTTTTCTTTGTCTACGGTGAGGTGTTTTGCACGGCCAAGGTCGTCAAGGGTGATATTCTCAAGCTTGATACCGAGATCTTCTGTGATGCAGCGACCGCCGGTTAAGATAGCGATGTCTTCAAGCATTGCTTTACGACGATCACCAAATCCTGGAGCTTTGACAGCACAGATTTGAAGGGTTCCGCGGAGCTTATTGACCACGAGGGTTGCCAAGGCTTCTCCTTCGACATCTTCTGCAATGATCAAGAGAGGACGACCACTCTTAGCCACTTTCTCAAGCAATGGGAGAAGATCTTTTAAACTGCTGATCTTCTTTTCATGAATCAAGATGTAGGCGTTATCGAGGACAACTTCCATCGACTCTGCATTGGTCACGAAGTAGGGAGAGAGATAACCTTTGTCAAACTGCATTCCCTCCACAACGTCGAGACTAGTCTCAATGGACTTTGCTTCTTCAACTGTGATGGTTCCATCCTTGCCAACTTTCTCCATAGCATCAGCAATGATCTGTCCGATTGTTTTATCCCAATTCGCAGATACGGTTGCTACCTGTGCGATTTCGGAACTATCTTTTACTTTTTTGCTGATACGAGCAAGTTCGCCAACAATAGCATCAACAGCTTTTTGAATACCACGCTGGAGAGAAGTGGGGTTAGCACCTGCGGTGACATTCTTGAGTCCTTCACGGAAGATTGCTTCTGCAAGAACTGTTGCTGTGGTTGTTCCATCTCCTGCGATATCGCTCGTTTTGGAAGCAACTTCACGAACGAGTTGAGCGCCCATGTTTTCATAGGGACATTCGAGTTCGATTTCTTTAGCAACGGTCACACCGTCTTTGGTGATGGTAGGGCTACCAAACTTTTTGTCTAAGATCACATTGCGACCCGAGGGTCCGAGTGTTGCTTTAACTGCCTTAGCAAGTTTTTCAACACCACGAAGCAATGCATGACGAGCTGCCTCGTCGAATTGTAGTTGTTTTGCTGCCATAATAATAATTAGTGATTTAAAATAAGTTGTTTATTGTTTCGTTGTTTGAGCAGGATTAACCAATGATACCTAAGATATCATCTTCACGCATGATCAAATAGGATTCTCCGTCAAGTTTGACTTCGGTCCCACCATATTTGGAAATGAGGACGACATCTCCTTTTTTTACGGTGAAGGGAATGATTTTACCTTCGTCATCATGCTTGCCTGTTCCTAAAGCGATAACTTTTGCTTCCTGTGGCTTTTCCTTAGCCGTATCAGGGATAATGATACCGCCTTTTTTTACTTCTTTCTCATCGATCGGTTGTACTAAAACGCGATCGCCGAGGGGTTGTATATTTACTGCCATGTGTTTATTTCCTCCGTGTTTATTTTGGTTGGTTGATGATCGCCGTACTACGGCTGATTAAATTTTTTAGAGATGATGAATTGTTAATTTTTCTTTTTGTCCTCATCCATGATTTCAAATTCTGCATCCACAATATCTCCCTCTTTTTTATCTTGAGCATGAGAGTCTGTGTTACTAGATGAGGTCTCAGAAGTTGAGGCGCCTGCACCTGGGGTAGCGGAAGCTTTTTTATAAAGTTCGGTGCTAATTTCTTGGAACTTTGTTTGTAGCTTATCGTAGGCTGATTTGATGGTCTCAATATCAGAGCCTTTGAGGGCTTCGCGAACAGCAGCAATATCCTCTTCGACTTCTTTTTTGGAAGCTCCATCGATCTTGTCACCTAATTCGACAAGCTGCTTCTCGCATTGGTAGGCAAGGGTGTCGGCATTGTTACGAATTTCGATACCTTCTTTGGATTTTTTATCCTCTTCGGCGTGTGTTTCAGCTTCGCGCTGCATGCGTTCTACTTCTTCTTTGCTTAAGCCACTGGAACCAGTAATAGAAATCTTCTGTTCCTTGCCACTGCCAATATCCTTGGCCGTCACGTGAAGAATACCGTTGGCGTCAATATCAAAGGAGACTTCAATCTGAGGAACACCACGCGGAGCTGGTGGGATACCATCGAGATGGAAGACGCCGAGCTGCTTGTTATCACGAGCTAGGGGTCGCTCCCCTTGCAGTACCTTAATTTCTACACCAGGTTGGTTGTCACTGTAGGTGGAAAATGTTTGTGACTTTTTCGTTGGGATGGTTGTGTTACGAGGAATCATCGCTGTGGCGACACCTCCTGCCGTCTCAATAGAGAGGGTTAGTGGCGTGACGTCGAGCAACAAGACGTCCTTCACATCTCCCCGGAGAACACCACCTTGAATCGCAGCACCTATGGCCACGACCTCATCGGGATTAACCCCTTTATTGGGCTCTTTGCCAATGAGCGAGCGCGCTGTGTCAACGACTTTTGGCATTCTTGTCATTCCTCCTACTAAGACCAGCTCGCTAATATCACCGGTGTTCCATCCTGCGTCTTTTAAACAATCTTTGACTGGCTTGATGGTGCGTTGGAACAAATCATCAGTGAGCTGCTCTAACTTAGAACGAGTTAATTTTTTCTGAATATGTTTCGGACCTGTTGCATCTGCCGTCACGAAGGGCAAATTGACTTCGTACTCTTGCGTGGAGGAAAGTGCAATTTTAGCCTTCTCTGATTCTTCTTTGATCCTCTGAACGGCATCGGGTTGCTTGGTAAGATCGATAGAAGTTTCATTTTGAAACTCTTTAATAATCCAATCCATGATTCGGTAATCCCAATCATCCCCACCTAAGTGAGTGTCACCATTGGTCCCACGCACTTCAAACACACCTTCACCCAGTTCGAGTGTGGAGATGTCAAAGGTTCCGCCGCCCAGATCGTAGACGGCAATTTTTTCATCCTTTTCTTTTTCTAGACCGTAAGCTAAAGAAGCTGCTGTTGGTTCGTTAATGATACGCAAGACTTCGAGGCCTGCAATCTTACCAGCATCCTTGGTGGCATGACGTTGCGAGTCATTAAAGTATGCTGGCACTGTGATGACAGCCTGGGTGATTTTCTCACCTAATTTGGCTTCGGCATCTGCCTTAAGCTTGGCAAGAATCATTGCTGAAATTTCAGGCGGCGAGAAGGTTTTAGGTTTACCTTCTACTTCGACTTGAATATGAACATCGCCATTGGCGGCCTTCACGAGCTTATAGGGAACTCGATTTTGTTCATCGCGAACTTCATCAAACTTCATTCCCATGAAGCGCTTGACCGAGGCAATGGTGTTTTGTGCATTCGTGATAGCTTGACGTTTCGCTGCTTGCCCGACGAGACGTTCACCACTCTTAGTAAAAGCAACTACAGAGGGAGTGGTGCGGGCGCCTTCTGAGTTTTCAAGGACTACAGGTTCAGAACCCTCCATAACAGACATGCAGGAGTTCGTTGTTCCTAAGTCAATTCCTAGTATTTTGCGTGAGTTTGTAGACATACCCCTTGTGTAGCAGATCTCATGCCAGTTTTTTATACTTTTGTAAGATGCTCTCTAAAAGTAGAATAAATTATATTAGTCCTAACAAGAAAGACACCCCCCTTCTTCAAGATGGGTTATTATGACACATTTTCATGCTTGGCAATGAGTTCTTTTGTCTCATTTAGAAATTTCTTAGCGATCATTTTAAAGAGCGGGGTGAATTCGTGAGGATGAGAGGCGAGCCATTGCTCAAGGATGGAGGTTGAAAAAAAAGCACCGGTTTCAATCTCCTCTGGATCTAAGATAAAAGGGCCTTCTGCTATAGCGAAAAAACATTCCACAAATTCTTGTTCAGTCTGCTCACTGGCAGCAAAGCGACACAACGGCTTTAAGTCGACACGTGCTTGTAACTCTTCGTGCAATTCGCGGCGCGCGGCCTCTAAATAATTTTCTTGAGTAGCCACATGCCCCGCGACACTCGAGCACCAAAGACCAGGATGAGTCTCCTTACGCCACGAACGCTTTTGCAGAAAGAGCTCCCCCTTAGCATTGAAGATCCAAATGTGAATAGCTCGATGCATGAACTTATTCACATGGACCAAACCTCTCTCTTCTTGACCAATAACCTTATCGTTTTGATCAACAACATCAAAAAATTCTTTCCGAGACCCACAGGAGAGCGGAGCAATGCGATTGACTAACAAGGACCACTCTGCGATCGATAAATCTTCGCCGCGAATGGTGAGAGGACGGCCTAAATCCTCCATGAGAGAACGCCATTTAAGAGGGTCAATTTTTAATAAAGAACCTAGTTGCTTACGCCTGGAAGAGAACCCAAGACGAACCATTTGAGAAAAAACATCTTCATCACAAGGAGAGATCTCGGCTATAGGACGCGGGGTTATTTTTACAACGGCTGATTGCACAGCAGGCCGCGGCCAAAAAACATCAGGAGGTACGATGCGTATTTTTTTCACACACCACCGGCGCCCTAACAAAATAGTAAGCGCCCCATAAGCAGGATGAGAGGGCAGGGCAGTCAATCTTTCTGCTACTTCGCGTTGAAGCATCAGAACGAGGCTGCACGCGGGTGAGAGAGCTGCTGTGAAATGCGAAATAATAGCAGTAGAGGCACTGTAGGGAAGATTTCCAATCACTTTAATGGGCCCATATCCATAGAGTTCCCTCAAATCAATCTTGGCAGCATCTCCCTGGATAATCCGGACTTGGGATCCCTGATAGCGCGATTGGAGCTCCATGACCAAACGATGATCTCGTTCAATGAGCGTCATACGAGATGCAGGAGAGTGATTAATATGCTCTGTCAAGGCTCCCATGCCGGGCCCTACTTCGACTAGATGATCACCAAGCTCAGGCGCAATATCATCGACAATAGCGCGCGCCAAATTCGAATCCAAAAGAAAATTTTGTCCTAACATTTTGCTAGGACGAACTCCGAGCTCTTCGAGCCTGTTGCGTAGTGCTATTTTTGACATAGACTCTACTTGTAAAAGGAGCAAGCAGGAGAAGCCAGCTTAGAAGCAAAAGAAGATGTTACCTCATCTATTCCCATTTATTCACAAGTTACTCACATTCTAAAAAACATTTTTAAAAACAGACTTCCTGCTTTCTATTTTGTCATTTTTCTCTCATTTTTCCCTACTACTCATGATCACGTATTTTACCAATTTTCTTGATTGCCCACTGATTTTAGCGCTTGAAATCATTTTTTTCTTGTTAGTACTCTATACGCTTTATGGATGGATTGCCTGTCGCGTCTCGCGCAAAGCTATTTTAACCATTGGACCCTTCACTAGCTGGGATGCACTCATTGCACTCCTTCTTAGCGGATGGTTTCTGGGTGTGATCGTGAGCTCACTAGGCAAAGAAGAAAACATTTCCCTGTCTCTCATTGTTTTTAATGTCGTCATCTATTTTTTCATCGTGGGAGGGATTTGCGCCTTTCTCTCACTACGACATCTCTCGCCTACAATACTTTTTGGCCTCCGACCGACGCATCCACTCAAAATCATTAAACAAGCCTCTCTCTGGCTGCTCGTCACCTACCCGCTCATTATGGCGAGCCAAGGAGCCATCGAAGTCCTCTTTGGCACAGGCGATGACACACAAGCGGTGGTGACTTATTTTCTCCATCATCACGCTTTTCAAGACCGTCTTGCCATTATCATTATGGCCGTTATTGTGGCTCCGTGTGCAGAGGAGTTTCTCTTTCGTGGCTACCTCTACAGTGTTTCAAGACGTTTTTTAGGAAGGATTCCCGCAATCATAGGAACTTCCCTTTTGTTTGCAGCCGTTCATTTAAATCTCCCCTCGATGCTCAGTCTTAGCTTGTTGGCCGTGATGCTCTGCTTGCTCTATGAGCGCACCGGGTCGCTCTGGTCGAATATTTGCGTTCATGCGATGTTCAATAGCATCTCTATTGTCATGCTCCTTCTTTTTCAAAAAGATTTATTATGACAGAAGAATCGCTGCTTGAAATCATTCGACAAGAGTTACCAATAAGCCATCCCTCTCTTATTGTGGGAAGTGGTGATGACTGTGCCGTAGTGAGACCACCGCCCGAAGGTCACTCACTGGTTCTTAAAACAGATGCAACCCTCGAGGGTATTCATTTTACCCAAGAAACAGATCTGAGCGCCGTCGGCTGGAAAGCTCTCTGTCGTCCTATCAGTGATTTTGCAGCGATGGGTGCTATTCCCCAGCATGCGTTAGTCACGGTCGCTGCGCCTCTAGCTCGGAGTGAAAATGAATGGCGCGATCTGTCTCGTGGCATAGGAAAAGCCGCAAGAACCTTTAAGATCACCATTATTGGAGGAGAAATCACACGGTCTCCGACAACGCTCTTTATCTCGGTCACCTTGTCTGGGATCACAGGACCTCGCACACTACTGCGCAGCGCGGCACAACCTAATGATCTGATCTGTGTCACCGGTAAGCTCGGTGGATCATTTCAAAGCGGACGTCATCTTACCTTCCTGCCTCGGCTCCTAGAAGGTCAATGGTTAGCGGCACAATCAGGTGTCCACGCCATGATGGATCTCAGTGATGGTCTGGGTAGCGATCTTCCGAGGCTTGCAAGAGCGAGCCAATGCAATTTTTTGATCGAGGAAAATAACATACCATGCCATCAAGACTCGTCCACACAAGAGGCGATCACTCATGGTGAGGATTACGAACTGCTCGTGACCATTGATCCCAAAGCATGGCTAAAACTCCATGCTGATTGGAAAAATCATTTCCCAGCCTTAGAGCTCACACCCATTGGAACCATGACATCTCTAAAGACCCCTGCAACTCCGATACCTCCTGGATTTGATCATGTAGAGGATTTCAAACGACCTCTGTAAAGAACTCTCCTCTCTGCTCAACTTAGCTTTGCTGCTGTTATCTTTTTTTCTCATTTTGTGACTCCACCCAATCTCTTCACCCATCTTCGCAATCCAGACTCCAAACTCCTGGAGTCTGCTCTCCATATCCTCCAAGAACTCCGTCATCATGGTCATGTGGCCTATTTTGCCGGGGGATGTGTGCGCGATATGTTCTTAGGGATGGAGCCCCATGATATTGATATTGCGACAAGCGCGCTGCCCTCTGATATAACAACAATCTTTCCACGCACGGTTCCCATCGGTGCGCAGTTTGGGGTGATCCTTGTCTTAGAAAAAGAAGCTGAGGTTCAAGTAGCGACTTTCCGACATGATGGGAGTTACCGCGATGGACGGCATCCTACCCGAGTGACCTTTACCAATCCGCAAGAAGATGCGAAGAGGCGTGATTTTACCATCAATGGTCTTTTTTATGATCCGATCACCAGGGAGGTTCTTGATTTTGTCGAAGGGCAAAAAGATCTCTCAGTTAAAGTCATCCGGGCTATTGGTAATCCCTATCAACGTTTTGAAGAGGACAAGCTGCGGCTACTGCGTGCGATTCGTTTTGCAACAACATTGAATTTTCAAATAGAACCAGAAACATGGAAGGCCATCATAGAGCTATCACCCAAGATTCTCCAAGTGAGTGCCGAGCGTATTCGTGATGAAGTCGAAAAGATTTTCCTCTCTGCTCATCGTCTTCGCGGTTTTGATTTGCTGAATCAATGCGGTCTTTTAAAAGAGATTTTTCCGGAAATAGAAAATCTCAAAGGGTGTGAACAGCCTCCGGAATTCCATCCTGAAGGCGATGTTTTTATTCACACACGACTGATGCTCTCAATGCTCCAAGAGGAAGCCTCTCTCCCGCTCGTGCTCTCGGTACTCTTTCATGATATTGGAAAACCGCGCACACGGACTCTGGACCCCTCAGGAAAAGTCCGCTTCTACGCTCATGATCAAGTGGGGGCAAAGATGACAGAGAAAATATTACAACGCTTTCGTTTTTCTAATAAAATCCTTGATGCTGTGATTCCTGCAGTCCGGCTGCATATGAGCTTTAAAGATGTTCCTCACATGCGTCTCTCTACCTTACGCAAGATGATGGCGAGACCTACCTTTGAGGATGAATTAGAATTGCACCGGGTTGATTGTGCCTCTAGCCATGGGATGCTTGATAATTATTATCTCCTAAGAGACAAACAAAAAGAACTTGCCTCTTTAGAACTCATCCCACCTCCCCTCGTGACAGGAAGGGATCTACTAGAGCTTGGATTGCAACCAGGGAAAATATTTGGAGAGATTTTACAAAGCGTAAAAGAGGCACAACTAGAAAACAAATTGCAAAACCCTCAGGAAGCCATCGCATGGGTCCAAGAGCATTATCTATCCTCTTCTGGTATTTTAGAAACATTGCAAGCGGCATCACTCTCCTCACAAGGCTTGGGCCTCTCTTGTCGCTGGCAATTAGAGACTGTTTTTAATAATCAGACACACTCCGACAATCACGAGGATACCTCCTAAAAACGTCATCTCACTGAGTTGAATCTCTCTAAAAAAAATCCACGTAAAGAGGACCACAAACAAGGGGTAGGAAATCTCGATCATCGAGGCAAGGGAGGCATTCTTAGCCTCCACAGCTAAGTACGTCATCCAAGCGCCCAGTGATGCCGATACAAGTGAAAAAAGAAACCAGCAAATCTCTCGGGTATTAAGCTCCAAGAGCTCACTCATAAGCAATCTCCTTTTTCCTGATAGAATTAGAAGAAGTGCAGCCACCAGCACGCCAACACACGAGTAGCAAAAATAGAATACTAGTGGTGTCATCTTAGAGCGTAGAATGGGCCCACTTGCCGCATAGCTTGATCCCCAGAGAATAGCAGCACCGAAGGCATAGAAGATCCATTGTTGAGACATAGGAAGAGAGCATAGGTCAAATAATCCTCAGAAAAAGAGAAATAGAAAAAACCAAGATCTCATTTTTTTTTACAATCCTGCTCTTCTTTCATGTTATTTTGATTTCATGTGTCTATGATCTCTCTCCATGGCTATTGAAATTGAACGTAAATACTTAGTTGTCACAAATGCCTGGCGCCATAACGCGATTGGAACAAGCTATTGCCAAGGTTATCTTTCTGGAAATTCAGAGACTACGGTGCGTGTTCGCACGGAAGGAAGCAATGCCTTTCTCACCATTAAAGGTCGCAAGCAAGGGATCAGTCGCCCGGAATTTGAGTACCCCATCCCCTTCAAGGAGGCTCAAGAATTGCAATCTCTCTGTAGAAAACCTCTGGTCAAAAAAACACGTTATCACCTCCTTCATGATGGTATGACGTGGGAGGTCGATGAATTTCATGGTGAAAATGCAGGCCTCATCATTGCGGAAATTGAGCTGGATGATCCCGAAGCCACCTTTGCCTTACCTCCCTGGGTAGGCAAAGAGATTTCTCATGATCCGCGTTACTTTAATTCTAATTTATCAGTTCATCCTTTTTCCACATGGTCATAGACTTTTTTTAAAAAAATCCTGACTCTTGATATCTCCACAAACAAGCACAACGATGATTTCTCAAAAACACTCTATTGCCATTATTGGAAGTGGTATTTCCGGTCTTGCTTGCGCCTATTTTCTCTCTCGCAATAGCGGCTATCAGGTCACTCTCTTTGAAAAAGAGAAGCGTCTTGGAGGACACTCCCATACGCTGATGGTTGAGGAAGAGGATCAGATGATTCCTATTGATAGCGGTTTTATGGTTTATAATGAAGTGACCTATCCGCTCTTAACCAGATTATTTGCCGAACTTGGAGTGACCACCAAACCCACTACGATGTCTTTTAGTGTGCAGCATCGAGGGGATCACATTGAGTATAATGGTGCGAGCTTGGATCTTTTATTTGTGCAGCGCCGAAACCTATTGCGTCCACGTTACTGGAAAATGTTAGCGAGCATTGCGCGTTTCCATCGCGAAAGTATTGAAGAGCTTAAGAATCCCTGCTTTGGAGAAATGCCACTACGTGACTATGTGAATGCACGGGGCTATGGAGAGGATTTTTTACAATGGTATCTCTCCCCCATGGCAGCAGCTGTTTGGTCAAGCTCTCCAGAACGGATCGAGGAATTCCCAGCCAGAACACTCCTGCGCTTCTGGCATAATCATGGTTTTATGGGACGTCACACACATCATCCCTGGCGCACGGTAGTGGGTGGTTCACGTTCTTATGTAGAAAAATTAAGCGCTCCTTTTGCACAGAATATTCATCAAGCGGCGAGTATTGAAAAAATCACCACACTTGCCCACGGCGTTGAGATGACATTCAAGGATGGTGCTTGCCGGTTGTTTGATCGGGTTATTCTTGCGGTGCATGGAGACCAAGCTCTTGGGTTAATCGATCGCCCCAGCGTCCTTGAAAAAGAAATCCTTTCCTGCTTTCACTATCAAAAGAACGAGGTCTACCTACATACAGATCCTCAGTTTATGCCACAGCACACTCGTGCATGGGCTTCTTGGAACTATCGCATTGATTGTGATAAGGATCAAAAAAAACACTACTCAACACACTACTGGATGAACGAACTGCAAGGGGTCTCGGAAAAAGAAAACTATTTTGTCTCTGTTAATCCACCCGTGATTCCTAAAGAAAAATTTCTTAAATATCATCTCCCCTATGAGCATCCTCTTTTTGATGTGAAGGCGATTGGAGCTCAAAAGCGTCTTAGCAAGCTCCACAGCGAGGGAGAGGAAACAAAACGCTACTTTGCTGGTGCATGGCAGCGCTATGGTTTTCATGAAGATGGTCTACTCTCGGCAGTGCATGTGTGTGAGAAGATTTTAGGAAAAGATCCGTGGATGCATTCATGAATAAACTCTATTCCTGCCACGTCACCCATTGCCGCTTAAAACCGAAGCGACATCAGTTTGCCTACTCGCTTTTCATGCTCTATGTGGATCTCCAATCCCTACCAATCACTGCAAAAAAAACCTGGGGGCTCAGTCATAATGCCTGGAATCTTTTTTCTATAGATGATGCCGATCATATCAATCTTGGGCTTCCAGGTGGCATTGCTCCCAATCTTTTAGCATGGCTTGACGGCCAAGGAAAAAAATTTCCGCCCGATATTTCCATTTCTTTGATGACATTTCCGCGTGTGCTCGGCTATGGATTTAACCCTGTTTCCTTTTATTTTCTTTTTTCTCTAGAAGGTGAAACCCTTGCTGTGGTGGCAGAGGTTGTGAATACCTTTCGTGAAATGAAACTCTTTCTCATTGATACCTCTGATGCCCATCAATTATGGCACCGGCGGGTTGCTAAGAATTTCTATGTCTCTCCCTTTTCTGATCCAGGAGTAGAATTTGATTTTAAAATAGGCGTTCCCAAAAAAACATGGCGCGTGAATATCGATGACTACGAAGGCGGAGAACGCCTCCTTCTAAGCTCTATTCGTGGCGAAGAGCATTCACTTTCCTCTTCACGCATGCTCTCTTATTTTTTCAAATATCCATTTTTATCCCTGCAGATTATTGGACGGATTCATTGGCATGCCTTTCTCTTATGGAAAAAAGGAATTCCTTTTTTTCAAAAAACAGATCGTCAAGAAGCACAATCTGATATCCTCCGACCTTATCCAACAAAAACAAAGATTCATGACTGATATTCCTACTCAAGAAACTCTCCCTCTCTCACAAGCTCCTTACCGGAGTCATAGCCTCTGTGAATATTGTGTCCTCTTAGCATTAAAAAAAATGACACAGGGAGGACTCCGTGTTGATATTGAGGGTCGAGCAACTCGTTACTTCGGTAAGCCTGGTGCAGCGATCACCGCCTCTCTAAGGATTCATGATCCTAGGGCGTTTTTTAACTACTGCGCTTTCTATGGAGATATAGGACTAGGCCAAGCCTATAGCGAAGGTCTCTGGGACACACCAGATCTCAAAGCAGTCATTAGCTGGTTTATTGAAAATCTCAACAAGCTTCAAGGAAGCAACACAAAGGCAACCAATATTCCGAGTGTCAATTTTTTAACGATCATTAACTGGATGGGACATGTGCGCCGCCGGAATAATCTCACGATGAGCAAGCGCAATATTGCCGAGCATTATGATTTAGGAAATGATTTCTATGCCCTCTGGCTAGACCCAACCATGACGTACTCGAGTGCTAAATTTGAGAACCCTCATCAGTCTCTTCAAGAGGCTCAAGAAGCAAAATACGAAGCACTTTGTCAAAAACTTGATCTTAAAGAAAGCGACCATGTCCTTGAGATTGGCTGCGGCTGGGGAGGATTTGCGCTGTTTGCTGCAAAAAAATATGGATGCCGTATCACTGGCATCACTCTCTCAAAGGCTCAAGCAACCTATGCCCAAGAAAAGATCGCTCAAGCAGGCCTTGAGCATCAGATCACGATTCGTATTGAAGACTACCGACATCTTTCTGGAAGCTATGATAAAATCGTTTCCATTGAAATGCTCGAAGCCGTCGGAGACGAGTATCATCGTGCCTTCTTTTCTAAATGCCACGAAGTCCTCTCCCCTCAGGGACTCTTAGGCATTCAGATGATTACTGTTCCGGACTATCGCTATCCAAGCCTTAAGAGAAGTGTTGATTGGATCCAACGTCATATTTTTCCAGGATCTTTATTACTGAGTGTTGGAAGAATCAATCAAGTCTTGTTTGAAACGAGCAATTTGTTTTTGCACGATTTAGAAGATTTGGGCAATGATTACGCTCGGACTCTTGCAACGTGGCATCACAATTTCAACGCCCAGAGAGATCAGGTGCGGGCATTAGGCTTTGACGAAAACTTTATACGCAGTTGGAATTACTATCTCAAATATTGTGAAGCAGCATTTGCAACACGTAATATTTCCGTAGTACAGGCCATTTACACGCGACCTAATAACAAAAGTTTACTCCGCCCTTGGTAAGTAAACTCATTTATTAAAATTTTACGTCACACATGCATCCCTACATACTCTTATTTTCCGCTACCACGACACTTATCATCGTCTTTACTCTGGCCTGGGTATGGGCTCGCGCTTGTCATAACTACTCTCTTGTCGATGCTTTTTGGGCAGCAGGGCTTGCAATCACAGGACTCAATTTTTTACTACTCGCAGGAGCCTGGAACCAAAAAAAGTGCATCGCGGCCCTCCTCTTTGGCTGCTGGAGCATACGACTCTCTTGGCACTTAGGATACCGCATTGCTAAAGAGCACCCTCATGAAGACCGACGTTACCAAGCACTCCGTGAGGCGTGGAAAGATCATGAAGGTCTCTTATCTTTTCTTTTTTTCCAGGCACAGGCTCTTTCTGTGGTTCTTTTGACCCTTCCTTTTTTATTGATTGGCATGGATGAGAATACTCGTTGGAATTTTTTACAAATCTCGGGAACTCTTTTGCTTGGTATTGGCATTTTAGGAGAGGCGTTAGCTGATGCACAGCTAGCCTCCTACAAACAAAAAAATCATGACCCATCGGGTGTTTGTCAGCTGGGGCTTTGGAAGTATTCACGCCATCCTAACTATTTTTTTGAAATAGTCATTTGGATCAGTTTTTACTTGATTGCCTCTACCACTCCTGGTGGGTGGATAACCCTTTACGCTCCTGCTACAATGATTGTTTTACTTCTTAAAATCACCGGCATCCCCCCGGCAGAAGCCTCTTCACTGCAAAGCAAAGGGGCAGCATATCGCCATTATCAACAAACAACCTCTGTTATCATTCCTTGGTTCCCTAAAAAATCATGAGCACTCTGAATACTCTTCTTGCGAAAAATCTCCTTCCTGATTTCTTGATTCGCTTTGGGATTCGCAGGCGCCTAGCTGCCCATTTGGCTCGTTTTAACAAATTAAATCCAGAAGCGTCTCAAGCCCTACTCATGGAGCATATTGCTAGCCTTAAAACAAGTCCCATTGCCGTTGCAACAGCCGAGGCTAATGAGCAGCACTATGAACTTCCTACCGCATTTTTTGAGTCCGTTTTAGGAAAGCATAAAAAATATAGCTCCGGATATTGGGATGATGGCGTGACTAGTCTCCATGAAGCCGAAGAGTGCATGCTAGCACTTACTTGCAAGCGCGCAGAGCTTCAAGATGGCCAGTCCATTCTAGAGCTAGGATGTGGCTGGGGTTCCCTTACCCTCTGGATGGCCTCGCATTACCCGAATGCCTCGATCATTGCTATTTCTAACTCTCAAACGCAAAAAGCCTATATCGATTCCGAGCTTGCGAAGCGAAAACTCACCAATGTTACTGTTCGCACGGTCAACATGACCGACTACGAGGGAGAAGGCGAAGCAACCTTTGATCGTATTGTTTCTGTAGAAATGTTGGAACATATGAAAAATTATCAGTCGCTCTTCAAACGTATTGCCAGCTGGCTCAAGGCAGATGGTGCTTTTTTTGTTCATATTTTTACACATCGAGAAGTTGCTTATCACTTTGAAGTAGGCGAGGAGGAGGATTGGATGGCTCGTTATTTTTTTACTGGTGGTCAGATGCCCTCGGATGATCTCTTACTCTATTTTCAAGAGAATCTTAAGATCCAAGACCATTGGCAGGTAAGTGGCATCCATTATCAAAAGACAGCGCGAGCCTGGCTCCGCAACATGGATCAGGCAAAAAGTAAGATTATGCCGCTCATGGAAAAGACCTACGGGAAAGAAGAACAAAAACGTTGGTGGGTCTACTGGAGAGTCTTTTTCATGTCTTGTGAGGAACTCTGGGGCACCAATCATGGAAGAGAGTGGCTCGTCTCCCACTATCTTTTTAAACCTCCATTGCCTCGCTGAGCCGAGCCATGCGCGTCATGTATACTCCCATGACTTTGACTATAACGTTATAAAAAATGTTCTTGCAAACTAACGATTCCTTCCCCTACCTATGCGCCATTCCCCCATTGCATTCATCTTTCTTTTCGTACCTCTAATAACATTTCTTTTTTTTGCACACCTATCAAAGCTGGCTGCTCAAGAGTCTCGCAATAGTAGAATATCCATTAGCAAATATACCGAGTTGTTAAATGGTGCAGCCACAAGCGACCTACATCATCTCTACAATGAAAAGATGGCAGATATTCCTCAAGCCAAAGGAGGAATCCTTCGCATGGGTATTCCTGGGTCCTACGTCTATGAAGCTCCTATCTTTAATGATGAGATAGAGAGTTTCAAGACGACACAAGATGCTCTCATCACATTTCTCAGTTTACTCGATGCAGAATGCTATGCCCTCATTCTTCAAGAGAAGGAAGGCAAGGATATCCCTTCTAAGATAAGTGAGGAAGTCATGCAAGAAATACTTGATGAGGTAACCCAAGAGAGTGATGCTGCGCCCAAGCTCGAAGTCTTCCTCGGGCAACACCAGTGCGCGGGAGAGCCTGGGGTAGACTGCCGTAACCGTGTTAGGTTAGGGGCAGCCCGTAAGGGCGAGCCGAGCAGGTGCGAGCGAGTCAATATGTACTCATACAGCCGTTGTCAGGCTTCATCACTCGCCTTGCCCCATCAGACTTGGCAGCCTTCTCGTCACGATCAGCATGAAATATCCGGGTTAAATCATCATGAAGAAGCATGTCTTCATAACGTCGACCCCGATCTAAAAAGTAATCACTCCTTCTTTGTGCTAGAGAGGCAAGAAGAGAATCAAAAAAATGTGACCATGATGATGATACCAACAATGGGTGGCGTAGCAGAGCCCTTCATAAGAGATGCCTTGGGACTCATTATATCTGGCATAAGTGTCTATTCAGGCGTTCGACGACCCCTTCAGCACAGAGAACGACAACCAGTACATAATAGAATATGTGACACATGTCTTTGTGCAGAATCCAATCTCCATACACGGCCATCCTATGAGCACGAATTTCGATCTCTACCTCAATACATAGATGAGAGAACGTCTTCTCAAAATAATTTAGACTTGGGAAAAATAAGACGAGCAAGTAACAACGAGGAATTGTCAGAAACAGATTTTTTCAATTTTATGAATACTTCTATTCAGCGTAACAACAATAATACTCATCTTGCTAACTCTGGGATCCAAGACAGCGAAAAAACTCCTCTTCTAAATACAAAATCAAATATTCTTCCTATCACGCAGGTGACCTCGCCCGTCAAATCAGAAAAACAATCTCCTCTATTCCTAGGTTTAAAACATTCAGATGATGAAGGATCTGAACTGATCACTAAAGAACTTTCCTCCTTCCCAAAGATCTCAGTCTGTGGGAACCCTCCAAACAAGCGCAACTCAAGACCAGCAACAGCACTAGTCTCCTTATTAAATGCGACTCTTACTGAAATTAATAAAACAGAGAATACCTCCATTCATTATATCAATGGACCCATCATACCCAAGAAGGCTCTCCATGAGCCAGAACCTAAGGAAGTAGAACCGACTCAGGAAGAATTGGAATGTTTACTCCCTGATGAAAGTAAAAAGAACTATGGCACTTTTAAAAGCTCATCAAACATGGCGATCACACATCAAAAGGTCACCTCTCACGATCATTCTGCGATAATAAATTTTTTATTAGAAAGAGCCCTTAAGAGCCAAAGTGATCTCAAAAATGCGATGAGCAACAAAAGAGCTGATGAAAAAATGTGCTGCTTACATGCGTATAACAACTACAGGAATAGTGCCGAGGAATATGTACACTCACATGAAAATAATTTTTATGAAAGAGCAAATCTTTATCAAAAAATAGCTCAATCATATGATCATGCTGCCTCTGAATTTAAGAAAGTGACTCAATTAGCACAGCCTGATGCTCAAACAGGACCACTCTTGCTCTATATGCGTCCAGGCCAAGAGAAAATAAAGACAAAGCATAATCTTTCTCAATTTTCTTTTGAAAGAAAGGGCTCTATGGAAGACTATTACACGCTCATTACTTCACCCTATATCGTTGGAGGTTCTAATATTAACAGCATTAAAAATCAGAAAGAAGCCATTGAACGTGCTCAGAAATCGCTTAAAAGAGCTACCGAAGACCTTAATGCCATGCGTTTTTTGGTATATTAATTTTTTTTATGCATATCCTCAGATATAGATAGCCCTCGCTCTTCGGCTCTGCTCTTTCTAAAAACCCTTGCCTTCTCTCATCTTATTTCCAAGTCGTTGGACTATACCTTTCCCTAAATGAATCTTAGGCAAGGATAGATTCTCTTTCAGTACATGCATTCTCCATTAGCAATTTCAAAAAAAACTTTCAGCCATCGCAGCTATTTCCTAGATGCACATCACTCTTTTCTTATCGAGTCATTGAGTGCCACTGTCATCTTTTTTCTCTTAGAAGGTCACACCTCTTGGCTGATTCAAATCATTGTTTCTTGGGACTGTTTTGCTCTTTTGGGCATTATTCTCACCTGGCTGACAATCTTACTTCATGATCCTTATGAAGTAAGACGTTCTTTATTTCTCAATCAACGAACAAGAAAATTTCTTTTTGGCATTGTTCTTTTTGCTGCTATTGCGAGCTTCTCGGCAACATTACTCTTGCTCACCCAGACGAGGGGAGCCTCTCCCACACAGGAGAGATATAATATTTTCTTAGCAATTATCACAGTAACACTGTCTTGGTTTTTAGTGCATACTCGCTTTGCAGCTCAATACGCTTATCTCTTCTACGCCGAGGCCCGTAAGAAAGAGCGTTCAGAAATTATTCAGGGATTAATTTTCCCAGGCAAAAAAATGCCCAACTACCTTGATTTTGCCTATTTTTCTTTTGTCATTGGAATGACTTTCCAGGTATCAGACGTGCAAGTTGTCGATCGTGGATTACGACATCTAGTCCTCCTCCACGGGCTGATTTCCTTTATATTCAACACATCTATTTTAGCGCTTATTGTGAATATTGTCGCAGGCCTAGCATAGTTACACCTCGCTGCCCTGAAATATGATCATAAGGTCCACTAGATGAGTTTTTTCTTTCAACAGAGCTCACTCAAAAGAGCTCTATTAATACATTTTTGGTGGTATTGATTTCCTCAATGAGCTCAGCATGCGTGCAGCATAGCGTGCTGAACCTAACAGTGCTGCATCATCGTTAAGAATCACACTCAACGGCATAGATTCTAGAAGAAGACGCATGCGACCTTTATTGAGAAAGGATTCTAAAAATAGAGGGCGACGCAAATGCTCTAAAATTCTAGGAGGTATACCGCCTCCTAGGAAAACCCCACCAGTAGCCATTGTTTTGAGTGCTAAGTTACCAGCTTCGGCTCCTAAAATACGAATAAAAATATCCATTGTATCACGGCAGAGCCCACAAGATCCATTGCGCGAGTGTTCATCAATAATGGCATTAACATCTCCTGCAAGCATCTTCTCGGCAATGATTGGCTTCTCCTTACCTCGACCTGTATCTCTTAAAAAACGGTAAATATTATTCAGTCCTATTCCTGCAATAACACGTTCGCAGCTAACACGTCCATATTCTTTATGTAGGAACTCTAATAAGGCTGCTTGAACATCATCAGTAGGAGCAAAATCAGCATGTCCACCTTCACTGGCCCAAGGATGATGTCGATGACCATCCCAAAAAAGACCCGCTTCACCTAAACCTGTACCAGGCGCAATCACACATTGATTCCCAGCACGAGAGCCAGCACCGGCTTGTAACAAAAGAAAATCACTATGGCGTAATTCTCCAACTCCAAATGCCATGGCTTCCAAATCATTTAGAATCTGTACACGGGGAATACCAAGAACATGAGGAAGCGTGCTTACATCTATAAGCCAGTTTAAATTTGTTGCATGCACGACGCCGGCAATATTGGGTCCTGGAACACCAAAACAGGCTGTCATAATATTTCCAGGAACCTCTTCTTTTTCTAGGAAGCTGCGCACAGCCTCTGCAAAGGAATTAAATCGCGTGCTAGCCAGGCGCTCAGAACGAAGCTTTTTAAGTGTTCCATTAGGACCATTGACAACACGAAAAAGTGCAATACGGAAATTCGTTCCCCCTAGATCTCCTGCAAGAATAAATTTATGATTTTTAGGCATAAGTATTAAAATTTAAAAGAATTAACAAAAATGAAGAATGTGAACTGAAAATATATTAAGATCTGAACGTAATGTTTCTAGTAATGCTTGTTGAGGAGCAGAATCAAGATTCATCAAAACCAAGGCTGTTCCCAGAGCTTCATGGCGACTCAAAGACATATTGGCAATATTGATATTATCATCCCCAAAAAGTGACCCTAGATGCCCAATCATGCCAGGCTGATCTTTGTTTTCTAGCAAAAGGACAATGCCGGTAGGATGTCCCTCCACAAAACGATCATTAACCTTTACGATACGTGGTTTTGAACCATATAACGTCCCCCCCACACTTGCACGTTCTACTCCAGAATCCACCTGCACTTCCAGCAGATCTGTAAACTCTCCAGCTCCACTTTGGCGCAACTCAATAACTTCAAGACCTGAATTTTTTAGGAAGCTAGAAACATTCACCGAGTTGACTTCAGGACCATGAATATGGCGTAAAAATCCTGTAAGCAATGCCCTTGAAACTGCTGTTAAATCCTGATCTGTCATGCGTCCGCTATAACGAATAGTAATCTTTTCTGCACGCTTGGGTCCGATTTGAGCTGCAAATTGCCCCAAGCAATTTGCCAATATCATCCACGGTTTAATCAGTGCTAATGTCTGTGCATCAATATTAGGCATATTTACTGAATTTCTGATTTCTCCCTTTAAAAGAGCAAGACGAACAGAGTCAGCAATCTCAATGCCGACCATTTCTTGAGCTTCTGCAGTCGATGCTCCAAGATGTGGCGTTAAAATGAGGGGATCGAGATGACGTAATGAAGAATCTTGAGGCAAAGGCTCCTCTTCAAAAACATCTAAGGCTGCTCCTGCAATCTGACCACTAGAGATGCCTTGGGCTAAAACAGCTTCATTAATAAGCCCTCCACGTGCGCAATTAATGATCCGCACTCCTTTTTTTAAAAGGGGAAGTTCCCTTTCCCCTATCATATACTCTGTTTCCTGTGTGAGTGGCATATGGACTGTAATAAAATCGGCTTGTGGCAAAAGGTCGTGTAAATTTTCCACAACCTCTATTTGTAAAGAACGCGCCTTACTCGAAGAAAGATACGGATCATAAACAAGCACATGCATCCCAAAGGCAATGGCACGGCGTGCTACTTCAGTCCCTATACGCCCCATCCCAAGAACAGCTAGCGTCTTTCCATAGAGCTCAACGCCTTCGAATTTCTTCCGATCCCATTTTCCTGCTTTCATACTCGCATGAGCTTGGGGAATAGTACGTGCGGTGCTTAAAAGTAGACTGAATGCATGTTCTGCTGTTGAAATCGTATTCCCACCAGGAGCATTCATGACAATAACACCATGATCAGTAGCAGCTTCAACATCGACATTGTCGATACCAACACCGGCACGTCCAATAACCTTCAAAGTACCAGCAGCTTGAATGACTGCCTTCGTCACCTTCGTTTGACTCCGAACAATGAGTGCTTCACATCCTTTAATAGCTTCAATGAGCTCTGCTTCTTTGAGGCCAAGTTTTACGATAACTTCAAACAAGCCTTGAGAAGCTAATGCTTCAATGCCTTTAGGAGAGATAGGATCAGCGACAAATATTTTTGGAAGAGATTTCATAAACCAAGGAGAGATATTACGTAAATTTTTACACTATAAAAGAAAATCAAATATCCATAAGACTTGCTCGATGATCTAGCTCATCAAGGGTGATGAACGTGACGTTAAATGAAACGACTCGTTGACAAGCTGGATCTTTCATTCACCTAGATGAATATGTGATAAAGAAATATCAGGCGTAGATTTGTATCTGAGAGTTCCTGGAAAGGGAATCTGTAAAAAAATAAAAAATAGGTTGAAAGAAATTTATTCCATTAAAATTTTATTTTGATAGAATTCGCAACTTTTCTGAATATGTCTGCTACTTCGCTTGTTTTGTTTGTTGTTGTGTAGCTTAAAAAAGGGACCCCAGCATCCCCTGAGGCACGCACATCACTGTCAAGAGGGATTTCACCCAGAAAGGGAATACCTAGCTGCGCAGCCTCTCTTGCTCCACCACCAGTTCCAAAAACTGCATGACGCACTCCATCACTTGGAGAAGTAAAATAGCTCATATTTTCAATAATACCTATTAATGGCACATTCGTTTTACGAAACATGGAGGCTGCTTTTCTCACATCAAGGAGTGCTACCTCTTGAGGAGTTGTGACCAAGATAACACCAGAAACAGGAACTGTTTGAACAATAGTAAGCTGAATATCACCGGTTCCTGGCGGCAAATCGAGAATCAAATAATCTAATTTCCCCCAGGCAACTTGCCGTAAAAACTGCTGAGTGTAGCGGCTCACCATCGGCCCACGGAGAACAGCAGGCGCATCACCCTCAAGCAACAATCCCATCGACATGATTGCAATGTCATGAGCCTTGACAGGAATAATTTGATCCTTGTCATCTGCTTCCGGGCGTTTATTAACACCGCATAAAAAAGCCACACTCGGGCCATATAAATCGCAATCACATAAACCAACAGCCGCGCCTAATTGAGAAAGTGCAACAGCTAGATTGACTGCGACAGTCGATTTGCCGACTCCTCCCTTCCCGCTTGCCACAGCAATCACGTGAGCAACACCGGGAATAGGAATGGGACCAGAGCTCGAAGCACTCACGGGCGACTGGATATCAATGAGAACAGTCACGTTTTCTACTCCAGGAATGGTTCCAAGCGAAGCCTCAATCTCTTGTTTTAAAATTTTAGGGATGTGTGTCTCTGTTGTGGAGAGTTGAAGTTGCACGTTGACATTTCCACCTTCAATGGCAACTTCCTTCACAAGTCCGAAAGAAAGAATACTACGGCGAAATCCAGGATAGAGAACTTTATCAAGTGCGCTGCGGAGTTGATCTTCAGAAAAAGGAGCAACACTCATGATTGTAAAATCTTTTGGACATAGGCTTCGGAAAGTTTGACAAACTTTGCAATGTCAGTGATTGACAAACCGAGTTGATGCATATTGTTGACGATTTCAGCTTTTCCTTGGGCCATCCCTTGGGCCATCCCTTGGGCTATCCCTTCATTCAAACCATCACCAAAATAGGTTTGTGCTGTGCTTTTAGAAATTCTCATATCGCCAATATGTCGGTCATAGGCGAAGCGTTCCTCATCAGAAAGATTCAGCACTGCGAGTGTATTGGCTGCTTCGTGGATCCCCTTGGCTTTAAACTCCGGTTTGACTTCCGATTCTTTCAGCGTATACACCCACTCATCGAGGGTGTCTTTTATTTTTAAGTCAAAGCCACTGACTTTAAGAACGTAATATTCTGGCAAGATTTGACCTATGCGATCAATACGGCTGGGATAATTTTTTTGCTCTGATTCTTTTAACTGAAGAATATCTTTTTTGTGAATACCTTCAAATTGAGTCGTTCCATGATAGATGTAATCTTCTCCTTGGCCCAAGTCGAAGTAGACGATATTAACCGATATGATCCGTGGAATCATTCCATAGGCATCACCCTCCTGAAGATGCTCAACCACAACTTTAGAAACGCCATAGAGCATTCGTGAAATAAAATCCCACTCGCGTTCGCATTGGACTTCAATAATGACGCGCTCACCATGACTGAGTTGCGCCAACACATCGACACGATTTGACTTGTCCTTCGAGTGCTCCTTATTGGATTCGCTTTCAAGCAATGATGTTATTTTCACATCCGTCTTGAGCAGCTCAGAAAGAAATCCCTCAAGAATCCCAAAATTCGCCTTGCGGCGCAGGAGTATCTTGATGGCCCAATCAAATTGAACAAGCTTCTTTGGTTGCATAGGGCCGCCTATTCTAGTAGAGAAAGTTAAGAGATGTCAAATAAGGACCTTAACCCGAATATTTCACACCGATCTACTGCAGAAGCTGGGAAGCTAGGCTAGATATGAGATCTCATAGATTTTCAATACACTATGCGTAACATGCATGTTTTTAAGTTTTCCTAAAAACAAGTTCATCCTTGAGAAAATCGCCTTCAAGAGCATCTCCCTCTTTAATATGACCATCTAAGATCGACATACTCAAAGGATCTAAGATTTTTTGTTGAATCACACGCTTCAATGGACGAGCTCCATAGGCGGGATCGTATCCTTCTTTGGCAAGATAGGCTTTTGCTTTTTCCGAAAGCTGCAGCGAGAGTTTTTGTTTCTCTAATCGATGCATTAATCGTGATAACTGAATATCAATAATTTTCGTGATATTACGATCGCTCAAACGATCAAAAATCACAATTTCATCAATACGATTCAAAAATTCTGGCCTAAAATGTCCTCGGAGTGCCTCCATAACACGACTATTACGCTCTTGTGCCTTCAAATCCTCCATGATGAACTGACTCCCAATATTACTCGTCATGATGATAACGCAATTTTTGAAATCGATTGTACGTCCTTGTCCATCAGTAATACGACCATCATCAAGGACTTGCAGGAGGACATTAAAGACATCTCCATGTGCCTTTTCAACCTCATCAAAAAGAATCACAGAATAAGGTTTGCGGCGCACAGCCTCGGTTAACTGACCTCCTTCATCATATCCAACGTAACCAGGAGGAGCTCCAATCAATCGTGCAACAGTATGTTTCTCCATATACTCACTCATATCGAGGCGAATCATGGCATGCTCATCATTGAAGAGAAATTCTGCCAAGGCTTTTGATAACTCTGTTTTACCAACTCCTGTGGGTCCTAAAAAAATAAATGATCCAATAGGACGATCCTCTTCTTGAAGGCCTGCACGCGCACGTCGTACAGCGCTCGAAACAGCTTTGATCGCCTGCTCCTGTCCTACAACACGGTTCATGAGGCGCTCCTCCATTTTCACTAATTTTTGTCGTTCTCCTTCTTGCAGATTAGAAACGGGAATTCCCGTCCAAATTGCAACGACCTTGGCAATATCCTCTTCGGTCACCTCTTCTTGAAGGAGCGCGTGTTGGGTAGTTGCCTTATGAGCCATACGCTCATTATGAGCTTCAAGTTTGGAAGAAAGTTCAGGAATCCGACCATATTGGATTTCACTGGCTCTTGCGAAATCCCCACGACGTTGGGCTTGAACAAGCTCGTTTTTCAAGAGCTCTAATTCTTCATTGAGCTTTTGCGACTTACCGATCTCTTCTTTTTCTTGGAGCCATCGTGTTTTAAGCGTTGTTGTTTTTTCTTTCACTTCAGAGAGTTCCTTCTCGAGCTTATCCAGGCGCTCTTTGCTCGCAGCATCTTTTTCTTTACGTAGTGCCTGACGTTCCATCTCAAGCATCATAATGGCTCGCTCCCCTTGATCTATCTCTGTTGGCATGGATTCAAGTTCAATCTTTAAACGCGAGGCGGCTTCATCCATGAGATCAACGGCTTTATCGGGCAAAAAACGATCAGAAATGTAGCGATGTGAAAGAAGCGCTGCAGCCACTAAGGCTGCATCTTGAATACGAACACCGTGATGGATCTCATAGCGCTCCTTTAATCCACGCAAAATGGCAATCGTATCCTCCAGAGTTGGTTCTTGAACCATGACAGGTTGAAAACGTCGCTCGAGGGCAGCATCTTTTTCAATATATTTACGATACTCATTGAGAGTTGTAGCACCTATGGTGCGCAGTTCTCCACGAGCAAGCTGTGGCTTGAGCAGATTAGAAGCATCCATGGATCCCTCACTAGCACCAGCTCCAACAATGGTATGGAGTTCATCGATAAAAAGAATAATTTCACCTTCTGAACGACTAACTTCTTTTAAAAAAGCCTTCAAGCGATCTTCAAATTCTCCTCGGAATTTCGCTCCCGCAACCATCGAACCAATATCCATGGCTATAAGGCGCTTGTTTTTCAGTGACTCAGGAACATCACCACTGATAATGCGACGGGCAAGCCCTTCGACAATGGCAGTCTTCCCAACTCCTGGCTCCCCAATTAAGACGGGGTTATTTTTTGTACGACGCGAGAGCACTTGCATAGTACGCCGAATTTCCTCATCACGTCCAATTACGGGATCAATTTTTCCTTTCCGGGCTAATGCGGTGAGATCACGTCCATATTTTTCAAGCGTTTGATATTTACCTTCAGGATTTTGGTCGCTCACACGCTGACTCCCTCTCACCTCAACTAATGTTTTCATGAGCTTGTCACGAGTAATCCCCTGCTCTTTTAAAAATTGAGCAACCCATAACTTCTCATCACAGAGTGCTAAGAGATAATGCTCAGCACTTAAAAATTCATCTTTGAGTTTCTCCTGTTCTTCTTCTGCATGATCGATCGTTTTCCGAAGTTCATTGCCAATAAAGGGCTGTGACCCCCCATGTACACGGGCTTGGGAAAGAAGATGTGATTCAATTTTCGCTGCGAGCGATTGCACCTGAGTTCCCATTTTTTCTAACAATGGCCGAACGAGCCCCTCATTTTGACTTAATAATGAGAGTAAAAAATGATCGTTACTCACCTCCTGCTGTCCGGATTTAGAAGCAATATCGAGCGCTCCTTGAAGTGCCTCTTGCATTTTAATGGTGAATTTATCAGGTCTCATAAAGTAGAAATTAGTTTTTGGTTATTATGTTCTATTGACATGCCCGTAGTGAGAGGAAAACACAATGAAATATGCGGTTTACCTTTAACCCGAATATTCCACATGGACTCTGTTATGAAATCAATCATGATCCTCTACCAGAGCTACGAATTAACTCATCAATAATGACACCCTGAAAAAAGAGGATATCGATGAGTTCCACTACTCACTAATGAGCCAGTTTTTCAAGATTTGCTGCGTACTCAAAAAATCATCATCGATAGATTCAGGTTATGGCTGCACCCATCAAATTGAGTTGTTTTCTCTAAATTTTTATTAATATAGTTGGTATTTCGTGTCATCCAAAATCCAAGAAAACCATGCTATTAAAATCAAAACCACAAACTAGCTCTCAAGTACCAACAGCAAACCCTCAGGCTCCTTCATCTGCCCAAGCTCGATCAGTGCGAGTGAAAGGGAAATTCCCCGGATCGACTACAGTTGTTGAGATGCCTACGGTTCCAACACACAAGGTTAGCAAACAGATGTCGACGAGTACGTTTTCGAATCGACCTTCTCGTCTTGCTCAAGATCCTGCTAAAGAAAAATCTAAAAATTTAGCATCTTTAGAAAATTTAAAGTTTCCATCAACTAGTATGTCCTCAGAGGAGGTTAATACGATAAGTTCTTATCCTCCAGTTCCAGAGATAATAAATAAGTCTGAATCTCTTAAAATCAGTGGAGATATTGAACCTTCTGCACCACCTGATCTCTCAGAAACAGAGGAACAAAGAGGCCCACTAGAGAGACTTTTGGATACTCAAGGACTGGATGCAGACCAAGTCACAGATATCGTCAATAACTCCCTATTTAGGGACGTAAGAGCTATCTCTGTGCAAGATAAATTTGAAGAAGCATTAGAAAAAATTGAGCAAAACAGGTTGCTTTCATTTGACTTTACAGAGGAACTGGAGCCAAAACTTATCAAAGAGGTGCTCGATGGAAGAGTGATGTTAGAGCAAGTAGCAAAAGGAAAAATAGAGTTTCCTTTAACCTCACGCTCTTTAAGAAAACATGTCAATCTAGACGGTAAGATATTAAATAATATTTCTGTCGCCCTCCAAGACAACATCATCACCTTAGATAAAAAAATAATTGATCTTAAAATAGCTGATCTTAGAACAGCTGGTCTTGGAAGCTTACAATTAGACTCAGAAGGATCTTTCGCTCACTTAGCAAATAGGACCGAATATTTAGAAAACTACAAAAAAGCCTTACAATCTGGGTGTCTTTTATTAAAGAACGTGCCCGAAAACGCCGAGCTTATTTTTTGTTTCAAACTGGTAATCACTCTGGATGAAATTTTTACTCTTCTTGAAAAAGCCGAGGAAGAACGAGCTAACGGCCATTATGATCGAGCTTATTATTTACAGAACGAAGCTTCTGCTGCTTTGTCGAGCACGGAGGAGTCAGCACAACTACAACCTAGAGCAGATATCATTGAGGGCTTCAACCAAGCATTTAATCTTTTTCAAAAAGCAAAAATTCATGTTAATGAAGGTTATCAAACTTACTATATAAGAAATCAAGGTCGTGCTCGTTTGGATGCCACGCTTGAGTTGGCAAGACCGACGCCTAGAGCAGATATCATTAAGGGCTTTAATGAAGCCTTCGAGTTTTTTCAAAAAGCAGAAAGAGAGGACGATGAAGACAGCGCAGAGAATCTATATTATAAAGGTCGCGCTCATTTGTGTCTCACGCTTGAGTTGGCAAGACCGAAGCCTAGAGCAGATATCATTAAGGGCTTTAATAAAGTCTTCGATTTATTTACGCGAGCAAACTGTTCCTCATCAGCTCCAGATACTTCTTATCTTCTATACGCTCGCAATCATTTGTATGCTACGGAGCAGTTGGCTGCTACGGAGCAGTTGGCTGGTTATTTGGAGATAAAGGATAAGTCGAAGCTGCCAAGTAGAAATGCTTGTTCTATTTCTTAGTCCTAATAAAAAAAGGCAGCCGCGAAGCCTGATAGAGTCAGGCATGCGAATATTTGGAAGCAGGGCTGTATCTCTGTACATAATGCCCGGAGAACACCACTGGCTGCGAGGCCGTGGGGCAGACTGCTCTCCAACAGCCCCGAAGGGGTGAGTCAAGCTTCGCCAAGCGAATCAACGACTTCGAGCTTGAGCGCAGTATCCATAAGGCTTCGCTGCCTCCTCGTAACAATCAGTATGAAATATTCGGGTTAGCCGAGTTTTAATCCTAATCTCAAATAGGTAGGCGTATCAAGATCCTCTCCCTCAAAAATAGTTGGTTCGCTTTTATCGAAGCGCCCTCGTTGCAGGGCTTTGAGATTCAAAGCTCCTTGAGTTTGTTTGAGTTTTGGAGGTAGCAAGGACTTTGTAGCAATAGCATCTGGAATTTCAGCAGATTTCTTAAAAAGATCTTCTTGAAAAAGCTCCCTCTTATCTTCCCTCTCTTTTTTAGGTGCTATTGATCCTTCCTCTTCTTGGCTGTATGGCTTCACTCCCTTGGTGCTAGTCTTTAGGCTACTGGCAAGAGTCTCACAATTACTTACAATACTCTCCAATACGGCATGTTCGTCTTGAGAAGCTTGCGGGCGCTCTAAAAGATCTATAGAGGGGAGAGTTTCATGACTACTAAGCTCTAGTTGCGGCTTAATAATTTCTTCCTTGGGTAGTTTAGATTCAGCTGCTGGCAAGGGCTGCATTACCTCTAGTGCAGCAGGAGTTCCTCCAATAATAGCGAAAAGAAAAATTTGCAAAGGCTCTCCAGAAGGCTTCTCGGGATACACACTTAATTGGATATCGCGGTCAGGTCCTGCCAAGCGCTCTACTTCCTGCATGGCAGCTTGCACTTCTGCAAAAGAAATATCCTTAGGACCTCGCAAGAGTAGAAAAACATGACTCGCTTTAGGCAAACAGCGCCCACGATCGAGTAGAGGATTTTTTAAAGCTTGCTCAAGTGCTTCATGTAATCGATTCCCCCCTATGGCCTCACCGTAACCAAACGAGTGCTTGGAACCACGCTCTTGCAATGCTTTTAAAAAATCAGCACGCGTAATACGAACAGGACCTTTGTTAAATAAAATAGCTAAGAGTGCGGGCAAAATCGCTTCCATAGCCTCATCAGAAGCAGTAAATGTTTCCCCTAAGGCAGAAATCGAAGCACGCTTTGCACAAAGACGATCATTATCTAGGAAAATCAATCCATCACATTCTTTTTCTAATGCTGCCATCGACTGAGCGGCTATTAATTGCGTTCGTTTACCCTCAAAGGAAAAAGGAAGACTCACGCAGGCAAGAGTCGTTTTGTGAGCGGCTTTACTCATCCTTGCCACATGAGGAAGGAGTGTTGAGGCGCATCCGCCACCAAGACCTCCCACAAGAATTACCACTGATGCTTGCTCCATCTCCTTGACAAGTTGAGGAAGAGCTTTTGCTAAGTCTTCAGAAGACAATGAGGAAGAATCATCGAGCTCCGAGGGCAGAAGGAGCTTTGTGGTCACAACCGAGGCAGCGAGTGCCTCAGCATCATTATTAAGAGCAATGAGTCCAGAGAACGCAGGATCCTTAAGTAACAAGCGATCTAAAAAATTCACCCCAGCATTACCCAGACCAATAATACGGTAGGAAAAGTGTATGGATCGAGAACCTGAGTTGAGAGCAGAGGAAGGCATGATGATCAATCTATATTATCGACGTCCAAAAAAGCCCCCAAGAACATCTGTGATTTTAGAAAAAAAGTTCTCGTGAGGGATTGCAGTATAAACAGCGTTAGCATATTTAGTAAGACCAATGGCCGTAGAAAACTCAGGATTCTCAAAAGTAGATGTTGGGCCTGAGATATTGCTTAAAAGCGGCACGGAAACCGGCAGTTGAAATACTTCTTCGGTGAGTTTTTTGATCCCACGTAATTTAGAACAGCCTCCTGTTAACATAATACCTGCTCCCAGGAGATCTAAATGACAACCGCGTTCTACCTCGCGACGCAGAAGCTGCATGAGCTCGTTCACACGAGCATGGATAATTAAGTTAAGCGCCTTGCGATCGATTTCACATCCTGAAAATAGAGTGTCATTTTTAAGATGAATTTTTTGCTCGTTCATAGATGCAGTCAGCAATGCAGAACCCTCTTCAATTTTGAGAAGCTCCGAGCGTGCGATTGGAAGCCTTAGGCCAATAGAAATATCATTAGTAATATGGTCGCCTCCCAAAGCCAGGACACCGCTATGTCTTACTGCTCCATCAATGTAAATCAAGAAATCTGTTGTTCCTCCGCCAATATCAATCACCAAGGCTCCAAGATCTTTTTGCTGCTGAGTGAGCACTACTTGTGCGGAGGCTAAAGAATTCATCACAATATCCTCAACATCTAATTTTAAAGATTCAAGACACCGAAGTGTGTTTTGAATTCGATTTTTCACCCCATGAACAATATGAAAATCGGCTTCCAAACGGGATGCAATCATCCCCTCTGGGTCAATAACATTACGATTTCCATCGACATGATAGTTTTGAATAATTGTGTGCAGAAAGGCATTAGCTGAGGGAAGGGTGACCTCTTTGGCATTTATTTCAACCATACGAAGATCCTCTTGAGTGATCGCATCATGATCATCAGGAAGAATCCATATCCCACGATTATTAAAGCTTTGCAAATGCCCGCCTGATAAGGCTACCCACACACTACGAATTTCGACATTGCTTTTCTCCTCAGCATCAATGATGGCTTCGCGCACACATTCCGTCACACTTGCAAAGTCAATGATCTCTCCCTTGCGGATCCCTCGTGAAGGAGTGTCTCCGACGCCTAAAATATGAATAGAGCCATCTGGCAATCCTTCTGCAACAATCACACAAATTTTTGTGGTTCCAATTTCAAGACCGACAAAGAGCTGTTCACGGCGCATAAGAAAAGGCTAAAAAGTGGTGATTAACGAGCGAGCTCTTTTTTGTTCGAAGCACTACCTTGAATACTCCTAGGGGAACCCTCATGACGATTGAATCGAAAAGTCACCGGAGTATTGTGCTCTAGAATGAGATTGGCTGTTTCAATTTGCCGTCCGGTTTCTTGGCAGTGAGTGAGTAGCTTGTGCAAACGCTCTACTTGTGCTGGTAAATTTTCTTCGCTAAACACAAACTGAGCCTGTCCGTCATCAGTCACTCTAGCACAGTACTCACGAGAGAGATCAAAAGAACGAATCATGATCGGTGCCGGGTGTTGATCATTAACAAGAAGATCTCTGAGTCCGATCGCAAAGAAAAATTTTTCATCTTTCACGGGCTTCCCCAAGATGAGTGAAGCTTGATCGATCCCTAGAAGTAAAGGCAGCTCTATAAGCGAGGGTTCTATTTTTTTGGGAATCATAAGGACGCCACTTTGATCAACCACAAAGCTTTTACCAGGAATCAATGCTTCCTCAGGAGAGGAGGCTAAACGAAAAACAGGAACACGCCGCTCTAAGGAAACTTGAATGGTATTAGGTAAGAGGCGCTCAATATGCGCTTTTTTGACCTCCGGCACATCTGATAAGATTTTTTCGGCAGCACTTAAATCTACTTGAAAGATATTGGTCCCCTCATGCAAGCCTGTGAGTGTTTTGAGTTCCTCAAGAGTCATAACCTCGTCCAGTGAGACCTCAAGATGCTCGATATTATAATTGGGATTTGTAAAAAAAAACTTGTCTAAAAGAATTCTTCCTCCAACAAAGAGCAAAAGAAGAAAAAGCCCTAAAACAATCACCTTGATGAGCAGCGCGTTAATCTTGTGCGTACGCTCCTCTGTGAAGGAGTCGCGGCGTGCTCTAAGCTCCAAAAGATGACTGCCCTGCACACCTACCTTGGTACGTATCCGACGATTATAAGAATTAGAGCGACGAACAATCATGATGAGTGGAGTCTTTATACTTTTTTCGGGTAATTAAAGATAACTCCATCACTCTAACACAAAGCGCTGTAAAATCGAGTCCAAATACCCGTGCCGCATCAGGTAGTAAGCTTGTTTCTGTCATTCCAGGAATCGTATTGACTTCCAAAACAGCAATCCTCCCATCCTGCCCCAAAATGATATCAACCCGAGAGTAAACCTCAACGCCCAACGAGCGATGTGCAGCCAGTGCAATCTCTTTCACCTTTTCGGTCATGAGAGGATCTAGGGGAGCAGGAATGAGATGCCGACTTCCATGAGGACTATATTTATTTTGATAATTATAAATGCCATCCTTGGCTTGAATTTCAATAATAGGAAGGACTTGATCGCCAAGAATACCGACCGTGAGTTCCTTTCCTAGAAAAAATTCCTCCACTAAAATTTCACTCCCATACTCAAAGGCCCCCTCAAGCGCGGCCTTAATCACGGCCGGATCATTTTCTTTGACGATGTAAATACCAAGAGCCGAACCCTCCTTGGGCGCCTTGACCACAAAAGGAACGACAAGCGAAGGAAACTCCCCTGGGCGTAATATTTCAAAAGGGGCTGTAGGAATACCATCTTTTAGAAATCGTTTTTTAGACTCGATTTTATTAATCGCAAGACGGCTCGCCTCCACCCCTGCCCCACTGTAGGCAATCCCTTGCTCTTCTAAGAGGCCTTGGAGCTCACCATCCTCGCCAAAGGTCCCATGAATCATATTCATGACAAAAGTAGTTCCTCTTGGGAGCATTAAATCACGACCCTTCACCTCACAGGGAACAACCGAAAGACCGGCTGTAAGGAGAGCCTTCGTTACCGCAGCTCCCGAGGAGAGCGAAACCTCCCGCTCCACACCAGGCCCACCCATGAGAACAGTAATCTTATGATCTTGTAAAAAGGAAATATCCATCAGGTGATTTTTCCTTATTTCAGCCAAGTCTCAAGCTCATTATTTAAAAAAAATCCTCAAAGAATAAAGAGCGCCATCAAGAAGACCCTTCTGCTTGGTCATACCTTGCAAAACAATTTTTACGATTTTTTAGATGACGTGAGCGTACCCCATAGACCATAATTTCTGATCTGCTGACACGCTAATAAGATCAGCACGAAAAAAATGAACCAAAATCAACTAAGCACGCACTATGGTCAATCCTATTTGCAGCTACCCAGCCACCCAGCCACCCAGCCACCCAGCCCAGTCGACCAAGACGACGGATTCAAAAGGAACAAGTTTTCTACGCTTGCTCAGCACTTTCTTTAATTGTACGAAAACTTCTACAAACAGAGCCAGCCAATCTACCACAACACCCACTAGCGAGAAAAAACTCACAATCCTCTCTTATCTGTTTGCTCCTCTCAAGCGAGGTTACCTCTTTTATCCTTCAGCAAAGAGTGTCAATCAAGTTCTAGAAGAAGCTATTAAAAACCCTGATAATAAAGAAGCTATCGATAAAGCTACATCTTACCTCTATGATTTTATTCAACATGAAATTCCAGGTGGAGGAATACAGACAATAGGTGATTTTCTAGAAAATAAAATTAAGCAGGATGTTTATAATAAATTATATACATTCATAGATGCGAACACCTCTAATCAGTACATATTTTTAGAAAATGGCTCGCTGGCATTAAAAGAAAAGATACAATATTTCTGTCTTAAAAAAATATCATCACAGACGACCCCTCCAACAAGGAGCATCGGAGATCTTTCTCAAGCCTTATTCAAAAGTGAACTCTCTACCCCTGATTTGGATACAGAAAATACTACACCACCCACAACAGACCCTGCAGTGAGTCACGCAACACTAGCAGATCTTTCTCAACGTTTATTTTAGCAATGAACTTAGAAATAACCAATCATGGCAGCCCCCCAGCTAAAGCCTCACCCCCTCAGCTCTTAATTCTTACCCCTCTCCAACGACTTGAACTTCTCTTTCTAGGGCGATCCCGCGTTCTTTCCAGGCGATTTCTTGTATTGTTTTGATGAGCCCTAGGACGTCGCGAGCAGTAGCGCCGCCATCATTGACGATAAAATTGGCATGAATCTCGGAAACGCGCGCTTTGCCATGGGTTTTGTTTTTTAATCCTAGCTCTTCGATGAGGCGTCCTGCGGAGAGCGCTTGATTGGGATTTTTAAAAATACAACCTGCAGACGCTGCAATGGGCTGGGTGGCACGTCGATGGGTCCAGGATTCTTGCAGGAGACGATCGATATCCTCACGCTGGCTTATACTCCCTTGAAATGTGGCGGAGAGGACATAATGTGTTTTTAAAAAAGGAACATTTCGATACTCGATCTCTAATTGCTCAGGGGTACAGGAAAAAAGCGTCCCCTTGTAATTGACATAGCGAAGCGTCACAACCTGGTCAAAGGTCTGATCACCCATGGCGCCAGCATTCATGCGCAGAGCCCCTCCGACATTACCGGGGATGCCCTCCATCCACTCAAAACCAGTGAGTCCCGCCTGACGTGCGGTGGCACTGAGTTGTTTTAAACGAACACCAGCTCCTGCAGTGATGGTGTCACCTTCAACACGGTACTTTGCAAAAACGCCTTTGGCCAAATGAATGACGACTCCTTGAATGCCGCCATCTCGGATTAAAAGATTAGATCCTCTTCCCATGACCATAACGGCTATTTTTTCTTCTGAGCAGTAATGAAGTAGTGCACAGAGTCCCTCTTCTGTCTCGGGTTCTGCCCAGAACTGAGCGGGCCCTCCCACGCGCATGGTCGTATGGACTGCAAGTGATTCATAGAGGGTGATGCGACCTGGTCCCATGAGGGAGAGGAGGTGATCTCTTTGTTGTAAATCGGCCACAAGGCGTGTTGTCTCCTCATGAATATTGCCAGCTCCAAGGGAAAGAATCAGATCACCTGGTTGTATCATCGGCCAGAGTTTGAAGCGGAGTCCTTCTAGAGAGGGTGTATAAAAAATAGAGCCATGTCCGTGGGCTTGTGCTCTTGTGACAATATTTTCTCCCGTAACCCCTGGGATAGGCTCCTCACTTGCAGGATAAATACCGGTCACAAAGACCGTATCTGCCGCTAAAAGCACTTTGCCAAATTCTTCTTCAAAACGCTGCGTGCGTGAATAGCGATGCGGTTGAAAGAGGACAAAAAGTCGTCCTCGCTCATTCTTGACTCTTTGTGCGGTGGACAAGGTCGCGGCAATTTCAGTGGGATGATGACCATAGTCATCGATCACGAGCAGTTCCTTGGTTTCATATTTATGTTCAAAGCGTCGTTTCGCCCCACAAAAATCCTGAAGCCCAGCCGCAATACGCTCAAAGGGGATGCCTAGTTCTAGGGCAAGTGCTACTACGAGCATGGCATTACTCACATTGTGGGCACCAGGAATAGAAAGGGTAAGACGACCTAGTGCCTCATTCTCTTTGATCACTAAAAATGAAGAACCTCCACCCGCGCACTCAAGATCTTGATAGTAGTAGGAACATTCTGGAGTCGTCCCAACAGAAATAGCCTTAGGATGACTTGCACACAGACGCTTGGCACCGGGGTCTTGGGCCCAATAAAAAACGAACCCGCGCGTTTGATCAATGAGCTGTTGATAGACGGTATGAATGGCCTCGAGATTTTCATAAAAATCGAGATGTTCTGCTTCAATATTAAGAACAATAGTATGTTCCGGCTTGTAACACACGAGTGTTCCATCACTTTCATCTCCCTCGGCAATAAAATAGTCACTCAGAGCATTCCACCTAGCGTTTGTGCCTAGGATAGGAATTTCAGCACCGACATAGTGCGAGGGATCAAGCCCTGCCTTACCAAAGACATGAGCTGCAAGCGAGGATGTGGTTGTTTTGCCATGCATGCCGGAGATGACGATTCCTTTTTTTCCTGTCATTAAGGCTGCCAAGACTTCAGCACGTCGCACCAAGCTT
>CAIWMF010000008.1 GCA_903913785.1 uncultured Spartobacteria bacterium | reverse complement strand
TATGATTACTGCGTTGGTCTCGAATGGTGATTTGGGCGGTATGGACACATACAGCCCGGCATCACAATCCTTCACCCGCCTTGTACTAACAAGCTTTGCACAGCGCCTCATGACGATTCAGTATGAAATATTCGGGCTAGCTCACGAAATTCAAGCGCTTGATCATGAGCGTAGTGGCGATAAGGTGAGACAGGCGGATGAATATAGGAATCGTCGTTTACGTTCATAGAGTTTGTATTTCTATGAAGACCACAAAAAAAAATCAAATCTTTTTCTTGACACTATCCATGCAAACTTTCAGCGGACAATACGAAAATCCACTTGTTGTTTCCATCGGTCAACTTTGTACACAACCACTTTGAGGAGATGCCCGGCACGGTAGATTTTTTTATGTTTACGCCCAATGAGTTTATTATGGAGGGCATCAAAAAGATAGAAATCATCATCCAGCGTCGACATAGGAATGAGTCCTGAAATGAGCACGTCGGGCAATTCAATAAACAAGCCGTAGTTGCGCACTTCGATGATTTGTGCATTGAAGATCTTTTGTCTTTGTGGATCTTGCTGCGCTTGAAAAAAGTCGAGTTTTTTAAGACGCACTGATTCTTTCTCAGCATCTCCTGCTGTGCGTTCGGTGAGAGAAAGATGCTCACCAATATTCGTGAGCTCTCTTGAAGAGGGTCCAGCACGTGTGAGTCCTAACTGCTTGGCGAGTGCACGATGGGTCATAAGATCGGCATACCGTCGTATGGGACTTGTAAAATGAGTGTAATCTTTTTTTTGCAAACCAAAGTGCCCAAGGGGCTCTGGAGTATAGCGTGCACGTTTGAGACTTTTGAGAAGACCAATTTTCAGCGCTGATTCAAAAGTTTTTCCTTTGAGTCCATTGAGAAATTTTTGTAGTTCTCTGCGATGAGCAAGGTCCCCAGTTTGCACGCCATAGGAGGCAACAAGTTCGCGGTATTCCTCGAGCTTGGAAGGGTCTGGTTTTTCATGCACTCGGTAGAGAGTGGGTTGTGTAGTACGGGTAAGATGCCGCGCTACAAGCTCATTGGCCAGTAACATTAATTCTTCAATGAGCTGATGAGAGATATCATTTTCAATACGCTCTAACTTGATTGGAATCCCACTTTCATCAAGCCAGACCTTCACTTCTGGCATTTCTAAATCAAGTGCTCCATGGGCAAAACGACGGTTGCGTAGCACATGAGCACAAGACCAAGCGGCATGAACACGTTCAGCCAGCAAGTCTTTAGGAGGATTTGCTAACATCATGAGCGCCTGTTTGTAAGTCAGGCGTGCGATACTTCGAATGACACTGCGCGCAAAACGAACATGATGGGCTTTTCCCTCATGATCGATACTCGCAAAAACAGAAAAGGCTAATCGATCTTCATGCTGTCTTAAGCTACAGAGTCCATTGCTCAGATGCTCCGGCAACATCGGAATCACCCTATCCACAAGATAAACACTATTCCCGCGAAGACGCGCTTCTTCATCGAGAGCTGATCCGGGAAGAACGTAATGCGCGACATCGGCAATGTGCACTGAAATATCCCAACCAGTAGCAGTTGATTGGACCTCGATAGCATCATCAAAGTCACGAGCATCCTCGGGATCAATAGTGATCATGGGTCGCCCACGAAGATCCTCCCGACCTAGAAGATCTTTAGGATCAAGACGGCTATCAAAGCGTGCCGCCTCAGATAACACATCACTTCGAAATGCGATTGGAAGTTCATGTTTCCGAATAATGGAGAGCATGGCTACTTCCGGGTTTTCAGAAGATCCGAGAACTTCTAATAGTTTTCCTTCTGGAGGATTGTGTCGATTCTCCCATTGTTCCAAAATGGCAACCACTTTATCGCCATCCTTTGCCCCAAGTGTATCTCCACCGAGATAGAGGTTGTGTCTGAAGCGAGGATCATCAGCAATAAGAAAAGAAAAGTTATTAGAATGCTCAAAAGTCCCGATAATGGGCTTCTTAGAGCGTTGCAAAATACGAATCACCTCTCCTTCTAAGCGTATTTTTTTAGGCTTCAAACCACGAAAATGCGAACTGCGATTGGTTAGAAGACGGGCCACTACGAGATCACCGTCGAGAGCGGTCGCTGTATTTTCATGCGAAATATAGAGGTCGGGTTCATGGGGCTGTTGTGCGAGAACATGAGCGGCTCCTGTCGCATGCATTTGTATAATTCCCGTGTAGAGATCTGCTGTTTTTGGCACAACATATTGACTTCCTTTAAGAGCTATGATAGATCCTTCTGCCTCTAATTTTCTTAATATTTTTTTACAAAGTGCGTGTTCTTTAAGCGGAATATTTAAAACTTTAAGAAGTCTAGACGCCGAACATGCTTCCTTTCCTAATACCTGAAGAACCTTCGCTTCGAGCGGATCAAGAGCAGAGAAGTTTGCTTTACGCACTCGCCTTGCCCCATCAAGCTTTGTGGCCTCCTTATCACGATCAGCATGAAAGATCCTTTCTGCAGAAGGGGCAAAGGCTTTGTTAACTCGTTTTTTTAAATCTCGTTTTAAACCACGAGATGGTTTCTTCTGTTGCATCCATTGAGCATAGTGATCTCACTAACTGATTTCACACTAAATCTATCATATATACCTTTTTTTCATGCAAGAGCGGCAACACGAAGAGACCAACCCATCATTGCTAAGAAAGAGTCTCATTACCGGTATGGGTGCTTGCTCAGCAGGCGGAATAAATCTTCGAACACTATGGAAAAACACCCTGCAAGGCACAGTTACTGCATCGCTCGAAGCCTTTCCTCTACTCAAAGATCCCTTACCCGTCTATAGGGCTCCTCGGCTCCATGACACGAGCAAATCACGAAGCTTGTTAAGGCAGGCAGATCGCTCCGTGCATCTTGCTCTTCAAGCAGCGGATGAAGCTTGGCGTCACGCTGGCCTTGAAATGGCAAAGATCAAACCTGAACGCCTTGGCGTCATTATAGGCAGCGCTCGCGGCCCCGTGACATTTCAGGAGCAATCGTTTGCATTATCTCTACAAGCAGAAAAAAAATCACGACCGAGCACGTCGCTATACACAGCATTTTCGTCGATCTCAGGCATTATTGCAAAAGCTTTTCAGGCAGAAGGCCCCTCCTTCGTTGTCTCTTCAAGCTGCACATCTGCAGCAACAGCCCTTCATGCTGCCTCAGGAATGATTCAAAGCGGCCTGCTTGATGTAGTTATCGTAGGAGGAGTCGACGCTCCCCTCACACCGACACTTCTCGAACAATACTACCAAACTGGAATTCTTTCTTCATGCAAGAGACCAAGAGATGCTTTAGCCCCCTTTGATCTCAATCGCTCGGGAACAGTGCTAGGCGAAGGAGCAGCTTTTGTGATTTTAGAATCAGATGCCTCAGCACGAGCAAGGAAGGCTCCTATATTGGGACGTCTTGATGCCATCTCTCTTGCCTCTCACGGACGCCATCGCGCGGGGGTCGATCACGAAGGTCTTTCTTTACAAAAAATACTTCGCCATTGCCTCAAGGAAGCGGCACTGCTTCCAGGTGATGTTGACCTCCTGCATCTTCATGGAACAGGCACACGACTCAATGATTTTCTGGAAAGCCAAGCGGTCGCTTTATTTTTCGGAAGCTTCAAAGAGCAACCCTACGCATGTGCTACCAAAGCTATCACAGGACATACCTTGGGAGCTGCTCCACTCTTCCAACTAGTCTTGACTCTTTGCGCAATGCGTGATGGCATGATCCCACCTCTCACAAACACAAAAGATCTTGATCCAGCCTGTGCTCTACGCTTTGTACGCACCAAGACACAGAGACATTCCTTATCCAAGGCACTATGTCTTACGGCAGGCTTTTGGGGCAATGTTGCAAGTATGATTGTTTCAACAACCCCTCTTACACCATGAATGTTAGGAATTTTCTTTTTTATGACTCTCATGCCTAAGCTTTGCGCCTATGTGATTAATCTCGATCGTGATCTCGGTCGCTGGAAGCATATAGAAGAGTCGTTTACAAGAACCTCTCTTCAACTAGTTCGTATTGCTGCTATTGATGGGAACACTCTTGATTTGCACTCGCTAGAATTCGATCCAACGCGATTTCGACTCTTTCATGGCAGGCTTGTGAATGTTTATGAAGTGGCCTGTTTTTTAAGCCACACAAAGGCAATTCAGGCCTTTTTAAGGACCAACAAGGAACATGCTCTTTTTTGTGAAGATGATATTATGATCCACCCTGATCTAGAAAATGTGATTGCAGCGGCTCTTAAGGAAAAGAAATCCTGGAATATCCTACGACTCACAGGTCTTTGCAGGAGCCATCCACTGGTTCTTAAAAAATTATGCACTGGCTATGACCTGTCCATAGAGCTAGGGAGACTCAAGGGAGCAGGTGCCTACATTCTAGACCGGCAGGCTGCACGAGCCTACGCAGACCATCTTCTTCCCATGTGGCTGCCATGGGACCATGCCTTTGATCGAGAATGGTTCTTTAGACTGAAGGCTCTTGTTGTTACTCCATTTCCGATCTCTCAGACACGAGAATATTTTTCCAGTAATATTCAGCAAAATTCACAACCAAAATGTTCTCACCTACAGCGCTATCTTTCGACCTACCCGTATCAGATTTTTAATGAACTCACGCGCTACATCTTTAGGATATCGGCCTTTATGGCTTGGAAAGTATCCCGCATCGTTGCTTTACTTCATCCAAAGAGGTAGAACGCTCCGAGAGTAAAGAGCCAAGGTAGGCATCCTTCTGGGGACGTAAGATGAGTTTCTCAATCGACTCAGGTCTGCTTAGACGTGAAAAAATGAGATGATGTATTTTTGAGATGGGATAGGACCGTACACCGTAACCATCTGGTTGATTGCTAGACCAACAGCGAAGATACATCACATTTCCTTTTTTTTCTTTGCCAAGATAAATCACAAGATGCCCATGCTCACGAGCTCCTATTGAATCGGTCCAAAAGATTTTTAAAAAATCACCAGGTTCTGCTACCTCAAGGTTCATAAAATTAGGACCAAGATCCAATACGTAAAAGAGCCGAGCAACACCCGGACCATTCGCATTCCAACACCCCCAAAATCCTTGACCGTCTGATTCATTGTGCGGCATGAGAGCTGCCAGGAGAGATGGACTGAGAAAGAATTTTTTCTGCTCCTGTAGACTTAATATTGTTTTTAAAAAAACAAGATAGGTCGCCTCAGAGCAAAAACTTGGAGTAGCTACCGATGGATGGACTAACAGAGATCCATGTTCCAGACTAACAGCTGAACTAAAATTTCTCATTGCAGTCGCAGTCGTAGCATAGCCACCTCCTGTCGGCATAGCAGCGACTACCTCAAGAACAACTTTATTGAAACTCTGCTTTTCGTTGCCATGGAGTGTGATTGTCAGTAGAAAAAAGACTAATGAGATTAGAGAGCTGTTTTTCCAAATTTTCACGAAGGATCAATATAAATGCGATCGGATGCTATTTAAAGATCATTCGTCGTAAACAATACTACCTTCTCCTGCTGCTTAGTTCTGCTTTGCTTGTGAGCATCTGGTTTTGGAAACGCCCTATTAGTGGTCATGGAGGCATTCCTGTTTTTGGAAAAATCGAAATTCCTGTACAACCCTTTTATCAAGATGATCCACGCTGGTGTAATGACCTCTTGGGAATCAGTAGCAATACCATTGGCTCCGCAGGATGTGCTCTTTCTTCAGCTGCGATGATACTACGTTTTTATGGAGTCGATCTTGATCCTCAAAGACTCAATGATTTCCTCACACAGCATAATGGCTACGAGGACACCAGTTGGATTAAATGGGAAGCAGCCGCATTATTTCCTCCCAATATTGCCGTGCATCGTTATGAAGATTTACCAAGCTATGGCCTTATTGATTGGAACTTACTCAACGGCAATCCAGTCATTACTCGTATTCGTAGGCCTACTGGCAAGACACATTTTGTGGTACTTGTTGGAAAACAAGGCTTTGATTACCTTGTGTTAGATCCAGCAAACAAGGGAAGATCAGGAGTTTATCCTTTCTACGAACTCGGACTACCTATTGAGGCACTCCGCTTCTACCAAAAAAATAAGTAAAAACTTCCTAAAATTCATTCGAGAAAGGTATGCTCATCACGAATGAAATATCCAAAGTTACACTTTGACGGGATGCGAAAAACTATAAACGCGTGCTGGCGGAAAATTGCGCATAACCGTTGAGCTTGGATGTTGCTCGTGAAATTTGCTTGAGAGCATTTTTTGAAAGTGAGTGATACGAGGGCTCATTGAAGAAAAGAGATAAGAAAATGTACGAAACATTCCATGATCTAGGAGAGCTTCTTGAGTCGCGTTTAAAATACGTTCCTGGAGGGCTGCTGACATGTTTGCAAAAGGCAATCCTGAAACAATGAGCGAAGCACCCTGAAGCTTATATGACTTGAGAATTTCAGGAGCATCTTCAGCTGAACCATGATGAAAACGCATACCTGAAAAACGTGTGGTTAAATTTTTGTATAATTTTTGATCATACTCGATTCCGATATACTCGACACCGTCGGCCAGATATTTCTCTAAAAGCTTGGTAAATGGTCCTGTTCCTGGGCCATATTCGACAATCACATCTCCGGGTTTTAAGCAGATTGCATCAATCATCGCTCGCGCAAGATACTGTGAACTAGGCCAAACAGATCCGACCGCCTGTGGGGCAAGAAGAAAGCGACTCCAAAGGTAAAAAGGATCTTTCCAAGAATGAGACATGTTTTTTAGTCTTGTTTGTCGCTGCCGCCCAAAAAAATCCTTGTCACTTTTGAAAGGCAACACATAGTTTCATGTTTTTAACCTACACAGGAAAATTGAAATGGGCCATATGCTCTACGTATTTACTCTAAGGATATTTTTTAAAAGTATGCCGTGGAGTTGGATGGTGCATCAGTAATGGAAAAAAGCAAGCTTAAGAATGAGTTTGCTCGATCAAATATTGCGTCGCTATCCACGTTTGAAGCTCATCATGATAGGCTACGGGGCAGCGATCCTCAACTCTTGATTTTAAAATGATAAAACGTTATGCAGAATTCTCTACCACAACTCATTTGGTCACAGCGACAGCGCAAAATTAAAATTCAGTTTAAAATGATACTGCAGATTATCAAACACGCTCTTGTGCTCTGTATAGAAAAACCGCGTTACCCGAAAAGCCAACTCCCCAATATTATTGAAATCACTTTTCTCAGTGATCATGTTATCAGTCAGATACACGCTCAATTTCTTCAAGATCCAACTCCAACCGATGTCATCACCTTCGCTCATAGTCATCAGAGTGGTGAAATTCTCCTTGGTCTCCCGACTATTGCGAAGAATGCAAATATATTTCAAGAGAAACTTGAACATGAAGTGGCTCGATGCGTGATTCATGGATTACTCCATTTGCTTGACTACGATGACACAACCAAGGAGGAATACGAAAATATGCATACGCAACAAGAAGCTATTCTCAAAAAATCACTAACAATGCTAACAAACAACAAGCATGAGTACTGACACCATTCTTTTAGAAAAACCAAAAGTATTTCAACAAGCAGCAGCAGAAGCTGCATGGCAGGTTGTCGTCTATGATGATCCAGTGAATTTAATGAGTTATGTAACGATGGTGTTTCAAAAAATTTTTGGCCTCACAAAAAATAAAGCAGAACAAAAAATGTTAGAAGTTCATGAGCAAGGTCGATCTGCGCTCTGGAGTGGAAATCGAGAAGAAGGAGAACTCTATGTAGAAAAACTTCAGGGCTACCTACTGACTGCCGTATTGGAACATATACCTTGCCCCAAATGATTTTTCAGAAAATGCTCTGTTTGCATTCCTAAATTCTTGTATGCAATTTTACATTCATGTGCCTCTATGATTTGCTCTCTTGATCGCAGCGGCAACCTCCTGTTTCATGAAATTGATTCTCATCTTGCACAACTCATTATTGAGCCATTTGAAGAAAAAGAATTGAGTTCAAAAATTATTAACCAATATCTTTTCAAAAAACTTACCAAACAAGACCCCCTCTTTTCTCAAGATTGGAAAGAATATATTGTTCCAGAGCTTGAAACTCTTTTTCTCTCCTGTCATCAGCAAGTACTCGAAGATCTGGAGTCATTAAAAAAACATCCTGCGCATGCTCATAGCCACAGACTCATTATTGCCTTTGATCACCGGGATGCTTGGCTGCGCATGCTCAGCTTGATACGTTTATTGATGACTTTTCCATGTCGCATGGATCCAAAGATCAATATTGACGATACACTCTCTGTAGCGGAGAGAAAAATATTGCTCCAAATAGAAATTTTTGCACTTATCCAGCAATGCCTTGTAGAGGCTGAAATGAAGGAAGCTCCAGAACACTTTAAATAAAGTTTTAGCCGCGTATTGCGGCGTTACTCCGGTATTCGAGTCCTCGAATATTAGATATAGTGTATTAAATTGAGCAAGGCGCGTTAGAAGCACAGTAATTTTTTCTTGAGCACAAGGCCAAAAATCGAGAGGCTATCCAACGATAACGTAAGATCTGCGAACACAGTTCTAAGGAAAAAGAGTAAGCTTATGGCGTACCCTTCTCAATTTAATACACTATACACTACCAAGTCCTGCAGTTGATTCGCTTGGCTCCTCATCAGCTCACCCCTATAACAAGGGATCTCCTTCGGTAAGTCTACAAGAGCGGCATCAGAGAGAGCTGTGTTCTCGTTCCTGGCACTCCACCCTGTCATAACTTTTTTAAAACGCTCTAAAAAAAGTTTTTAAGATAGACTCTATGGCGTTTGACCTCCTGTCTCCATTCACATTTTTAGTTTAAAGAGAAAGAAGCTGCAAAATCGCTCATCTTCTAATTTCCAGAGCCAATATAAGTTGCTGGACTATTATTACCAATAGATGTCGACGCTCCCACCGAAGGCACCTTCTTCATATCATAAACATCCGGATGAATGGATTGAGTTTGAGTATCATAAAGCATGACCGCTTGCCCTTGAGTATTGGAAGTATTAGGTGCATTCACGGCCAAATAACGGTTCGTACTTTCTTGTTCAGATTGATTGAGCTTCGCATAGTAGAGCCGTGCGCGTGCCTCGGCAATCCTCCGTTGGTCAATAGTAGCGCGATTTTTAGAATACAGATAGGCTCCCCCGCCAGCTAGAAGAGCCGATCCAATCGCTACAGGTATAGAAATAGATGGGCTAACCGTTGTCCCTAGAGCAACACCAGTAGCCGCTCCGACGGCTCCTGCCGCAAGCAGACCGTTTTCTGTAGGAGTCAGATTAGAACAACCTGAGGCTCCAAAAATCATTACTGTGAGAAGAAAACAAATGGGATGGTAGTATGATTTCATGGAATATGATTTAGCAATGCTAATGTGATTTTTAATATGGAATATAGCTTTAACCCGGATATTTCATACTCATCGTGACGAGGAGGACGCGAAGGCTGATGGGGCAAGGCGAGTGATGAAGTTTGACGACGGCTCTATGAGTACATATTGACTCGCTCGCACCTGCTCGGCTCGCCCTTACGGGCTTACCCCTAACCTAAAACGGTTACGGCAGTCTACCCCAGGCTCTCCCGAGCACTGGTGTTGCCTGAGGAAGACTTCGAGATCAACGCAGCATCCATCTGACTTCCCGACCTCCGCAGTAGATGAGTGTGAAATATGGGGGTTAAAGCTCCTCATGGTTTGACAAGGCAGACAATGCTCCATGAGTAATAATATTCATGATAGCTTTTGCATCAGTGGCTTTCACAAGAGCATCACGCATAAACCTATCATTAAAAAACTTAGCAATAGCTGACAATGTCTTCAGATGGGTTTGGAACTGGTGTTCAGGAACTAGAAAGAGTACGATAAAATGTACTGGCTTATTATCTAGCGACTCAAATTCAATACCTAATTGAGAACGACCAAAAGCAACTGTTATATCTTGAACAGCATTAGAGGATGCATGAGGAATGGCAACGCCAAATCCAATACCTGTACTCATTGTTTCCTCGCGATGACAGAGAGCATTCAGAACATCTTCTCTGTTTTTTTCTTCAATGTATCCGCCTTGAATTAAAAATAGAACGATCTCTTCAATGGCTGACCACTTTTCAGTAGCCAGCATGTTAGGAATAATTTGGTCTTCTGAGAGCAAACTACTTAATGAGACTGATAAATGAGCACTGATAAATATGCCTCCCTACTGTTACTCAATAATAGCTGAATGATTTGAGGGAGAAGCAGCAGTCTCTATATCCTCCCCAATCATGTAGCGTACAAAACGTCGTATCACAATATTTTCCCCAAGTTCAGTAATTTTTGAGGAGAGATAGTCTTTAATAGTTAAGTCAGGGTTTTTAATAAATGCCTGCTCCATGAGACAAATGTTTCCATAAAATTTATCAAGCTTTCCTTCTACTATTTTCTCTACAATGGCAGGTGGTTTATCTTTCATCTGAGCACGATAGATTGTACGTTCTGCTTCGACTAATTTAGGGTTCACTTGGTCACGCGTTACAATCATCGGTTGTGCGGCCGCAATCTGAAGTGTGATATCCTTAACAAAGTCACGAAAGATTTCGTTTTTAGCTACAAAATCCGTTTCACAATTCACTTCAATTAAAACGCCAACTTTTCCTTGTAAATGAATGTAGGAAGCAACAATTCCTTCTTTCGTAGCGCGTGATGACTTTTTATCGGCACTTGCAATCCCTTTTGTTCTCAAAATGGCTTCTGCTTTTTCAGGATCTCCACCGGCTTCTATTAACGCACGCTTGCAATCCATCATGCCGGCATTAGTTTTTTCTCGGAGCTGTTTTACTGCATTAGGGTCAATCATGACTATTGAGTGTTAAAATTGATAAAAGATCACGCAAATCTCTCTATGAGGCGTGCATCACAGCTGGTGCTTCTTTAACAAGAAGATTTTCATTACCTGCTTGTTCAGGATGATTGTTTTGAATTGGTAAGGCTCCTGTATTTGAAAGAAGAATAGCATCTACGAGTTTCTGAAGAATAATTCTTATGGAGCGAATAGCATCATCGTTTCCAGCTATTGGAAAATTAATAACATCTGGATCACTGTTAGTATCGGCAATAGCAACAATAGGAATATTAAGACTACGTGCCTCAGAAACAGCAATGCTTTCACGAACTGTATCAATGATAACTATTGCATCAGGGAGTTTATCCATCTTAAGAACGCCTTCTAGATTTTTACGAATCTTTAAGGCTTCACGACGAAGAGCACTAGCCTCAGCTTTATTGATTTTATGGAATCCTGCACTCTTTTCTAGGGCTTCAAATTCGAGCAACCTGTTGACACTTTGCCGAATCGTGACAAGATTTGTTAATGTTCCTCCCAGCCAGCGCTCATTAACATAGAACTGTTCACATGCTAAAGCGGCTTCCTTAACGGCTTCTTGAGCTTGTTTTTTGCAACCGACAAAAAGAATCTTGCCTCGTTTTTTAGCAATTTTACTAAGGAAGTTAGTTGCTTCGACAAGCTGATTAACTGTCTTAGAAAGATCAATAATATATATTGAGTTTTTCTCCTCAAGAATGAAATCCTTCATTTTGGGATTCCAACGCTTGGTCTGATGACCGTAATGGACACCAGCTTCGAGTAGTTCAGTCATGAGTTCAAGAGACATGGTAAATATAGATAAAATGTTGTATGATGATTAAATTTCTTCGTTGAGCACGTTGATTGCTGAAAGTTCTTCTAATAAATCCAGTTCAAACTTTCTGTTGGTTTGAAATCCTGTTCCTGCGGGAATAAGGTGTCCCATAATAACGTTTTCTTTAAAACCTCTGAGACGATCAATCTTACCAAGAGTTGCTGCTTCAGTCAAAACACGTGTGGTATCTTGAAAGGATGCAGCTGAAATAAAGCTATCTGTTTCAAGTGAAGCTTTTGTTATACCAAGAAGAACTGGTGCAGCCTCTGCAGGTTTACCGCCTTTAGCTGCTACTGCAGTATTTTCTTTTTCAAACTCCAGACGATCAATTTGGTCTCCCCAAAGTAGGATTGTATCACCCGGATCAGTAATTTTTACTTTCCGTAGCATCTGCCGTATAATGATTTCAATATGTTTATCATTGATCTCAACGCCTTGCAAACGATAGACCTCTTGGACTTCATTGAGAAGATGTTCCTGCAATTCCTGAGGCCCGCAAACTTCAAGAATTTCATGAGGAACAACAGGCCCATCAGTTAATTGTTGTCCTTTTTTAACAAAGTCTCCTTTAAAGGCAATAATATGCTTGGAAAGAGGAATTAGATGCTCTTCCTCAACAGCAGTTTGCGAATCACGAACAATAAGCTTACGTTTTCCACGGACTGTTCCAGCAATATCAACAATACCATCAATGCGCGCTATTTCACATGCTTCCTTAGGTCGACGTGCTTCGAATAATTCTGCAACACGGGGTAATCCTCCAGTAATATCTTTTGTTTTAGCAATTTTACGCGGTGTTTTTGCAAGACGCTGACCAGCTTGAACAGATTCACCCTCTTTGACTTCAAGGTGAGCACCTGCTGGAATAGAGTAACTTGCAATGACTTGCTTGCTAGAGTTGACAATCGCAAGCTGTGGATGCAAATCTTCTTTGTGCTCAATCACAACTGTTTCCATGATGCCAGTCTCGTCGTCAACTTCTTTTCTAATCGTAACGCCTGAAATCATATCACGGAATTCTACTTTGCCTGCCTTCTCCGTAATAATGGGAATATTATATGGATCCCATTGAACAAATGATACTCCTTTTTTAATGGAGGATCCATCAGCAACAGAAATAATCGAACCTATAACAACAACGTGATTCTCTAATTCACGGCCATCTTTACCGTAAATACCAATAGTTCCATTTTTACTAAGAACAATAAACGTCCCGTCTAGGGCCTGAACCGTACGAATATCGTTAAAGCGAACAGTTCCTTCATTCTTAGACTTAATAATAGGTTGCTTGAATGTTTGGCTTGCTGTTCCCCCAACATGGAAAGTACGCATGGTCAATTGCGTTCCAGGTTCACCAATGCTTTGCGCAGCAACGATTCCAACGGCCTCGCCGTGTGAAATTAATTCACCTGTCGTTAAATTACTGCCGTAACATTTTGCACAAGCCCCACGTTTGCTTTCACAAGTAAGGACTGAGCGAATTTTTAATTGCTCATGGCCAATCCGTGCCAGCGCAAGGGCAATTTCTTCGTCAATAAGTTGGTTGACCTTAACAACAGCTTTACCTGTAATAGGGTCCTTGACGGTTTCACAACTAACGCGTCCCATAATGCGAGTTGCCAGGCTAACAACCTCTTCATCACCTTCGTAAATAGGGTGAACGACAATACCATTAACTGTTCCGCAGTCATCTTCTGTAATAATGACATCCTGTGCTGCATCAACTAATTTTCGTGTAAGATATCCAGAGTCAGCAGTTTTAAGTGCCGTATCGGCAAGACCTTTACGAGCTCCGTGAGTAGAAATAAAATATTCAAGCACAGATAATCCTTCACGGAAATTTGAAAGAATCGGCTGATCCATGATTTCTCCGTTCGGCTTGGCCATCAAACCACGCATGCCTGCTAACTGTTTAATTTGTGTGCGATTACCGCGAGCGCCTGAATCGACCATCATAAAGAGAGGATTCATTTCTTTACGTCCATCGTTGTGTTCGATGGTACGGAACAGAGCATTTGCGATTTCCTCGCCTGTATGGGTCCATATATCTTGAACTTTGTTCTTGCGTTCCCCATCTGTAATAATACCACGACGATACTGTTTTTGAACCTCTACGATTTGCTTCTCAGCGCTTTCGATGAGTGTGACCTTTTCCTTAGGAATCATCATATCGTTAATTCCAATAGATGCTCCTGCACGCGTGACTTCACGGAACCCAACTTCTTTAAGACGATCGAGGGTCTCAACAGTACGCTGTTGTCCAACAGCCTTATAGCACCGCCATATAATATCACCTAGCTGTTTTTTGCCTGCTACTTTATTATAAAACCCTAGTTCGGAAGGCCAGATTTCATTAAAAACAACGCGTCCTGCTGTTGTTTCAATAACAGCCAACTCCCTATTTCCATAAATTGTCGATTGACCACGATCTGGATTTTGAAGACGAATACGCGTATGAACTTTAACAGCCCCTTCACTCAAGGCCATTTCGACTTGCGCTGAATCTGCAAAAAGCGGGAGACGAACTTCTTTTGATCCTGGAAAAATTCGTGGTGAATGCGTTAGATAATAGCATCCAAGCGGAATGTCCTGTGATGGGTTTGTAATAGGCTTACCACTGGATGGAGAAAAGATGTTATTGGAAGCAAGCATGAGGGTGCGAGCTTCTAATTGTGCTTCGACAGATAACGGAACATGAACTGCCATTTGATCACCATCGAAATCTGCATTATAGGCAGTGCAAACAAGTGGATGAATCCGAATTGCCTCACCTTCAATGAGTATTGGCTCAAATGCTTGAATGGATAACCTGTGCAATGTTGGGGCACGATTCAGCATGATTGCATGACCTCGGGTGACCTCATCTAATATGTCCCAAACCTCAGGAGTTTGGCGTTCGATTAATTTCTTTGCACTACGAACCGTATGTACATATCCAAGTTCCTTGAGTCGACGAATAATGAAGGGCTCAAAGAGGACTAATGCCATTTTTTTAGGCAAGCCGCATTGATTCAGTTTGAGCTCAGGGCCAATAACAATGACAGAACGACCCGAGTAATCGACGCGCTTTCCGAGTAGATTTTGACGGAAGCGGCCTCCTTTTCCTTTAAGCATATCGCTTAATGATTTTAACGGACGATTAGCAGCACCAGTCACAGCACGACCGTGTCGGCCGTTATCAAAAACAGCATCAACAGCTTCCTGCAGCATACGTTTTTCATTGCGAATAATGACTTCAGGTGTCTTAAGCTGCAATAATGTCTTGAGACGATTATTACGGTTAATAACACGTCGATAGAGATCGTTTAAATCTGATGTTGCAAAACGCCCTCCTTCAAGCGGAACTAATGGGCGAAGGTCTGGAGGAATGACTGGGAGAACATTAAGAATCATCCATTCAGGGCGTGTTTTTGAGGAGAGAAAGCCTTGAACAAGCTTCATCCGCTTTGATAATTTTTTGCGGATTTGCTTGCTTTTTGTTTGAGTCATTTGCTGCTCAATGGCTGCCTGCTCTTTTTTTAGATCCATCGACTCGAGTAGTTTTTGGATTGCCTCAGCACCCATACTGTAACTAAAGTCTTCTCCATACTGGTCTTCTGCTTCATGAAACTCAGACTCAGTAAGAAGTTGTCCTTTTTCTAGCGGTGTCTTGCCTGGATCAATGACTACGTAATCTTCATAGTAAATAATACGTTCCAACTGACGTCCCGTCATGTCAAGCATGAGACCAATACGTGATGGCATACATTTATAGAACCAGATGTGTGAAACAGGAACTGCAAGATCTATATGGCCGATGCGTTCACGGCGCACACGACTCAAGGTAACCTCCACTCCGCACCGGTCACAAACAACATTTTTATGTTTGATTCGTTTATATTTACCACAAGAACACTCCCAATCACGTGTTGGTCCAAAGATTCGCTCACAAAATAGACCACCTTTTTCTGGTTTAAAAGTGCGGTAATTGATAGTTTCAGGATTTTTTACTTCCCCCTGACTCCAAGAGCGCATGAGTTCTGGTGAGGCGACAGTAATTTGCACCTGGTCAAATGAGTTATCAGAGGGTGTTCCCAGCAAGTCAGTTGTGTCTTGTTCAATCATAGCTAGCTTATACGTGGTTCTGTCGTGAAAATAGTTTGGCGATTATTTTGTCAATTACAAAAATAAGATTGTTTTAAAGAGTATCTGCAATCAGTGGTATTGTTTCTTTTTGGTCCACAGTAACGTTCAAACAAAGGCCCTGCATTTCTTTAATGAGAACATTGAATGATTCGGGAATCCCTGCTTCTAGTGAATTATCACCTTTGACAATACTTTCATAAATACGAGTTCTTCCTTGAACATCATCTGATTTGACCGTAAGGAGCTCTTGTAATGTATAGGCGGCACCGTATGCTTGCAATGCCCAGACTTCCATTTCACCAAAACGCTGACCACCATACTGAGCCTTACCGCCGAGCGGTTGCTGCGTCACAAGAGAGTACGGACCAACTGCTCGCGCATGAATTTTATCAGCGACCAAGTGGCCAAGCTTCATCATGTAGATAATCCCTACGACAACTTGCTGGTCAAATGCTTCGCCTGTTAAACCATCATAAAGAGTTGATTTGCCATTTTCCTGAATCCAGGAAAAGCCTTCTTTTTTCCCACCTTCCTTAAGATATTCTCGTATACGTTCTTCAGAAATACCATCAAAGACTGGTGTTGCTACTTTGAAGCCTAAGGCTTTTGCCGCAATACCAAGATGTGTTTCTAGAACTTGACCCACATTCATACGACTTGGCACACCCAGTGGATTTAAAACGATGTCAACGGGAGTTCCATCTGCGAGATAAGGCATATCTTCTTCAGGAACAATTTTAGCAACAACGCCTTTATTGCCATGACGACCTGCCATTTTATCTCCAACACTTAGCTTGCGCTTGCTTGCAACATAGACTTTTACTTGCTTGATCACTCCAGGATCTACATCGTCACCACTTTCAATGCGGCCGAGACTTTCATCCTTTTCATTTTGGAGATCTGCAAAGCGATGTTCAAACTGCCCCATGATCTCTCTAATTTTATTGCGAATCGGGCTTGGATCAATTTCTACATGATTATAGACACTTGCTAATTTTCTTAAGAGCATTTTTGTGATCTTACGATTAGCAGGAATAATAATCTCTCCTGTTTCTCCATTCACAACGTCAAGAGGAATTTTTTCACCCAAAAGCACATTAGATAAGGCTTCCGTGAGTAATTCATGCAATTCTTCTTTTCGCTTTTTATACTCTTCTTGGATAATTTTAAGCTGACGCTTCGCTTCTACCGGTGTAATTTTGAGCTTTGCTACTTCTTTTTTAGAAGAAACACGCACATCCATAACGATCCCGTACGTTCCCGAAGGAACAGTAAGAGAGGTGTCTCGGACATCAGCTGCTTTTTCACCAAAGATCGCACGCAGAAGCCTCTCTTCAGGGGCTAGTTCTGTTTCGCTCTTAGGTGTGATTTTGCCGACAAGAATATCTCCCGGTTTTACTTCAGCCCCAATACGTATAACGCCATCAGCTCGTAAATTTTTAAGAGCTTCCTCGCTCACATTAGGGATATCGCGTGTAATTTCCTCTGGCCCCAATTTTGTATCACGAGCTCCGATTTCAAACTCATCAATGTGAATAGAGGTATATATATCCTCCTTGACAACACGCTCTGAAATCATGATGGCATCTTCAAAGTTGTATCCGTTCCATGGCATAAATGCAACAAGCACATTTCTTCCAAGTGCAAGCTCTCCGTTTTCTGTGCTTGGTCCGTCCGCAAGGACATCTCCTGCTTTGATGCTTTGTCCTTTTTTGACAATAGGTCGCTGATTAATGCAGGTGCTACTATTAGAGCGCATAAACTTCCTAAGCTCGTAGACGTAGACTCCAGTTTCTGGAGAATGCTTAATTTTTTTTCTTCCCTCAGGAAGTTCGCCGTTTTTAGTAACAATGATCCTGCGTGAATCAACGGAGGCAATCTTGCCATTAGTTTCAGCAACAATGACCGCCTTAGAATCCCGTGCTACGCGTCCTTCTAAGCCCGTTCCAATAATTGGAGCTTCTGAAATAAGAAGAGGGACTCCTTGACGTTGCATGTTTGATCCCATCAACGCACGGTTGGCATCATCATGCTCTAGGAATGGAATCAACCCTGCAGCTACTGAAACAAGTTGTTTCGGTGAAACATCCATGTATTCAATTTTTTCAGGCTCTACACCCAAAGAATCTCCACGAAAGCGTGCTAACACGGTGTCTCCTTGTAATTTTCCTTTTTCGTCAATCAAAGAGTTTGCTTGAGCAATATTAAAATTCTCATCCTGGTCTCCTGTTAAATAAACAATCTCACTAGTAACATGGTTTTTAATGACTTTACGATAGGGAGTTTCAATAAAGCCGAAGTCATTGATACGTGCAAATGTGCTTAGTGAACTAATGAGCCCGATATTCGGACCTTCAGGTGTTTCAATGGGACAAATGCGTCCGTAATGGGAAGGGTGCACGTCACGAACCTCAAATCCAGCACGATCCCGACTCAAGCCTCCTGGACCAAGAGCGGACAAACGACGTTTATGTGTCAACTCAGAGAGCGGATTGGTTTGATCCATGAATTGACTGAGTTGTGAGCGACCAAAGAAATCTCGAACAACCGCACTTAATGATTTTGGATTGATCAATTTTTGCGGCGTGATGTGGTCGAGTGCGGGATCGTAGAGTGCCATGCGTTCACGTACCAATCGTTCTGTGCGTGAAAGTCCTACACGACACTGATTGGCTAGCAGTTCTCCTACTGTACGCACACGGCGACTTCCAAGATGATCAATATCATCAATCATACCTTCGCCTCGACGCAATTTCAGCAAGTAGGATATTGCTTCAGCAATATCTTCTTTGCATAAAAGTCGACTTTCGTTCGAGGTTTTAAGGCCTAGTTTCTGTTGAATTTTGTGACGACCAACCCGGCCCAAATCATATCGCTTTGCATCAAAAAAGAGTCGCTTGAGCATACCTCTTGCATTTTGCGCTGTTGGAGGATCTCCTGGGCGCAGCTTGCGATAAATCTCTTTAAGAGCCTCATCTTCATCATGGGCGGGATCTCGTTTTAGTGACTTTATAATCGTATCGTCTTCTTTTGTGTCAACAACGTTTACTGTTGTGATTTTAGCCTCGATTAAATCTCGTACCGTAGCAAGTGTCAGTGGCTCATACGCACGAGCAATAACGGTCTCTTCGGACACATAATCTTGTAGCAGCACTTTAGTACTGATCTCTTCTTCGTCTAATTGAGAAGTTAATTTGAGTTTCTCTATTTTATAGAATAGCCCTGCAATTTCCTCGTCACTGGGATATCCGAGTGCACGTAAAAATGTTGTCGCTAAAAATTTTCGACGGCGTTTACGGCGATCAAGGTAGACATAGAGAAGATCGTTAGTATCAAATTGAATTTCAATCCATGAACCGCGATCAGGAATAATTCGGAAACCTTGAAGCAATTTGCCGTTGAGGTGAACGTCTGTTTCAAAACTAATTCCAGGTGAGCGATGGAGCTGACTAACGACGACACGCTCTGCACCATTAACAATAAAAGTTCCCTGAGGCGTCATGAGGGGGATTTCTCCCATGTAGACTTTTTCTTCCTTTGTGACCCGTTCGTCTTTGTAGCGAAATGTAACGTAGAGAGGCGCACTATAAGTAAGACCCTCTAGCTGTGATTCGACTGGGTTAATCTTTGGTTCGTCAAGCTGATAACTGACAAAATCTAGATAAGATTTCTCTTCAAATCCGTAGATAGGAAAAAATTCGCGAAATACAGCCTGCAAGCCAACGTTACGACGCTTAAGAGGGTCGACACCTTTTTGAAAAAATTCTTCGTAGGACTTAATTTGTAATTCAATTAAGTTAGGCGGATTAATGGCCTCATTAAGTTTTCCAAAGTAGATGCGTTCAGACATAGATTAATGTGTCGCTAGTTGTTTTGTTTTGGGTTCAAAATTCTTATTCTAATGGCTATGTCAAGGAGAGGATTCTTCCTCTCCTAAACATAATATCAAGAGAAGATAAAGATCTGACATTAGGAGGCATTATTAGTAGATGCTCCCAAATAGATCGCCAGACTACCTCTAAAGCATTTATTTGATTTCCACCTTGGCGCCTGCAGCTTCAATTTTTTTCTTAATTTCTTCTGCTTCGTCTTTAGTAGCACCCTCTTTAATTGCTTTTGGCGCACTTTCAACAAGGGCTTTGGCTTCTGCAAGACCTAGACCAGAGACAGCTGCACGAACTTCTTTAATAACTCCAATTTTATTACTTCCGACTTCTGTAAGCATGACCGTAAAAGATGTTTTTTCTTCTACAGGCTCTGCTGCTGCAGCAGAACCAACAGCAGCAACAGCAACAGGAGCTGCAGCACTGACGCCCCATTTTTCTTCGAGAGCTTTGACGAGTTCTGCAATCTGGAGAACGGTTAGATTACTGAGTTGATCTACGATAGCTTGATTATCTGACATGGTATGTTTGGACTGTGATAGCGTCGCGCTCTGAAGCCTCAGAGTATTTGAGCCTAACGGCTGCTAGACCGACTACTATCGTGTTAGTTTAGTATCACTCAACATGACTTAGGATGTTGAGAGAAAGTTTCTGTTGTGCTGCATATGCAGCGGTTAAAAGGTAAGAGGAAAGAAGTAGGGGTAAGGGTTGGAGTGTTTTTGCTCAAAAAACATGCTGCTAAGCATCTTTTTCTGCTTTTGCTGCAAGAAGACGTGCGAGACTAGCACCCGGTTCATTGAGTGTTCGAACAAGTTGCGTTGCTGGCGTGAGGAGGAGCGCGAGCAATTGAGATTGTAGAATCTCTTTAGACGGCAAGGAAGCCAGAGCTGTGATTTGATCAATAGAAAGAAAATCATTACCTAGAACACCAGCCCTTAGATTTGGCTTCTGAAATTCGG
>CAIWMF010000007.1 GCA_903913785.1 uncultured Spartobacteria bacterium | reverse complement strand
TATCCCATAAGCTTTCGCAGCCCCCTCGTCACAATCAGTATGAAATATTCGGGTTAACCCGCATATTTTTACTCTTCTGTGTGGCAAGTACTCTTTTTTTTCTAGGATGTGAGAAAAAGAGACAAAAAGCTGATTTAGTTTTCATCAATACAGCTGAACCCGAGAGCCTCGATCCTCAGATTGTCACCGGTCAACCTGAAGGCCGTCTTGTTTCCGAGCTCTTTGAGGGACTCGTGCGATTCAATCGTTTTGGAAAGATCGAACCGGGAGTGGCCTCCTGGTGGGAAATTTCTCCGAACCAATGCCTGTATACTTTTCATTTACGTCCTCAAGCATCTTGGTCTGATGGCAAAAGAGTCACGGCCGATGATTTTGTCACATCGTGGCAAAGAATGCTGATCAAAGAAACAGCAGCACCCTACAGCGATCAGTTTTTTGTCATCGAGGGTGCGAAGGATTTTTCTTTGGAAAGGATTCCTTTTTCTCGCGTAGGGATTCACGCACTCAACGACCAAACACTTCAAGTAACCCTGGTTCACCCGACACCTTATTTTTTACAACTCTGCGCTCTTTGGTCATTTTTCCCGGTAAGAATGGATCTCATTCATCGTTGTGGTGATAATTGGGTGAAACCTGAAAATATGATCAGTAATGGCCCCTATACTTTATCAGACTGGAAAATCAACGATAAAATTGTACTTAAAAAAAATCCTTTCTACTGGAATGCCTCACGCGTAGCCCTTAGGAGCATTGATGTCCTACCCATTAGCCAAGTCAATGTTGCTTATAATTTTTATGCGGCTAAGCAAGCCGATCTCTTGATGGGCAGACCCTCTGTCTTTCTTTTAGATGCCTTAAAGGGAACGGAAGATTTTCATGTCTCACCCTATCTTGGAGTTCACTTTATTCGATTTAATTGCACACGAGCTCCCTTTAACGACCCTCGGGTACGTCAAGCATTTGCGTTGGTCATTAACCGCCACAGGCTGACTGAAAAGATCACACGTGCTGGAGAAAGGATTGCAGAGAGTTTGGTCCCTCCAGGCATTCCCGGGTATGAACCAACTCTTGGTCTAGGATACAATGTGAATCTAGCTAGAAAACTACTTGCAGAGGCCGGTTATCCAGGCGGAAAAAATTTTCCATTATCACATTATCTCTACAGCGAAGATGAAATGAATGAGGGAATCGCCGTAGAACTTCAATCCATGTGGCAGAAGGAACTGGGTATTTCTATTTTGCTAGAACGTCGCGAATGGAAAGTTTATTTAACTTCTATGAATCGATTGGACTATGGCATGGCCATTTCTAATTGGATTAGTGATTATGCGGACCCAAATAGCTTTCTTGAACTCTTTGTTTCTGGCGGAGGAAACAATCGTACGGGTTGGAAATCTCAATCCTATGATCATATGTTAGATACGGCATCTCATGAAATAAATCCTCACAAAAGATTTACCCTGCTACGCAATGCCGAAGATATGATCATATGTCAGGAGGTTCCTATCACCCCGCTTTTTTTTAATTTAGCAATACAACTCTACCATCCCAAAGAGCTTGGAGGGATCGAACCCAATCTTTTTGATGAACACCCGCTCTCCGAGATCTATAGTCATCACGAATAAAAATGAGGAGTCTGACGCATTAGGGGATAAGTGACTCTTATTTTCCTCCTTCTAAGAGCTCAGGAAATATACTCAATCATTTTATGCTTTCACATTGACAGAAGAAAAAAATTCAGCGTAAAAAGTCCTGCCTTTTCCAGGCTCTACCAGGTACAAGTCAACAAGTCTATTTAAATCTATTTTGAATTTTTCCTTTCATCACTCATGCGCCCTCATTACAGGGGCCTCTTCAGGTCTAGGTGCAGAATTTGCAAGACAACTCGCACCTCATGCCTCGATACTCATTCTTGTCGCACGCAGAAAAGAACGCTTGGAAGATTTAGCACATGCTCTTCAAGCAAATTATCCGCAACTAACAATCTACCTGCAGGTTCGCAATTTGAATCTTTTTGACGAACGCGAAGAATTAGCTGCCTGGATTAAAGAGCAACAAATTCCACTCAACCTTGTGATTAATAATGCTGGATTAGGAGATATAGGGGGATTTTGCGAGGCGTCATGGCAACGACTTCAAGAAATTCTTGATCTTAATATTACAGCTCTCACACACCTCACTCATCTTCTCTTACCAACCCTTCGCAAGCAGGCTCCTAGCGCTCTTTTACAAGTGGGTTCGATTGCAGGTTTTTTTCCGCTACGTGGCAATGCAACATATGCAGCTTCTAAAGCCTACACAAATAGCCTTTCCCAAGCATTGTACCTTGAGGAAAAAGAACATGGAGTCACAGTCACATTGCTCTCGCCAGGCCCTGTTCCCACAGAGTTTTTTGAAGTGGCTTCGCGTACGGACAATCCGATTTCCATTACCTCTCGTGCTCATGCGTGCTTGATCACGTCACCAGAAAAAGTGGTTAAGACTGCTTTACGAGCGATTTTAAAACAGAAGGCTTCTGTTATTCCCAACAGACTTTTAAGTGCGCTCATCGGCTGCTTGCGATTAGTCCCAGTTTTTTTATTTGAGCGGGTCTGTGTCAAAAATAAAAAAAGATGCAATTGACATGTCTTTTTCAGCAGAGAAAGTAAGTACGTGAAAATTCCATCCACAGAGGCTATGAGCCCTCCTCCTTCTCAATCTCATCATGCATTAACAGGAGTCTTAAAGCTTATCGCTACTCCCATGCAAGCGCTCGAAGACTTACTAACACAACAAAGAAGTTATTTTGAGCTAAACGTTGGAGATTATATTGACTATGCCTGTGGTAGTAGCGGCAAGCGTCTCAGGCCTATGCTTGCTCTTCTTGCTGGAGGTGCCACTGGGAATATCAGTTCAGAGCATATCAAGCTAGGACTCATTGTGGAGTTAATCCATATTGCAAGCCTTGTTCATGATGACATCATGGATGGGGCTCATGTACGGCGGGAACGCCCAACGCTTAATGCTAAATGGGGAAATGGTATTACTGTTTTAGTCGGAGATATTCTTTTTGCGCATGCACTACGCCTTTCAACAGATTTTTCTAACAAAGAAATATCTCGCAGAATTGCTGATGCGGCCATTGGTGTCTGTTCTGGAGAGATGCTGCAAACGCAACGTTGTTTTGATTTTAGTCTGACTCTAGAAAATTATTACCGGATTATTGAGATGAAAACCGGATCACTTTTTGCAGTAGCTTGTGAACTTGGAGGGCTTTTAAATGGTTGCTCTGCCGAGGTGATGACTGCTTTAAAACAATATGGCAAC
>CAIWMF010000006.1 GCA_903913785.1 uncultured Spartobacteria bacterium | reverse complement strand
TGAATGGTGGTGAAAGGATCCTGGATATAAGAGTCAATAAGTCTCCGCATTTCAAGAGAACCTTGAGCTCCTTCAAAAGCCTTAGATTCCCCAAGCTCTAAATAATACCCATAATCGGAGTAAAGTTGATCAAGCAATTCGAGAATCGTGACTTTTTTTAAGGCAGCGTAGGCAGCGACTTCACAAAAGCCAAGTGCTGCTGCGCTGGCATCTTTATCACGTACAAAATCTCCAAGGCTATACCCATAGCTTTCTTCACCGCCGAAAACAAAATAACTTGAATGTTCTAGTCGTGCTTCGCGCGTCTCTTCTTCAGAAAGTACACGGTATTTTTTTTGTAGTGCTTGAGGGAGAGCTTTTTCGTATTGAGTTAATTTTGATCCAATATATTTAAATCCAGTTAATGTCTCCACGCAGCGTACTCCAAATGCTTCTGCGATGAGTCTCTGAAGATCTGTTGTCACGATGCTTTTAATAAGTACGGCATGATTTTTGTTTTGTTCATTTAAAATACCTTTTTCGCACAATGTTTTTAAACGATACCAAGCAATGAGAGATCCGATCTGATTTCCCGTGAGGAGCTCTAAGGTTCCTGATGCAGAACGCACAGCAACTCCCATGCGGTCAGCATCAGGATCTGTTGCAATAACAAGATCGGCCTTCTTTTCCTCTGCTAGAGACACTCCTAAGGTTAAGGCCTCAGCGTTTTCAGGATTGGGAGATTGGAGCGTTGAGAAAAAACCATCTCCCTTCATTTGTGAGGAGACAGGAAAACATTCCACGCCAACACTCCTAAGTAGCGGTACAATAATTGTGCCTCCTACCCCGTGGAGTGGTGTGTAAACAACTTTTAGTTTTTCCGCATTGCATGAGAATAACGATGGTTCGAGCACTAAGGTTTTTAAACGTTTCTTGTAAGCCTCATCCATAGCCTCACCTAAAAAAATAATGCTTCCACGCTCTGGAGAGGGAAGTGGCTCATAAGCCGCTCCTTCGATGCCATCAACAAGTGCGATGATAGCAGAGGCATGCGGTTCGATCACTTGGGCGCCATCTTCAAAATAGACCTTATAGCCATTATAAGCCGGTGGATTATGGCTTGCGGTGATATTAATGCCAGCTGTTGCAGCACATTCTCGTACAGCAAAAGAAAGCTCAGGGGTTGACCGAGGGTCAGTAAAAATTAAGGCATCACATCCATGCTCGCTAATCACCTTGGCGGCTAGCTCTGCAAAGGACTTTGAAAAAAAGCGTGTGTCATAGCTAATACAAATCTTAGGTTTACCCGTGCGCTCTTGCTTCCGATGCCACTCTAGAACATACGTCACGAGACCTCGGGTCGCTCGGATAATATTATCATCATTGAGCGCGTTCGTGCCGATACACGCAAATTGAGGAGCTTGGCCAGCAAGGCGATTTCCTGCTTCTGCTTGTGTCACAAGATCACCTATTGTTTTCCCACGAAGACCCCCAGTACCAAAGGCAAGTTTGCGAAAAAAACGGTTGTTTAATTCTCCCCACGCTTTTTGTTGAGTGAGTTCGATAATCACTTGTTCTCCCAAAGTGGATAAAGCTTGTTTTAAGACTCCTTTGATATTTTCAGCAGCAGTGATCAAAAGATCTCCAGCCTCTACTGCCTGATCGATGAGTGCAATGAGATCGCTCGAAGTAGTTTGTTTGGCGTTTGGCGTGTGCAGGTCGTTGTGGCTTTTAGGATCATTAGTAGATTGTGGGTTCATAAATCAATAAGTTATCAAAAACCGATTTAAGGTCAGCTTAAAATCATTTTCTCAATTAACTGATGGTACTCCATGGCCATCTTGCATCCAGAGGGAGGATCGTTGAGGAGCTTGGAGCGCAACTCAGGAAGTTTGTCTCTAAAATGTTTGAGTGTGGTGGCTATATCTGCTTGAAGTTCCATACCATAGCGAAGACCTTGTTCAATGGTGCCACCGGTATCAGGGTGATAAAGAAGTGGGAGGCCGCATTGCAGGCCTTCTACAACATGCATGGCACCTGGTTCATAGCGGGATGCACTTATATAAGCATGACACTGGCGTAAGAGTGTGGCCAATTTCTTGCCACTTTGAGGCGCAAAGGTGCGGGCAACTTTCCATTGAATTTCTTTTGGCCAACGCCCGATAATCCAGAGTTCGTATTGCTGAGAATTCTCTTGAGCCATCCATGTATCGATCTGCTCATAGATATCAAACCCTTTTTTCCAATGATTCGACCAATGATGTGTAACGATACGAAGAGGCTCGGAGGGAAGTGGTGCACGATTTCCTATGGGATGAAAAAACCTAGGATCAGCACCGGGAGAAATAACCGAGTGTGGTTTGGATGTATCAAACCATCTTGCTCCATGATGATTTTGTAGCCACTCAGAGACAAAGACCGTATGGTCAGCCGCCCTATTGCTCTTAGCTAAGAATGCATCCATTTGGGAGGAATCTTTACGTAGGTCATTGTCATTAATGCGATGTATGCATGGGATGAAGGGATATTTTTTTTTCAATGTCACAATTTCCTCAACCCCAAAAGTTGTTCCCAAAGATAGTCCCGTATGAGTCATCACAATAGCATCAGGGGGATATTTTAAATCATATCGTACACGCCACCCCTGATAAGTGAGCCAGCGACTGAGTTGAGAAGTCCATTGGTTAGCACCGCCCCATGACCCAGCTCTTGGCTTGAGGTTCATAGCAACTGTTGCGATTGGTCTGTGAAAACGAGAAAAGAGATTCATGAATTTTTAAAAAAGCCTTGAGAACTCACACTCGTACGGACTCCGCGAGCATAATGTTGATGTTTCCAAGAGGAGTTTTCAGATTTTTTGAACAAGTGCGTTAACCCGGATATTTCATACTGATCGTGACGAGGAGGCAGGGAAGGCTGATGGGGCAAGGCAGACGAGTATTTTGACGCCGGGCTGTATGAGTCCATACTGCCTGAGGAAGACTTCGAGCTCAACGCAGCATCCATCAGGCTTCGCGGCCTCCGCAGTAGATCGGTGTGAAATATCCGGGTTAAGAGGGTAGTGATTCTATTTCTGATCCTAGTTGTTCTTCGGTTCGGATAGATCTCCATAATATTTTTTCGAATCTTATTTAAGATTAAATGACTTCGCGAAATAAAACAGAGATGGAGACATCGAAAGGAAGCTTCCTCCCATGTATTTTCTACAAAAAGTTTTCTTTTTTTTTGTTCATGAAATCCAGGGCGAAAAACAGGATTGCCACCGTGCAAACGTTCTAAGGTATCTCCATGCCATGATTCAATGGCTGAAAAATTATAAAGCTTGGTAATGCTGCGACTAGGAGGGGCCATATACCCAGAGGCGATCGTCTCACTGAGTTCTTCTACATGAAGCACATTACCCAAGATCATCCATGCATCATCAAACTCGCCCGATAACAATCTCTTCCGAAATACAGGGAGTCGCTCTGGATCATAAATTTCATCTCCATCCACAGCAAAAATCCAGGATGCTGTTCCTGCAAAAGGTTTCAAAAGATCGTGAGATTCTCGCGGGTGGTGAAT
>CAIWMF010000005.1 GCA_903913785.1 uncultured Spartobacteria bacterium | reverse complement strand
TGAGCTCACAGGCGAGAATAACTTGGTCAAGGCGGGAGAGATCTTAAGATCGATGGGGCCAAAATACGTTGCGATTAAAAAAGGTGAGCATGGTTGTTACCTTTTTGGACCAGATCAATTTTTTTCCTGCCCTTCATTTCCACTCGAAGAGATTAAAGATCCTACAGGTGCTGGGGATGCTTTTGCGGGAGGACTAGCAGGTTATTTGACAGATCACTGCGATGCTGCTGCTCAACAAGGGGGAATCACTTTTGAGATCTTGCGCAAGGCTGTTGTTTATGGAAGTGTGATGGCGAGCTTTGCCATAGAATCCTTTGGACCAGATCGCCTGCGGGCCGTGACCAAAAATGATATTGAGAAAAGAGTGCAGCTTCTAAAGACATATAGTTTATTCTAGATGGGTCGACCCTCTTCTGTCCTACTCATCAAGCTCAGGCATCATGGTGATGTTCTCCTGGCAACACCGGTGGCCAGAACGTTAAAGGCCTGCTTTCCAGAATGTCAGGTTGATTTTCTTGTCTATGCGGAGACAGAAAAAATCCTCCAAGACAATCCTGACGTCCGTAATGTTTTTATCTGGCATCGCGCGGGTAGAAAGTGGAGTCGATTGAAGAAGAATCTTAGGCTTTTTTTAGACTTGCGCCACCGGCGTTACGACTGTGTGATTCATCTCTCGGACCAAATGCAAGGAGCATTGCTTGCAAAATTTCTCAGACCACAACAATCCATTGGTATTGATTATCCCAAGCGTCGTCATTTTTTCTGGCAGACCTGCTTTTTAAAGCTAGCGCCACTCTTTCCAAGTAATACACGCCACAGCGTCGAGCAAAATCTAGCAACACTCACACACCTCTCCCTTCCCTTAGTTAAAGTAGAGAACCAGGATCCTCATGCTGATCATTGTCGCTTGATCATTCATCCAGAGGATCGAAAATATATCCATAAACGGTTGCAACAAATAGCAATTACGACACCTTATCTGCTGATCCATCCAAGTGCTCGGTGGTTTTTTAAGTGCTGGGAGGAGGATCGTTTTGCAAAGGTCATTGAACATTTTGCTTCTCTTGGTTGGCCGATTTTACTGACTTCCGGACCCAGTGAGCCAGAACAAGCAATGGTAAGAAAAATTCTACAAGAGATTCATGTTCCTAGAGTCTATTCTCTTGCCGGGCAACTCACCTTAAAGCAATTAGGAGCAGTGATTGATCAAGCGCGTCTTTTTATTGGCGTGGATTCAGTGCCCATGCATATGGCAGCAGCGCTGAAGAAAGATGTGGTTGCTCTGTTTGGTCCAAGCAAAGTCAATGAATGGCATCCATGGAAAACACGCTGCCGACTTCTTAAAGCCAGTGATTATGGCTCTTCGCTCGATCCAGATGATGTAAAAACGGTAACAAGCGAGCGCTATCTTTCTGCCATTCCTGTTAGCGATGTCATTAAGGCAATCGAAGAAATGCTGGCCCAAACAACATTGCCTTCTTAAGAAAATGCCTGTCGCCACATCTCACCAAGAGCCAACGATTCTTTTTTTAATTGATGGTTTGTCTGGTGGTGGTGCTGAGCGCGTTGTTCTCACGCTCGCTGGCGCTATTGCACAACAAGGTCATCATGTGACACTCATTTCCCTGCGTTGTGAGTGTGCTTACTCGATTCCTCATGGAGTTGATTATCATCTTCTTGAAGATCATTATCGCGGCCCTGCGTGGCGTCAAACTGAGATTTGGCGTCGTGCGCGTGCATTAGATGCTTTTCTTGTTACTCATTTTGAGAATAAGAGGATTCGTCTTGCATTCTCACATCTTCCCAAAACGGACCGTATTGTGGCCTCTTCACGTTATTTAAAAGAATCCTGGATGTGCCTTCATTGTGCTTTGAGTCGAGGGGAGCTTGAAAACAAGCACGGATTACAACGCTTGCGAAAACGTCACCAGCTCATCAAGACCTATCAAGGAAGAAAATTAATCACCGTGTCAGAGGCGTTACAAGAGGATGTGAGAGCGATTGGTATTCAACCTAAGGCTCTCATGACAATTTACAATCCTCTGGATTTGGATTATGTACGTCGTTTG
>CAIWMF010000004.1 GCA_903913785.1 uncultured Spartobacteria bacterium | reverse complement strand
TGAAATATCCGGGCTAGAGAAGCCTCTCCAACGATGGTTGTTATTTTTTAGGGGCAGCTGATCGACCTCCCCCTAGGAAATTGAAGAATTTTTCTAATCCTCTCATGCCACTTGGAGCTTGTGGTTTATTTTTAACATGACCTCTTGCATCGGATTCCTCACGAATATCTGGAGTCGCAACATTCTCGTTGGAGGAGGAACTTGTTTCGGGAGTATCATCAATGGGAGAATCCCCCGGTTCGATATCAGGGCCATAGGAGGAGGGAGCTCCCTTTGCAAAATCGATGCTCGAGATGTGTTTGAAATTTCCAACTGCAGGCCCAAGAGAAGTTATTTTCACCTCTTTTCCTGCGTCCATTGCAAAAACTTCTTCTAACACCTTGGCTGCTAAGGGCGCTGCTACAGCGCCTCCTGACTTAGCTCCTTGCACAAGGACTATCACGACATACTTAGGATGTTCATAAGGTGCAAAACCGAGAAACCACGTATGGTTATCTTTATTATGGCCTCGCCAAAACTGAGCGGTTCCAGTTTTCCCTGCAACAATATTTTGTTCAAGACGCGCTTTTCTTGCCGTACCACCTTCTTCATTAACAACCTTCCACATACCAAGACGGACTTCCTGAATTTGCTCATCGGTAAATCCCCCTTCTTTTTTAAAATCATTTTTAATTTTTGTAGGCTCTTCTTCAAGAATGGTGCCATCTTGAGCAACCACTTTGTTAACCAGTCGAGGTTGATAATAGATGCCTCCATTGGCTACTGTGGCTCCCACAAGTGCCATCTGTACGGGTGTGGTGAGCACGAAGCCTTGACCAATGGAAACATTAGCCGTGTAACCAGGGCTCCAGTGTTCTTTAGGCGCATTTGCTGCTAACCAGGCTGGTCCAGGCAGCACCCCTGAAGCTTCATTATTAAGTGGCAATCCTGTTTTTTGACCAAGACCAAGCATTGCACCGACAGCATCAATTTGATCAATGCCTGCAGCATTTCCATATTGGTAAAAAAAAGCGTTGCATGATTTTTTAATGGCATCACTAAGATGAAGTTTTCCATGGGGGGGGAGTGGTGGCGTTGCCGTGAGCACCCAACATTTCATAAATTTGTCACCGTATTGAACTCCTCCGGTGCATGTGAATTCACGATCACCAATTCCTGCACGGATACCAGCAAAGGACGTGCAAAGTTTGAAAATAGATCCTGGAGCATAAGCACTCAAAGCACGATTTGTTAAGGGATCTGTCTCATCATGCACAAGAGACTCCCAATCTTTTTTAGAAATCGTAGGGATAAATTGATTGGGATCAAACGAAGGCACAGATGCCATCGCTAAAATATCTCCATCATTGGGATCAAGCACTACAATGGCACCACGGCCAACAACACGTAGTGCTTGCTCTGCGATATATTGAATCCGCGCATCAATGGTTAAGTAAATATTGGCCCCCTGTTCTGGCTTGATCGTTTCTTCTTCCTTTTCAATGCTCCCATGAGCATTGCGTTGGAGAATACGCTGGCCCGCACTACCTCGTAATAGGCTGTCATAAGCGAGTTCAATCTGTGCTTTGCCTACTAAATCAGGCTCATAAAAATTAAACTGACCCGCTTGCTTTAAATCAATTTCTGTTGGCAATCCAACGTAACCAAAGAGATGAGCGGCCAAAGCACCATAGACATAGTTTCTTACAGGCTTGAGCGTGACATTGACTCCAGGCAAATCTAAATTGTTTTCACAAAAACGAGCCATCGTTTCAAAATCGAGATCTTTTCTGTAAGAAAATGGAACTTCTTTATTATTTCGATATTGAAGCTGCAATTTACGTGCATTGTAATCACCAGCTAAACCCAATTTTTCAAGATGAGGAATAATGGATGATGAAACAATTTGAACAATATCAGCCTCCTCTTTATTAACAGGCATTCCATGGTCGAAGGCGCGATACGCAACCACAGGCACATACCCCTCTTTTTCTTTGAATGCTTTCACAATATCAGGCAAATAAAGATCTACTTGGAAGCTTGCCCGATTTGCAACAAGCGGTATTCCATTACGATCAAAGATCTCGCCCCTCACCGCAGGAATACGAACGGTTAATTGAGAACTTCCTTTGATTTTTGCTTTGTATTGATCACTACAAATTACCTGCAAATACCAAATTCTTAATATCAAAATAATAAAAACAGCAAGAGCAATGCTTGTTAAAATAAGGATCTGACGACGCTGTGCTAGTTCTTCTCTTTTTGAAATCATTCTAAAGCTAGAGTGGAGACAAGTAGATTGGGCGAATGTGTGGTGGTCGACTTAATAAAAATTGCAACAACCAGTAGCATAAAGGCGCCAAGAGAAATGAAAAACCAGCAGGCACAAAACACAAAAAAAAGACCTCTTTTGTGATGAGGAAATTTCCTCTAGCAAACGTCAGGAAAAAAAACTCTCCTAAAAGAAAAGTTACCGTCAAGAGTCCCGCAGATAATGCATGAAGCTCCCAGCGCACACCAGTCGTAATATCACTGATAAATTGGAGGATAAGTGCCCAGGAAACAAAAAAAATAATAAACCAACCCAGCTGAATTTCAACATGCTCATTTTCAATTTGCATCACCAGCAAACCCTGTATCAATCCTGTTATCACAGCAAAAGAGAGAGCCCCAGAAAAGGGGAGCACAAGTACTGCAAAAGAAAAAATCATAGGAAATAAAACAAGGTGCGCTTCGCCAGAAAAAGACATTGCAGGCAACAGGGTTTCTAATACTAGAGTGAGCAGCAAGAGGACAAGGAGAAGAAGAAAAAGTGGTAACGGTTTCATTCTAAGATGACTAAAGTTGGAATCTAAACAATCTTAACGTTCATATATAGTCAAATTACTTTGGCCTCTATGGTGAAGAATTCGGGCTAGCCCATTGTTATTTTATTGATTATTTTCCACCCACAACAACAAAGACATGCTCTAAATCATTGAAGTCAACAGTTGGTTCGATGATAGCTTGCCCATCTAGCTCACGAAGTTGAAAGTTTTTGACTGTTCCTATTGCAATACCAGATGGGAAGATACCACCACTAACCCCTGCCGTGTATACCTTTTGTCCGTTTTGTAAATTAGCTAATTTATTTAAAAAATTGAGTTGCAACTCTCCCGTTGGAATGCGTAAGCCATTACAAATTCCTTGCTCCACAGTCCCTTCAATTTTTGCAGCCACATGACAATTTTCATCAGTAATGAGGATAATGGTTGATACGATGGGCGTGACGATTCCTATTTTACCTACAAGGCCACTTTCTGTAATGACTGCCATGTCAGGAGCAATACCATCTCGTGATCCTCGATCGATTTTAACACTGTTCCACCATGTGAAATTGTCACGCGCAATAATGGTTGCTGGCATTAATTGAAATGCGGATTCTTCCTGATATGCAAGCACTCTGCGCAATTGATTGTTTTTTTTCTGAGCATCGTGGAGAACGAGATTTTCTGCTATGAGTTTTTTATTTTCTAAAAGAAGCTTTTCATTAGCTTCTTCTAGCTGCTGCAAAGTCATCCGCTCGTGAAACCATTGATCAATATTTTTTTTGACGATAGCACTTGCATACAGTGCAGGAGAAATCATGGTGAGAAGCTTCTCTTGGGCTACCTTGAGTCTCGAAACTTTTAAGCCTGAAACAACAGATGCCACGATCATGCATGTGGCAAGGATGAAAATTCGTGAGCGCGGCATAATCAGGCCAAAAGTGATGAGTGCAGAGGAGATTGCTCAACGCATAGAATAAAGATTCTCACGTTCTGATTTTTAAAACGACATCGTCAAAAATAAGCATCACGATTTCAATGGGTTGATTTCGCATTACTACAGATAGAATCTACTATCTTGATCGATCTTGTGAAGTCACCGCACGCAGAAAGGCAATTTCTTGCAGAGCACGCCCTGTCCCTTCTACAACAGCACTGAGCGGATCTTCGGCAACATGGACAGGAAGACCTGTCTCTTGCGCAATGAGCTTATCTAAACCACGGAGCAATGCCCCACCACCGGCAAGGACAATACCATGATCCACAAGATCTGCAGAAAGCTCAGGAGGACAACGTTCGAGGGTAATGCGAACAGCATTCACAATAGTGGAGACAGGCTCCATGAGGGCTTCACGAATTTCCTTGGAAGAAACATGAATGGTCTTCGGAAGTCCTGCAACTAAGTCACGCCCCTTCACGTCCATGCCCATTTCTTTTTCCAGGGGATAAGCAGAACCAATCTGCAGTTTGATATCTTCTGCGGTACGCTCTCCAATGAGGATGCTGTAGGTACGCTTGATGTAATTAGTAATTGCCTCATCGAGCTCATCACCAGCCACACGAACACTTCTGCTAAAAACAATACCTGCAAGTGAAATGATAGCCACTTCCGTTGTGCCTCCCCCGATATCAATAATCATGTTGGCTGCCGGATCAGTGACCGGAAGGCCCACCCCGATGGCAGCTGCCATCGGTTCTTCAATGAGAAAAACCTCTCGTGCTCCAGCATGCAGTGCAGAGTCTTTAACCGCGCGCTTTTCAACTTCGGTAATACCACTGGGAACAGCAATCACAACCCGAGGACGGATGATACTACGGGCGCTATGAGCCTTAGTAATAAAATGACGCAACATGGCTTCTGTAATTTCAAAATCAGCAATCACACCATCTTTCAGAGGACGTATCGCGGTGATATTTCCTGGCGTTCTTCCAAGCATTCGCTTTGCTTCATCACCAACAGCAAGCACATGCGTTGTCCCTGCTTTCACCGCAACAATGGAGGGTTCACGCAAAACAACCCCATGATCTTTCAAGTAAACAAGTGTATTTGCCGTACCAAGATCAATTCCGATATCAGTCGAGAAAATACCGATGAATTTTGTAAGAAATTTGGAAAAAATGCTCATGAGAAAAATAAAATGAAAACAAAATGGTCTTTTAAAAAGTTAATGCGGCTATTTCATATCACGCGACCTAGGGTCAAAGGGCAAGCTCTTAGGCAAGGATGCTCAAACATTCTGAAATGGCGCTCTAGCTATCAATGCCGCTCTAATAAAATGCAAAGAGAGCATATTCCTGATAAGGCTCCAACAAGTCCTAGGTCGTGATTGTACGAAATATCCGCTTCATGATGCTCATAAAATCAGCGAGAAGCAAGCCTTCCTTGTCATGATATTAGGTCCTGCTTATTGGAGAATATTTGTCATGGAATGATCTACAATACACCCCCATGCCTTCCAGCCCGGATATTTCATACTGAATCGTCGTGAGGCGCCGCGAATCCTGATCTAGCACGGATATTTCATACTGATCGTGACGAGGAGGCTGCGAAGCTAGGGTGGGGTACCACCGGCGGCCCAAGAGACCGCGGGGGAGACTGCCCAGAGTTTGCAGGCTCTTTTAGGCAGACCTTCAAAGGGCGAGACGAGTTTCGCCAAGCGAGTCAACGCAGACGAACATTTTGACGCCGGGCTGTATGCGTCCATATTGACTCGCTCGCACCCGCTCGGCTCGCCCTTACCGAGCTGCCCCT
>CAIWMF010000003.1 GCA_903913785.1 uncultured Spartobacteria bacterium | reverse complement strand
GGTGGCCACAGGATATGATATTCAACGTGGTCACTTTACCTTTGGTCCCTTAAGCAGTCTCCAGTATCAATACTTTGGCACCTCCCCCTTTACCGAAAGCGGAGCCGATTCACTCAATCTTGCCGCTAATAGTTGGAATACGAGTAGCATGATCTTTAGTCTTGGAAGCCACCTTGCCTACAACTGGCAAGTCACTAAAAACCTTCTTGTGATCCCACAAGTATCGCTTAACTGGCAACATCAGTTTTTAGAAAATCCTTATAGCATTAATAGCACTCTTAACTCTGGAAGTAGTCCTAGCTTTGCTAATACAAGCTCTGCCCCACTCCGTGATACGCTCTACACAGGTCTTGGCTTTACGATCGAAATGGGTCAGCGCTGGGAGTCTTCTTTCTTCTATAATGCAGCCGCAGGAAATCAAGATCTCATCACTCAAAATATCTTCTGGAGTCTAGGGTGTAAGTTTTAAAAGTCACAGAGGGTACCAACAAAAAATCCTAAATTATTATGAGAAAACATCATAATCGAGACTCATATGATCAAGCTTAATTTTATAAACACAAATATATATATATTGATTCAAGATATATCAAATTTTTTGTGCTATCAAGTCAAGCAGTCTGCACTCTGCTCTAGCTGTTGGCATTATTTGATAATAGCTTTTATTTTTCTTCTCTCGAGCGGAACCTGTCTCATAGCAAATGATAAGAGCCAAGACTCAGAATCACATAGTTATGCTCTGAGCTCCAAAAATTATGCCAACTTTCTGCACCATAAAGCAAAGAAGGATTACTGCAATTTTTTTGAAGAAAGAGAGGCATCGATTGTACGCATTGGAACACCAGGTTGTTATTATTACTTTATCATACAAAATTCTAATTTTATATCTTTTGTGGATGTTCAGAGTAGAGAAAAATACTATCAATGGATACATGATTATTATTTTTCTGGAAATCAAAAAAATATTCAAAATTTTATAACATATAAGCTAGAAGATTTATATGTGAATAACGAGCGTATTGATCCTCTTTTAAAATCTAATATTAATCTGAATGAGCTACGAAACAACAAAAGCCAAACCCTATTATCTGATCAAGAGATGAGCGCCTATCAAGTGCTTGATGAAAACCCTGAAACTAATACCTCGATTGCATTAGAAAATCCAGGAGTGTTATTATTTATAAGCTGTATAATAGGCGGCTGTGCCGGAGGATATATTGGTGGCTATCTTGGTGGACACCAAGGTTTTTTACACCAATTAGATGACAATAAAAAAAAGTCAAATATCGTCCCAAAATATGTAGGTGGTTTATCTAGCAATCTTAGTTGTTCAACATTAACTCATGAGGATACTACTATTGATGAAAGCGGAAGTCGATCTACCTTATATAAGAACTATGGAAAAGAAAACGACGATGTCATCTCTGAATTTGATAATAACAACAACAGAGATCGTCTTAGAAAAAACAGGGTAAATCACAACCCGGCAGCCTCGGTATGTATTTCTGAGCTTTTAAGAAATAATTCATTCATAGGTCACACATCTCCGACAAGTCCACATGAACTAGCCTTAATTGAGGAAGTACATCAAGCTGCAATAGCAAGCCAACCGTTGATCGAAGAAACACCTATTACCATGCATGATTATTTATCTTTTTCTCGAAGAAGTAGCAACAGTTCAAATAGCCATGATGATGGATTTCATACATTTGTTTCGGATGACCCTAGATTTATTAACGATTCACAAGGAGGATTTTCTTCACAATTTAATTCTCAAGAAAATGAAAAAAATCAACTTAAGAATCAAGATGGCGTGCGTTCCAAAAGAATTCTATTTCTCATTAGCACCATACCTCTTTTTGCACTGACTGTTTCGAATGCTTCAATCATTTTACCATTAATATCTTTTCAAAATATTATTAATCATCCCAGCACACCGACTGATAATAATACTTCATCCTCGTCTTTTATACCGGGAGTAAATTCTGGCGTTACACCAGGTTTTATTCCCGGGTGTATTCCAGGTTTTATTCCAGGACAAACTCCAGGCGTCATTCCTGGGGTGACTGAAAATTTTATCCCTGGCATTGATGGTCTGTCTTCTACTCCAAACGATGTTGTTTTCAATCCTCCCGGATTGATTCCTGGCTTAGATCCTGGTAATATTCCTGGCATTAATCCAGGAATACCTCCAGACATCAATCCCGAAAATATTCTTTCAAAGATCCCTGACACCGTGAATGAGAAATTGGTCAAAATAGGAAATCCTGGAAACCTTCCCGATCCTTTTTTCTATCCATACTACTGTGGTGCAGTTTTTTATGAATTTGAAATTAGTTATGAAGCGATTACGCGACAGGAATGGGTTCAATTTCTTAATTCGGTTGCTGTCAAAGCGGATCCTTATGAGCTTTACAATGAAAAGATGGCTTCCTTTATTCAACGTCAAGGAGAAGCTGGCGCTTATTATTACGAGTTAACTGATGGTTCAAAAAATCAAAAATCAATGACGTGTATTTCCTACTATAGTGCTCAGCGTTATTGTAACTGGAATGAAAACGGCAGAAAAAATACTGATACGGAAAAAGGTGCCTATGATCTTACTAATTTACAACTTAATGAAATTCGTACTCTTAACCCAACTGCTCACTACCATATTACAAATAATGATGAATACCAAAAGACACATTTCTATAATCCAAAAACCCTACAAAACCATGGCGCTTTTGAACGCAAACGTATTAATGCTTATGGCACTCTCGCAGAAGAAGATGCTCTCAATGAATGGACAAGTAGTATAGATCCAGCTTCAAACAGACCAATCATACGAGGGGAATCAGATGATACCTATACCACACTTAATCCTAAGGAGGAAAAGGAGGATATTGGTTTTCGCATAGTGAAGATTATACCTACCTCGCGCGAAAAAGAAAATGAACAGCAATTACATCAAATACAGGCCGAGCAATTGATAGCCGAAGCGAGGTTTCAAGATCAAAGCAATGATCAAAATGATAATTATGATACTGATCGAAGAGATGATTGGCAGGGAGCAGCGGCTACTATCGGAACACGCATTGCATGTTTTAAAGAAGAAAAAAAAGCTTTATACGAAGGAAGATATGATGAAGCTATACTCTTTCAAAATATAGGCAGAGGCTATGAGGAGTCTGTTGCTTTTTATATTCAAAGTGTTGTGGAATCATTCTCAAAAAAGGACTACTCCAGCCAAGAAGTAAAAAAATTTGGATCTACTCAGGAAGTCAAACAATATTGTCTGAGTCAGGAGATTAAGGCTTGGTATAATGCTGGCCTCTATTTGGAAACAGCTAATTCAGATTTAGTTAAGAAAAAATATCATCGTTCGAATATGTATAGAGACTCAGCGCTGCTTGCCATACAATGTGCTAAAGATGCCTCAGAAGGGCTTGTGACTGCAAGCGCTCAAGTTGGCCTAAAAGCCTATATCAATGCGGTCAATGCTGACAATATGACTGACTAACCTTAGCAAGTCTCTTTCCCACTGATGCCTTTTTAGCCCGGATATTTCATACTGATTGTGACGAGGAGGCCGCGATGGCTGAAGGTGGTAAGGCAGACTCACATTTTGAGCGTAGCATCTACCCTGGCTTCCAGGGCTCCTCAGTAGATCGGCATAAAATATTTGGGTTAGTTTCAATGATCTCTTTTAGTTGCCTCTAAGATACTTTCATAAGCATCGATGGAACGACTCCAATGAAAATTTTTCGCTTTGTGAAGTGATGCATTCTTCATCTGAGTCCGTAATACAGCATTTTCTAACAGTGGGCGCAGCGCTTGTGCCATGGCTACAGCGCCGTGATCAAGGTTAAAAAAAACGCCATTATGATGTTCGTTAATAATATCTCGGAGTCCACCAATACGACTTCCAACAATAGCAAGCCCATGGGCTAGGGCTTCAACTCCGACCATGGGAAGGCCCTCCGATAACGACGGTATTAATAAAATATCAGATTTTTCCATGGTTTTTTGGACTTCGCTGACGCTCAGCCAACCTAAAAAAGAAACTTGATCTTTAAGACTAAGCCGCCTTACGCAATCCTTAGTCTCTAATAAAAGCGGTCCTTCTCCCACTATTTGCAATGTCCATGGAAGCTCTCGCACTAATGCTAATGCTTGAATTGCTAGGATTGGATTTTTTTGAATACTCAAGCGCCCTACCATCAAGAGACGTGGAACTTGAGAGAAACTCTGATGTGGATGTAAAAGCGCTGGTATCCCATTGAGGATGATTTTTGGTTGGATGTTGTATGCCTTACTAGCCAGGTCAGCCACAAAACTACTCACTGCAGTCACATAAGCAGCGGAGCGCCAGATTGGAATAGTGAACGGTTTTAGAATCTTAAAAAGATGATCGGTTTGCTCGGGAACACCACCAGGAACATCCCCTAAATGAACCGTAAGGACGTAAGGAATACGCGTAAGTTGATGAACAATCCAAGCAACAACTCCCGTTGGCACCGCAAAGTGAGCATGAATCACATGAGGCTTCCAGCAGAAAGCCTCACCAAGCACAACCGGCAAAGAGGCCATGACCCAACAACACATTTCAAGAATACTACACGTGTCTGCACGTTGTCGTCGGGCATGGACACGAATGACTCTAACTCCATCAATCATAGAACGAGATGGCAAAGAGGGAAGACCTCCCGTCACAAAACACACTTCATGCTCACGCGCAACCAAAGCTGAAGCAACATGGGCAGCAACGCGTCCTCCCCCACCACCTAGGGGGGGATATTCATAGCAAAGCACAAGAATCCGTGACATATCAAAAAATATAAGAATGAGAAAATCTACAAGAAAGCATCATTGAGGTCTTTTGTATTGATATTCATGAAAAAAAACGTGACGATCAAAATGTTAATACTTTTGAAATAAACCTATCACATCCTAAAACCATATGGCTAGCTCATCAAGCGGTACGTCTCCAACCCGGCCTGTCACCCCCAATCTCTCTTCGAACTATCAGGGAACTTCACCTCTCTCTGACCAGCCTCAAAGTGGTAATGCAATCACCGCAAAAAATAGCAGCCGCCCTAACTTGCTCCATTCCACACATTCTAGTAGCCAAATATCAATGAACCGCGCTGCTACTAAATTAAGAGAGTATATTCCTAAAAGTCAGAATGGAGCAATGCCAATCCGCCAAGATAAACATGCTCCTAACCTTCCGTTTCCTACAACTTCTCCTCACTCCGAAAAAACTAATCCTAATCAAAAAGGCTTAAATCGCTCAGCAAATTTCAACTTACTCATTGCATGTTTTGAAAACAACTTCAAACGTAGTGTTACCAACAGTCAACATG
>CAIWMF010000002.1 GCA_903913785.1 uncultured Spartobacteria bacterium | reverse complement strand
TATCCTGGGCTAATAAGGGGATTGCCGTCATCAATGCACCAAGAAAAAAAATGTTTTTCAAGCACGTAAGCTGAGTAATAAAAGTCGAAGTAAACAATTTTTGAAAAGCAGTATGGTAAGGGGCTGATTGAACGCCAGGGGAAATAACAAGTTCTGAGTATTAGATTTATTAGCTGCCTAAATGACGAATATCCTCTGCACTCACAGCAAAAACAACGTCTTCAGCAATATTAGCAGCATGATCTCCAATGCGTTCCAGACAACGACTGACAAAAATCAAATTGAAATAAATCGGAATTTTATTCGAATCATCTTGCATCCTCAAAATCAAACGTTCATTAAGTTCCTTATTAAGGCGATCGAGTTGTTTATCTTGAGTCTTCACATGCAACGCTAAGGCTTCATCTTCATCGCTATAGGAACGCAAAGCATCATCAAACATGTTCATGGCAAGTTTAATGATTTTATCGAGTTCATGGAGTTCGGGAACTTCAGGATGTTCATTAATTTTACGAGCACGTCGTGCAATACTGACGATTTGATCCCCAATACGTTCAATATTTGCTCCAATTTTCATCGAAGAAATGACGTAACGCAAATCTGAGGCGACTGGTTGAAAGCGACTCATGATATATAAGCCTTCGCGATCAATCTGCATTTCTAAAAGATCAATTTCCTCATCATCAGCAATGGCATTATTGCAAAAGTCATCATCACGCTCAAAGAGACCACGAATGGCATTTTGAAAGTTCGCGGTAGCATGCTCAGCAATCGTGATAATGCTGTTATGAATCTGATCTAGTTTTTCTGTAAATGGAGTGAGGATATGAGAGCGTGAGTAAGCCATAAGATGAGCTGCTAAGGAGTAGTTCCGACTGATGAAAAAATATATAGTCAAATTAACCAAATCGACCTGTAATATAATCTTCTGTTTGTTTTTCTATAGGGGCTGTAAAAATCCTACTAGTATGATCAAATTCAATTAATTTTCCAAAATTAAAAAAAGCGGTTAAATCAGAAACACGACTCGCTTGTTGCATGCTGTGAGTCACAATGATGATGGTAAATTCTTTTTTTAACTCGACAATGAGTTCTTCTATTTTTGCGGTCGCAATGGGATCAAGTGCCGAGCAAGGTTCATCCATGAGAAGAATATCCGGTTGACTTGCAATGGCACGAGCAATACACACACGTTGCATTTGTCCTCCTGAAAGACCCAAAGCATTTTCATGTAAACGATCTTTTACCTCATCCCATAATGCTACTGAACGCAATGAACGCTCGACTGTTTCTTCTAAAAGAGCCCGTTGATTATACCCCATAATACGAAGTGGAAAGATAACATTTTCATAGATAGATCGTGGAAAAGGATTTGATTTTTGAAAAACCATACCAATCCGACGTCGTAAAGCGATAATTTCAATTGAGGGATCAAAAATACTCCTCCCATGAATAGTAATATCACCTTCGTGACGAACGCCAGGAAGAAGCTCATTCATACGATTAAAATTACGTAAGAGTGTTGATTTACCTGAACCAGAAGGTCCAATAAAGGAAGTCACATGCTTTGCAGGAATAACAAAGTTAATTTTAAATAGCGTCTGTTTTTTTCCATAGAAAAAATCAAAATCAGTGACTTTAATAAAAGTCGAATCGTTATGAATAGGTGATTGCACTTCCCGCTTTGAGGGTAATAAATCACCAATTGTTTTACTATCTTGGTTCATTAGAATTTTCTACGAAAGAGTAATTGAGCAAAAATATTTATTCCTGTCACCATCGCTACTAAGAAGAGCGAGGCAGTCCAAGCCATTTGAACCTGATAATGATAGGGGAGTGCAGAGAAATTATAAATCAAAACAGAGAGCGAAGCTGATGGTTCCATGATTGAGTGCATCCATTGTTGGCTGAAAAGGGCTGTAAAAAGAATAGGAGCTGTCTCTCCTGCAGCACGCGCTACAGCAAGCATCATCCCCATCATGATTGCTGGTAATGCTTCTGGCAAAACGATACGCCAAATTGTTTGAAACGTGGTAGCCCCGAGTCCATACGATGCATCACGGTAAGAAGAAGAAACACCACTTAAAGCCTGTTCGGAGGTTAAAAGAATTGTTGGTAACATTAAAATAGAAAGAGCAATTCCTCCAGCTAATGCAGAAAATTGACCCGTACGCAGAACAACAATAGCAAAAGCAAAAGCACCACAAATAATGGAAGGAATGCCCGTGAGTAGTTTTGCAACAAAGCGAACTGTTGAAGCCAGTAGAGATCGCGGTGCATATTCATTAATAAAAACAGCAGATAAAATTCCTAGCGGAGCAGCAAGAAGTGTGGCAATCCCAACCATTGTTAAGGTTCCAATAATGGCATTTCCAAATCCTCCCCCCTCCAAACCAGGAGGTGGAGGAAGTTTGGTAAAAACTGACCATTGCAGTAAAGGCAGACCTTTTTTAATCAACAAATAGAGCAGAGAAAATAAAGGAACTAATGTCAGAAATGACAAGATAACACAGAGTGTCGTAAGCAGTTTATTACTCCACAGGCGGAGAAAAGAGGTGTTTTTTCCATGATTAGAAAAGAATTGATGAGGAACTCTCGTGTCTACTTTCATTAAGAATATCCTCCTCCAATAGCTTTTTGAGTCCGTCGCAGCACAAGTTCACCGAGAATATTTGTTCCTAATGTTAAAATAATTAAAAGTAAGGCAGCATACATGAGCGCATTAATTTGAAGTCCTTCTGCTTCGGAAAATTGATTTGCAAGTAACGCAGAGAGTGTATTGGAAGGAGAAAAAAGAGAAAGTGTGAGGCGTTGACTATTTCCAATAAGCATAGCCACAGCCATTGTCTCTCCCATTGCACGTCCAAAAGCTAAAATACTAGCTGCAACAATTCCAGGCGCAGCATACGGTAATAAGACGCGAAGAATGGTTTCCCAACGAGTAGCTCCTAATGCATAGGCACCTTCACGTAGTGGTTCAGGCACGGCCACCAGTGCTGCACGAGAAATCGCAGCAATAGTTGGGACAACCATGAGTGCAAGGACGAGACTGGCTGTTAGAAGTGAATTACCATAAGCTGGTCCATGCAAAAAAGGAATCCAAGCAAAGTTGCGTGACACGACTCCTCCATAATGCTGCACAAGTGGAACAAGAGTAAAAATACCCCAGAGACCATAGACCACACTCGGAGTTGCTGCCAACATTTCAACAATCATCCTCATAAACTGACGTAATGGACGCGGCAGAAAATTCTCACTTAAAAAAAGTGCTACTGCTAACCCAAGTGGCAGTGCTAAAAGCAGCGCTATAAAACTGCTAACAGCTGTTCCAAAAAGCATCGGCAAAACACCGTAGAGATCACGGTTCGGACGCCATTCTGAACTTGTGATAAAGCGCCATCCGTATTGATGAATGGCTGGCATTGCTTGAGTCAATATTTCATGAATGATGAGACCAAGCAAAAGAACAATCATGACTGCCGCTAACCAACAAAGAGCACGAAAATAATCTTTTCGATGGCGATAACCGCCTTGCGGCTTAAAAACTGGTGCACTCACAAAGAAAATAAAAATGAATTCTCAACAATCCTTTATTTAGTCGCAGATTCTTGAATTTGTGTTAGAGCCTGAATCGATTCTTGTTGCACGGCATGAGGAAGCGTCAGATATCCTAAAGATGATGAGAGCAACTGTCCATCAGTGAGCGCATATTGCAAGAAGGTTTTTAATGCACGAGTTTTTTCTAGAGGATAGCTTTTTTTAACAAACACCCAGGTAAAGCCAGAGATAGGATAATCCCCAGTGCCTCCTGGATCAGGAGTAAAGTTTTTGAGCTTAGTTGAGATGATAATGTTTGTTAAGGCGCATGATCCGGCTTTATCCGAGGGAGGAATCATATTTCCAGCTTTATTTTGTAGCTCTGCTGTAGGAAGAGTGTTGTTTTTTGCAAAACCATATTCGATATAACCAATGGCGCCAGGGGTCCCTTTGATCAGTGAAGTCACACCATCATTTCCTTTTCCAGCAAGACCAATTGGCCATTTCACAGACTTGCCTGATCCGACTTGAGCATCAAACTCAGAACTAATCTTAGCTAAGTGTTCGGTAAAAAGAGCTGTGGTGCCACTACCATCGGATCGAGTGACAACACTGATAGAAAGGTTAGGCAAATCAACATTTGGATTACAGGCAAGAATTAAAGGATCATTCCAGGAGGTAATTTTTCCAAGAAATATATTGATATAAGCCTCACGACTCAATTTGAGGTTTTTAATAACAGGTAGATTGTAAGATAAAACAATCATTCCTGCTGTGAGAGGAATCATGACAATGTTGCCATGATTTTTTTCAATTTCTTGATCAGTCATCACAATATCACTTGCACAAAAATCCGTTAGTCCCTTTGTAAAATTTACAATACCAGCACCACTGCCAATCCCTTGATAATTGACCGCAATTTCAGGATGATTTTTTTGAAACTCTGAGGCCCAGCGAATATAAAGAGGTGCAGGAAAAGTCGCTCCTGACCCACTGATAGTTGTGATCGCAAAGCCTAGAGGAATGCCTTGGAAGACTAAAATCGTAATAATAAAAATTGAGCACCATCGTCTAAAACTCTTGTTAGTCATAAAATTAAATTGAGAAGGGTTAGGCTAATAGGGAGGTGTGAAACGGGAAGTTTTCATAGCTTAGCGCATATTAATTTTAGGATTTCCAAACTCTTCGAAGTCTCTGAAATAGGCGCTTTGGGTGCTAAGCTGGACAAAAGAGCTTGCTATTAAAGAACTAGTATAGCTTTTTTCTCATAAATTTTAGAATAATTGTAGCCTGGAATCTTTCAAGATAGCCGCTGCTTATAACACAAGCTATCAGTAGCGTACTGGCATCCGAGGTAACAAGAGCAATGACAAAGCTGATCTCAAAGAACCAAGCAAAGGTTAAATTTACCATAATTCATTTGCGTACAGAAGGAGTAGCAACCAGAATTTAAAATGGCTGTTTTAGAGCAATAGCTGACAATATATGTTAGCTGCTGCTCTATAACAGCCATTCTAAACTAGAGTTGTTATGCAGGCTTTTTGGCTAAATGAGCAATTTCAGCTTGCACATTTCTTCACAAGAGGACGAGAAATCAGAAAATTACACTTTGCTTTTCTCTTCAATATAGTGAACAACATCGCGAACCTTTAAGAGCTTTTCAGCATCCTCATCAGGAACTTCAACACCAAATTCTTCCTCAAAAGCCATAACGAGCTCGACAGTATCGAGTGAGTCCGCTCCCAGATCCTCAATGAAAGAGGCATCAAGAGTAACTTGTTCTGCAGTGAGGCCGAGTTGTTCGACGATGATATTACGTACTTTTTCTTCAGTGGATATTTCAGACATGGTATTAAGTGAGATAAATGGGATAAAAGAAGTAATGATCAAAATGGATCTTGGCAACAATTTTTATTAAAAAAATAAAATCTACTCATGACCTGAACCCAGAGCATGTGATGAGCTGAAATAAGGATCATGCGGAAAAATCAGCTCAGTGCGCGTATATTCTGAATGCCCAATCAGGGATACTTCAAGGAGGTATTTGCTGCCATTTTTCATGATGGCGGTTGGAATTTTTTCAGTGTAAAGAATACTTTCTCTTGGATTGATAGTGACAACGCTTGTGATGGGATCAAAAGATCGATCTTCAGACCACCGCATCATAGGAGTTCCATTGCTCTCTTTGACGACAATTTCAATACGCTGATTTGTTGCGAAATCAATAAAGAGAATCTCTTTTGTGGTGTTCGTTATTTTACATGAGACTGAAATTTCAGGGGTTTCACTAATAGAAAAAGAGGAGGGTTCTACAAAAATTTGCACCGCAGGTGGAATGGTTTTATTTGGAAAGACTTTTGTCATCACAAGAAAACCATGTATCATTTTTTTCATTTCTTCTTGGAAGGAATGTCGAGGCAATAGTAAAGAATTTCTATAAATAGGATTTCTTGCAGCCTCTGCTACCGCCTCTCGTGCCTCTTCACGTTCAATAAAAAAAGGACTATTGGTTTCCAGTTGGCTCGCTTGAGTCATCTCTTCAATTTCTAAACGCGAGATAGGATTAGTGTTCTGTGCGCTAGCGATTCCGATGGAAAAAGCACTCATCCATCCAAAAAAAAGAATATAATAAAACGATTTCATGATTCCAAAGAATCTTCTTATTTTTTAAACTTCTCAATCACCAATCCTGACCCACATATCATTTTTTCTATGCAACGCATTTTTTCTTCACGTTTTTGGAAGAACGGCTCCTCCCTAGTATTGTTAATCGCTCTCCTAGGAATCATCAGTGCAGCACTAACAGTCTGGATGTATACACAACATGTCTACTCGAGTCATGAAGCCGAAATCATTAGCAGTAAGGGAATCATTGCGGCATTGTACCCGCAACGACTTGAAAAAAAAATTGTTTCTCATCAAATCGCGAAAGTAACTTTTTCCGGAGGGATGTTTTTATTTCCTTGTAAAGCAGAAGTCGTTTCTGTCACTCAAACAATGCTTGGCAGGCGCTCTCTTTTGCTAGTCAAACTAGAGTTAATCGATCTTCCTGATCACAAAAATCCTTTAAATGAAGAAAAAAGCGAGCAATGGATCCCTGGTACACATTGTACTGTCACTATTGATACGACGATTCCTCCCCCCCCTTCCTTGTCCTAACAACCTGACAACCTAGCAAATGAAATTTTTTTGTAAAAATTTTGTATTTTTTTTTCCATGTAGCCCATTCTTCTCTTCTTTAAAATTAGAGAAGAAACATCTTGAGCGCTACAACTGTCTTCTCTATCTCCTTCCTTCCTTGCTCTCTCTTCTTTCTGGGGTTGCCATGAGTAGTACATTCCCCAAGTACGATCGAGGAGCATTTGCATGCATTCCATTTGTGGCTTTTATACCAGTGTGTAGCGGACTTTTGCTTTCACCGCTTCCTGAATCTTTTTTAAAGCGTTTGGGCTTTACCTTTTTACTCGGTTTCTTAACAGGTGCCATTTTTTTTCTTTTCACCCTTGAGTGGATTGCTTGTGTGGCTTGGGAAGGATTAGCAACTCTCCCATTTTATTTAGCACTTTATGCAGGCTTATGGGGAGCTTTTGTTGGTATCGTACTCCGGCCATTCTTAGATCATGGGAAACCTTCAACGATAAAAAATCTACTGATTGCATGTTTATCAGCGGCAGCGTGGAGTGCTTTAGAATGGCTACGTGGGACTCTCTTTACTGGTTTTGGATGGAATTGCTTTGGTGTTGCTTTCCATCACACAATTCCTTTGTTGCAAATATGTGATATTACGGGTGTTTTGGGACTTTCTTTTCTCGGGGTGATGACCAGCTGTAGTTTGACCTTAGGAGCAAAACGTTTTATTGAAGAAAGAAAACAAAAAACAATTACCCTCCCCTTGCGACTCAGATTGCCGAGTGAAATATTGATCATATGTTTTTTGATTTTAACTCTAATGATTTATGGCATCCATGAAATGCTCTCTCCTATACCTTCTCAACGCACGCTCTCCATCGTAGCCATTCAAGGTAATATTCCACAAAATCATAAATGGGACCATTTCTTTGAAGAGAGCATTATGGCTACATATTGTCGTCAATCGCAGGCAGCACTTGCATTGCATCCCGATCTCATTGTATGGCCAGAAGCCGCAACCCCAAGGCCTCTTTTATCTGATGCAAAAACTTTTTTTCAAGTTCAGGAGCTACTCGCACAAAGTACTACTGACTTTCTCATCGGTTCGCTCTATTTCGAAAAAGAGCCACCGCGGGATTATAATGCTGCAATTCTCTTAAATGCCAAACCCCTGCCAGGAATTTCAGAAATTCAATATTATGCAAAAACCCATCTTCTTCCATTTGGTGAATACATTCCATGTCGTCAGACCTTTCCCCTTTTTAAGTGGCTCATTGGTGAGCGTATCTTAGGGGATTTCAATCCTGGTCCTGGCCCTAAATTACTCTCTCTTTCACATCAAGGGATAAGAGTAGCTCCTCTCTTATGCTTTGAAGATACATTAGGTGACCTTACGCGGAGCTTTGCTATCCTTGGTGCCCAAGGACTCATTACACTGACTAATGATGGATGGTTCGGTCATTCCGCTGCCTCTTCGCAGCATCTTATCAATGCTCTCTTTCGCTGTGCAGAAACAAAACTTCCCATGCTACGCGTTGCTAATACCGGAGTGACATGCCTCATTGATCGTTTTGGCCGTATTACGCATGAACTCAAAGAGAGCAACGGCAATACGTTTTTTGAAGGAATGATGGCGGCTCCCTGGAAGCTTCCAAAGAATCCATCGCTCACGTTTTATTCAAGACATGGAGATCTTTTCGCAAAAGGATGTTTGGGAATCACTCTTGGAAGCATCATGATATTTCTGTTTATTCAACTTTCAGTTCGGGGAAGTGGCATCACTACTACGAAATCCATAAAGCATGAAACACCCCCCTAATGAAGAAAAAAAGAGAGTATTACTTTGAGCCATGATTTTTAATACCATCCCTTTTCTCTTTTTTTTACTAATTGTTTTAGGAATTTATTGGGGTCTGCGTGAAGACCGTTGGCGACATCCCTTTCTCTTTGCTGCCAATTTCTTTTTCTATGGATGGTGGAACTGGAAATTTACGGCACTCCTTCTCATGGTGATTATCATCTCCTATCTTGGAGGACGATTGCTCGAAACATCCAACAAACAGAAACAAAAAAGGGTCATGATCGGCGCCTGCACACTCTTACTCTTGATCTTGGCGTATTTTAAATACACAAACTTTTTTTTGGAATCCCTCCATCATGCCTGTCAAAAATTAGGAACTATGCTTGGCTGGACTACGCTCAAGATTATTCTGCCGGCAGGAATTAGTTTTTATATTTTTCAAGCCATCAGCTATGTCGTTACTGTTTATCGAGGAAAGCTCCTTGCAGAAAAATCATTCATTCGCCTTGGTCTCTATCTTTCCTTTTTCCCTCATCTTGTAGCAGGCCCGATTATTCACGCCCCCAATTTCCTTCCTCAGCTACTACAAAAAAGGATTTTTCATGCTCCTTTTTTTATTGAAGGCTGCCGAAAATTTGCATTGGGATTTCTCTATAAAACAGTCTTTGCAGATCACTTGGCTGCGGTGGTAAATCCCATTTTTGAAAAACTTCATGATCAACCTAAACTCAATCTTTTAGGAGGATGTGTTGGTTTTTACGGGCAGATCTATTTTGATTTTGCAGGGTATTCTTTAATGGCAATTGGAGTGGCTCAGCTACTTGGCTACATGCTGCCTGAAAATTTTCATTTTCCTTATCGTGCTACATCACTTATTGATTTTTGGAGACGCTGGCATATCTCGCTTTCAACCTGGCTACGAGATTATCTCTATATTCCTCTGGGAGGGAATCGCTGTTCTCTTTCAAGAAATTACTTGAATATCATTATCACTATGTTCCTTGGGGGCATGTGGCATGGTGCAAGTTGGAATTTTTTGCTTTGGGGTGGCATTCATGGCGTGGCTCTTTGTCTTAATCATGCATGGCGCTCATTTTGCACCTTCACAAAGCCATCAGTCCGAATATTTCATGCGGGCGTAGATTCAGCGACTGCAGACGACTGCGTTGCTCATGTATCCGATGAGATTTCTACCATTCCTCGTTGTAGTGAGAATGCAACACTTGGCATCATGACAATATCTCCTGACTATTTTGTGCGTGCAATAATGTTACTATCAAAACTCCGTACGCCTTTTTGTTGGCTGATCACACAGGGAATAGTTTTGCTTTGTTGGATTCCTTTTCGTGCTATGACGTGGAATGATACAGTCTTTCTGATCCGTGAGATGCTATCTGGAGTCATAGAAATATTCTCTACTCTTGTGGCTCATAAAATCCCTTATTTAGGCTTCTCATCCCTTCCCTGGGGACTTTTACTGCTACCACTTTTTTTTGACACAGCTCTTTATGGAAATGATCAGTGGCGCTTTAAGTATGTGTGGCGCTCCAATATTGCCCTTTATATAGCTATTAGTTTAGCTCTTCTTCTCGGATTGCTTTTTATGAGTACGGGCATGGTCAACTTTATCTATTTTCAATTTTAGTTCAGATGATTCTTGTCATTATTCCTATTCTCGCGATGTTGGGACTTGGATTTATCCTTCCTGGTAAGACGCCTCCTAGAATGAAACCCTTCCTTGGAATAGCATTCTGTATTTTCTCTTTGTTATTCGGTGTCCGTTGGTTTATTTCCGCAGAATGGTTCTATCCTCACGCAGATGCGATCACACATGTACGCGGGCAAGTTGATCACTTGATACATTTACCCGAATGGGAAAATAAGCCTCTTGTTATTTTAGAGGGAAGTAGCGTTACGGAATTTGGAATCGATCAAGAACTGCTTGAAAAAACACTGCATGAACACGGAATCAATGCAACGGTATTGAAATTTTCTCTCCCAGGAGCCAATCATTTTGAGCGACTTTTTATGCTAAAACTTTTTATCAAAAAAGTAGTTCAGATTTACCCTCATCATCCCTTTGAAAAAGCACCTGTCATTTTGTTAAGTGAGGTATTTCAAAGCTATGATCAGAATCCGCTGGATCATTTTTTTAAAGAATCCAACACCCTACGTTCATTAGTCTGGTTAGAACCTCATAATGCCTTTATGGCATGGAAAGCACTACGTGCTAGTTCGCAAGAGAAAAAAAATATTACATGGATCATGCTTGAACATCTCTTTCTCAATCGTTTTGCTGTTGGTATTTTTTCGGCATTACAACCCTTAAACTACAACAAGAAAGACTGGGGATTTTTTCCACTCAAAAAAACGAAGGGGTCTTTTTGTTACCAAAAAAGCAAGGAAGCTTTTGAAAAAGTTATTCTAGGTACTAGTCCTGATCTCCTAAAAAACCATACACCACCTGCAGGATGGATGATCTATTATCAGGAGCTCTTTGCACAAATAGCTCCTCATGTTCATACCCTTGTTTTCTATGCCATTCCAACTTTAGACATCGAAGAGTACCAATATCAAAATGCCTTTCGCCTCTCTCTACCAACTCACACAATGATGTTAGGACCAGCTTCCCCTAGGTTCATGAAAAAGTTATTAGACGAAAAAAATTGGTTTGATGAGGTTCATCCAGCGGGTCCTGGCGCCTATGAATTGACGACATGGTTAGCAAAAAAAATCACAAAAGAATGGTCCGAAATATTAAAAATGAAGTGGAATATGGGAGAACAGTAGTCCGTTTAGCCCGCATATTTCATACCGATCGTGACGAGGAGGCCGCGAAGGCGGATGGGGTAAGGCGAGTGATGAAGTCTGACGACGGCTGTATGAGTACATACTGCCCGAGGAAGACTTCGAGCTTGAACGCAGCATCCATTAGGCTTCCCGGTCTCCGCAGTAGATCGGTATGAAATATGCGGGTTAGCCCGGATATTTCATACTCAATCGTAATGAGGCGCTGTGCAAAGCTTGTTAGTACAAGGCGGGTGAAGGATTGTGATGC
>CAIWMF010000001.1 GCA_903913785.1 uncultured Spartobacteria bacterium | reverse complement strand
TCAGCGACAATCGAGGTCCTGTCCTAGAGAAGTTCGACAGCCTGTTAAAAAATGGCCTAGACTTATAAAAAATAACTCTCTTTCAGGTGCTCTTGAAATAGCAATAATCCCTATCCTTTGATTTCCTTACACGCATTGGGGCTAGCCCGCATATTTCATACTGATCGTGACGAGGAGACTGCAAAGCTAGGGTGGGGTACCCCAGGCTCTCCCGAGCACTGGTGTTGCCCAAGTCACAATGTGAGTCTAACGCAGGATCCACCCTAGCTTCCCGGTCTCCGCAGGTGATCGGTGTGAAATATTTCTAGCTAGGTTGATTCTATCGGAATTCCCCATCGCCTTGCTTCCTCTCGCATGTCATTTGCGAGTGTACGAAATTCAAAGTAATCAAGTAATTTAATGAATTGTGGGTAGTCAGGTTGAATTTCCAAAGAATGAAGTTCCAGTGGTAATGGAAGGTTCAGCTGCAAGGCAATCATCTCGCGATTTTGTAAAAGCTGTGAGTGAGAGGAGGCAATTTTGGCATGAATCTTGGGATGCAAATGAGAAGAGGCAAGTAAGTTGTCAAGGGAGCGAAATTGTTGAATCCACGTTGCGGCAGTTTTTTTGCCAACACCCGCAATGCCAGGGATATTGTCTGCTGTGTCTCCTGTGAGGGCTAAGAGGTCAACGATTTGCGAGGGAGGAACGCCCCATTTTTTTTCTACCTCAGCCACTCCTAAGAGAGCATGTGTGAGGGGTGGAGATCCGTCGTGAGTGATGTCCGCCTTTGCAACGGAATAGATTTTCACATGAGGGGAAACAAGCTGCATGATATCTTTATCATTCGTGGCGATAATAGACTCGATTCCTTCTGCCTGAGCCTTCACGACATAGGAACCAATGAGGTCATCAGCTTCTGTTTGTGGTGATGAAATATTTTTGACCCCAAGAACGCTAATGAGTCTTTGTAAGGGTTCTTGCTGTGCTTGTAATTCAAGGGGCATCTCCTCGCGATGCTCTTTATAAGCTGGTTGTAGCTTAGTGCGGTGTTCGGGTAATCCTGCATCCCAGACCACTAGGGCTAAATCTGGCTTGAGATCCATGATCATTTTGCGCAAGGCTTTGACAAATCCATAAATGGCATTTGTGGGTTCTCCATGAGAATTTTTTAAGCCACGAATCGCAAAGAAAGAACGGTAGAGGTAATAATGACCATCAACTAAGAGGAGTCTCATAGAATATTGGGATGATGTTTGCTCTAGGGTTAAGAGAGGCTCGGGGCGGAGGCGCTCAGAGGATCAAGGATCGAAGGTGACATTACTTGGCAGGAGGCCCAAAGGATTGATGAAGCCAGCGATACGGGAAACGTTTTCCGGGACAATCTGTGGGTCGTGGATTGATTTCCTTGTGAGCATAGACCGTGGCTTGATGTCCTTGAGTTTTACCAACACGAAGTCGCAAGCAGGTAATTAATTCCTGTAATACGGCAATTTGTTTTTTTGTCGGCAACTCACGATTGTAATCACCCACTAAACAAATCCCGAGCGAGATGTCATTGAGATAATCACTGGCAACATGCCCTCCGTTAATTTGTGCTGTCCAACGATGCCCAACCTCTACCTCGCCATCACCCGAGGCATGTCCATTTCCAATCACAAAGTGATAGGCAAGCCCGTTGACCATTTTTCGGACACGACGGTGATAAATGTCAAAGATGCGTGCATTGCCAGAGCGCGTACCGCTGTTATGTACGATAATATATTTCCATCTGCTACGATGCACATGGGCTCGTGCTATAGCGCGCTGGAGAGAATAAGAAAGATATCGGTAGGGATTGGTTGTATGACGAGCGCCAAAAAGCCAATCAAGGCCGTATGATTGTGTTAATGATGCGTCTGGCGGTGGCTCTAATCCTTGATCAGGGATCTGTCCTGATTTTTCAATCACAATGGGAGCAGGGTCATTGATAGGAATAATAATATCATGCGAGGTGTTGCTACTTGGCGAGGAATATCGAGCAGTAGCAGTGTGCGTGGTAGCATGAGGAGCGTTTGTGTGGAGAGCGCTTGTATGCCCCATCTCCTTGGTCTGGGCACGGGGAGGTTTTTCAGAAACATCATGGGAAAGCGCTCGAGGAGGGTTGACATGGTGAGTGGAGCCCTGGGGTGCAGGTTGGGCCGATATACTCGTATGCATTTTTGCGGGAGGAGCACTTGCGTGAGTTGCCTGCGTACGTGTTTTAATTGTCGAGGATGTCTGATGTTTTCTTGCTACTCGATGAGATCTCTTTTTCTGATGCGAGGTAGAGGAACTCGCGGTAGAGGCAGGAGCGTGATGGTTCTCTTTTTTAGCATCCAGAAAAAGAGTCTGTTTCTTTTGTTCACTTAAGGTTGCATGAGCTTGTAGAGAAAAACCCAACAACATGCTTAGTAAAATAAGCAGGCAGGCACAATAATGATGAGGTAAAAAAGAAAGGCGCATTCAATCAAGGCGAGAAAATCACGATTTTTCCTGAAAGCAATTCACATCTCAACACCTAAACGAATTATTTTTTTTGATATAAAACACGTGTGAGATAAAGACCAGCGGCCGGCGCAGTTCGTGGTGCGATGGGGGGAGTGGCAGCAACAAGGCGTTGTAAAAAATCTTCTCTTAATAATGTTCCTCGAGCCACATGGACCATCGCGCCAACAAGCATGCGCACCATGTGGTAGAGAAATCCATTGCCATGAAAAAC